>VXPO01000098.1 GCA_009839505.1 Gammaproteobacteria bacterium
GCTTGCGCCATCGAATTTGGCGGCACATCCCTGTGCCGCGCTAGGGAAGCTCTTGATCAGAGCTTCCCTAGGGCTTGAGTACTCCGCGAACGGCTCCCTTCAGGCGGTCTCTCTCGAACAGGAGGTCGTCGCCGAACCGCTTCCTGCCTTCCGCCGCCGGACCGACGACGTCGATCTGCCCCCTTCCAAGCACGGCCTCGCGTGACCCATCGCGCCCCGGGTCGGCGTACCGTGCGAAGAAGACCTCCAGCTTCGTCTGCAGGATCTTGTGGATCTCCCTGTGTTCATCCCGATTGATCAGGTTGTATTCCTCGTCGGGATCGTTGACGAGATCGAACAGTTCATGATCGCCAAAGGGATAGCGATGCACGTATTTCCAATCGACCGTGCGGACCATGCGCGTGGGACCGTACTCGTCGAAGACGACAACGTGGTCATCACCACTTAACGCTTTACCTTCGAGCACGCCCGCAAAGCTGCGGCCCGGCAAGGAGTCCGCCTCGGGATTCTCGACGCCCAGGTATTCGAGCAAGGTGGGCATCAGGTCGTAGTGGCTGTGCAGGGTGGAAACCACCTCGCCCTCGGGGATGCTCCCCGGTCGAGACATGAGCATCGGCACCTTCACGGACGTGTCGAACATGTTCGGTGGAAACGTGCCGTTGCCCTTGCCGTAGATGCCGTGGTGGCCCATGTTCATGCCGTTGTCGCTCGAGAACACCACGAGGGTGTTCTCCCGCTCGCCGTTCTCCTCCAGCCAATCCAGCAGCCGTCCGACGTTCGCATCCATTTGCGTCAAGGCGGCGAAGTATCCGGAGAGCGCTTCCTTTCTTGCTTGTGCCGTGGAACCGAGCGAACCGGACGGCCCCTCTTTCGCCAGTTGCAGCGGATGCATGGGAACGTCGGGAGTCGACTTGAACGGGCAGTTCGCATGGTAGTCGTCCCACAGTTCGGCCGGGTGATGCTCTCTCTGCCACGGCGCGTGGGGCGCGGTGAAGTGAACGTTCAGGCAAAACGGACGATCCGTGCCTTGCTGCGCCTGAAGGAACTTCAGTGCATTGTCGGTGAACAGGTCGCTCGCATACTGACTCGGCTCGTAGGCAACTCCCTCGCGAATCATGGATGGCGCGAAGTACGATCCGGCGCCATACGCATGGACGTCCCAGAATTCGAAGCTCTTCTGCGGCCTCTCTGAGAAGCCCATATGCCACTTGCCGCTCAGGCCGCACCGGTAGCCGGCTTGGGCGAGCAGGTCGGTGTAGGCCGTGAGGCCTGCGAGGTACTCGATCCCCTCGTCTCCCGGCTTCCCTTGGCCGAAAGCAAGGTTCGTGTTTCCCGCGCGCAGGAAGTCATGGATGCCGTGCTGGGATGGGATCCGTCCGGTCAGGATGGAGGCCCGCGCGGGCGAGCAGACGGGAGAAGCGCAAAAGAACTCGGTGAAGCGCAATCCGCTAGCTGCCAATCGGTCCAGGTTCGGCGTGCGGATCTCGTCGTTGCCCGCACATCCCATCGCCCAGTAGCCCTGGTCGTCGGTCAGTATGAATAGAAGGTTCGTTCGATCGGCCATGGCACGTTCCCCAATTGCGGTGCAGACGTTACGCGTCCCGCGTGACTTCGCCCTCGATTTCGCGGATGCGCTCCTCCAGAGCGCGGGCTCGTTCCACCAGCGCGCGGGCGCGGCTCAAGTGCGGCGCGTCGACCATCTGGCCGTTGTAGGAGAACGCCATCCTGCCTTCCACTCCGGCCTCCTCGAAGGCCTGGATCAACGCGCGGGCCTCTGCAACCTGATCCGGTCTAGGCGTGAAGGCGGCGTTGATCACGTCGATCTGATCCGGGTGTATAGAGATCTTGCCGGTGAAGCCCAATCGGGCGCCCTCCTCGCACTCCGCACGGAGCCCGTCGATGTCGCGGAAGTCGACGTACACCGCGTCGACGGGTTGGACCCCGCCCGCCGCCGCACTCAAGAGCGTCACCACCCGACAGTGCTGGTACACCGGCAGGTAGTTGCCTGCCTCGTCGCGGTTGGCCGGCACGCCCAGGGCGGCCGACAGATCCTCGGCGCCCCAGGACATGGCTACTACTCGCGGGCACCGGGGTAGGGTCGCAACGTTTAGCGCCCCAAGCGGCGTCTCGGCCGCAATCAGTATCAGGCCGACGCCCCGGTCGGGATGACCGTGCCGTCGCTCCAACCGAGACAACTCCGCATCGATGGCGTCGAGATCGTCCAGGGTGTCCGGTTTCGGCACGACGTAGGCATCCGGCGGCGTCGCCATCGTGGCCTCGAGGTCGGCGTGGCCCCAGGGCGTGCCCAACGGGTTGATGCGCACCGTCTTCTCCTTGGGGCCGAAGTCGGTGTCGGCAAGCCAACTTGCCACGACGCCCCGTACCTCGTCCTTTCGTTCCGGTGTGACGGCATCCTCCAGGTCCAGGATCAGCGTGTCGGCATTGGTCCGGAGCGCCTTGGCGAGCATGCGGTCGTTGCCGCCGGGCACGAAGTGCAGGGAACGTCGCAACCGCGTCAGCCTTCAGACGACTCGTCGGCGCGCAGCCTGCGCAGTTGTGCCAGCAGTTCGGCGTTCTCGGCCTGCGCCTGCTCCAAGGCGCGCTCCGCCCGGTCGCGGGCACGCTCAGCCCGGTCACGGGCACGCTCCGCCCGGTCACGGAGTTCCATTGCACCGGCGTAGTCCGGCAATACCTCGTTGGACTCGGGATCGCGCAACCAGAGTTTGCGACCCTCGGGCACCAGGTCCAATCCGAGCAACGCGCTATGGCCCGCCCCGTCCGCCACGGGAAGCGGATCATGGGCAGCGTCGACATGCAGACGCCAGCCTTCCAGCGGCGGACCCCCACGACGGATGCCCCGGGGATCGAAGATCCAGTACTCACGCACGCCGAGGTCGGCGTAGAGTCCCGGCTTGTGGAACACATCCTTCTTCCAGGTTTCTTCCGAGAGCACCTCGAGCACCAGGTCCGGCGCTTTCGGTTCCTGCCAGACCTTGTAGGACAGCCGGTCGCCCGGATCGACATCGAAGGCGACGAGCACGTCCGGCACCACCGCTGCGGTTCCCACTTCCCGGTCGACGAGCAGCAGCATGTCGGCGAGCACGCAAACCCGCCTTCCCAGCGCCGCATAGCGCGCGTACAGAGCGCTTTGCCAGTACGACAGGATCGGGAAATGGACCTCGGACTCCGGCAAGTGCGAACTGTCCTCGCAAACGTAGCCGTCGTCGTCAAAGTAGACCGGCGGCACGAGACGGTGCAGCGCTTCGGCGTGTGCCGCGGCCAAGCCAGCACGTAACGGGGCACCGGCCCGCAGCGTACGCGTCGCGTCGGAGTGGCGGCTGGATGAGCTTCTCGGCTGCATGATGGGAAAGTACCACAGCGGACTCGGAGGGGGTCGAACGCCCTTGACGCGATCCCCCGATGATCCGATGAAGCTCGCCGCCGGCGTTAGCGAGATCGACCCTTCTTGGTGTAGGAGATCCGCCGTACGCACGGACAGTGAGCGCCCGTGCTGGCGATCGTTACCACCGTGAGCGCGAAGGAGGTTCGCAACCGGGTCATTGCAGGGCGCGCTCGTCGACTGGCCTTCGAGGTCCGCACCGGAAGTAGGTCTTCGGCCCCGAATCGTCCGCGCAGGTCAGCAGGTACGGCATCAGCTTGAGACCCGTACCGGCGATCTCCAACGACCCGTCCGCGGACTCAGCGAGCATGTCCTGCGCCGCCTCGGGGCGCCGTCCATCAAAGGGTTCCTCGTCCGGGATTGCCGAGACTCGCTGGGCCAGCGCGATCGGGCCCCGGGTGAACGCAACCCACTGCTGCCCACCCTCTCCACTCTGGATGTGCGTGTGCAGTTCGAACTCGGCCTCGATGGCGAGCACGTCGCCGCTCTCCCAGCGCCGGTGCAACTCGTGGAAACCCCGCTCGTTGACCGTGACCTCCGTGCTCGTGCCGTTGACCCGTACCGCCGACAGGCGCGTGCCCGCCGGGAGCCTGAATTCGCATGTAAAGGCCCGGCCGCACCCACCTTCGAAGCGAATCGCGGCGGAGGGCTCGGCGGGGAAGTCCCCGTCGACTATCACGGTACCTCCGCCGAACGCTTCGCCAAGCGCCACGGTGCATGGCGCAAGCGTACCGATCGACAGATGGCCGTCGATCTCGCCGACCAGGTGATCTGCCATCATTTCCATGCCCCGCGGCATGCTCGAGGCGCAGCAGGTAATCCTGTCGGCGTAGACCGGCCGCACCTCGTTGGGAGCCGTGAAATAGCACCAGCGGACGCCATCGGCATGCTGGTGGCCATGCAGGCTGTTGTACAGCGTCACCTCGGCGGCATCGAGGTACGCGCTGTCGCCGAGGAGCTCGAACAGATGCAGGCAGAGCTGGATCCAGGTCGCGTCGCAGCAGCCTTCCACCGAAACCTCCCAGGGATCGAAGTCCCTGGTGTGGGCAAAGCACTCGCGGTTGCCGTTGTAAGGCATGTGCCGGGTCCACGGGCCGCCGGTGACGAGGATGTGGTTGTTCCTAATGACGGTCCAGCCGTTGATCGCGGTGTCGAGGTACTCGCGCTTGCCGGTACACCCGTACAGGCGGAGATAGCCCAGCAGGTTGGCCATGAGCTGGTAGCCCTTGCCCTCGCCCGGACCCACCACGCTGCCCCCGTTCCGCAACGTGCTCATCAGCCTGAGACCCGGATTCGCTTCCATCCTGCGGACGATGTGCTCGGCGAAGTCCAAGTACTTGGCTTCACCGGTCCGCTCGTGGAGCATGACCATCGACTCCAGTAGCGTGGTTGCGGAAATCCCCTTGCGCGTTCCGTATTTCGTGATGTCCGCCCCATCCTCACCGTAGACCTCGATCAACAGATCGGCCATTCGCCGGCAAGCGTCGACCACGCGCTCGTTCGGGAACACGGCTTCGAAGGTGAGAAGACCGTAGAGGTTGTAGCGGTGCGTCCAGACGTCCCACCCGAAACGGCGCTTGCGTTCCTTCGGAGCACGAGGTTGTGGATCCGTGTCGTCGTGGGGTTCCGCCAAGGGGACGTTCTCGGGCTTGGCGACGAAGGTGGACTCGGGGGCATACGTACCGAGGTAGCCATCCGCCAACTGGGTGGCCAGCAGACGTTCGACGTTGCGCGCGAGTTCCGCCTTGAGCTTCTCGTCGCGGGTCGCCACCCAGGCAAGGGTGGCGGCATGCAACCACTTGCCGAGGTGCTCGCCCTGCCACGGATGCACGCCCGGCCTGTTCTCGAAGCCGTCGATCAGGTATCCAGACTCCGCCAGATACCACAGGCGATGCTTGCGCCAAAGATCGAGTCTAGCGCCCTGCAATCCGGCAACATCCACCGCGCCAAGTGTCCGCCACCTGTTCACGCTACCTCCGCCATGCCACCGGGCGTCTCGAGTTCCTGAAGTACTTTCCCGCCATCGAGCGCACCCTTTGACGCTATGCTATCGCCGTATGAACTTTGAAACGACCGACGAGCACCAGCTCATCCGCGACGCCATCGGCCGGATCTGCTCGAACTTTCCGGACGACTACTGGGCCGAGTGCGACCGCGAACACCGATTTCCGTGGGACTTCTACAACGCGCTCGCCAAGGACGGCTGGGTCGGCATCGCCATCCCCGAGAACTACGGCGGCAGCGGGCGCGGCATCACCGAGGCGTCCATTGTGCTCGAGGAGGTCGCCGCCTCCGGTGCCGCGATGAACGGCGCGAGCAGCGTTCACCTGTCGATCTTCGGCATGCATCCCGTCGTCCAGCACGGTTCCGAGGAGATGAAGCAGAAGTACCTGCCGCCGGTGGCGAACGGCGACCTGCACGTTGCCTTCGGGGTAACCGAACCCGATGCGGGTACGGATACGACATCCATCACCACGGCCGCCCGCCGGGAGGGCGACACCTACATCGTCCGCGGCCGCAAGGTGTGGACCACCAAGGCGCTCGACGCTGAACGGGTATTACTGCTGGTGCGCACCGAGTCGCGTGAGACGGTCGCGAAACGCACCGAGGGCATGACCTTGCTGTTCGCCGAGCTGCAGCGTCCGGAAGTCACCATCTCGCCCATCGACAAGGTCGGCCGCAACGCCGTCGCCACCTGCGAGGTGGTCTACGACGACCTGCCCGTGCACGTCACCGACCGGGTGGGCGACGAGGGTAAGGGATTCCGCTACCTCCTCGACGGCCTGAACGCGGAACGCATCCTGGTCGCCTCGGAAGCCTTGGGAATCGGCCGCGCCGCGATGCGCAGGGCGGTGGACTACGCCAACGAACGCGTCGTCTTCAAACGGCCGATCGGCATGAACCAGGGCGTGTCGTTTCCACTCGGCGAAGCTCAGATGCGCCTCGATGCCGCCGAACTGATGATCCGCAAGGCGTCCTGGCTGATCGACAACGGCCAGCCCTGCGGCGCGGAAGCCAACATGGCCAAATGGCTGGCGGCCGACGCCTGTTTCCAGGCCGCCGACCAGGCGGTACAGACCCACGGTGGCTTCGGCTATGCCAAGGAGTTCCACGTCGAGCGCTATTGGCGGGAAGCCCGCCTCCAGCGCATCGCGCCGATCTCGCAGGAGATGGTGCTGAACTACGTGACGGAGCACGTCCTGGGATTGCCGCGGTCATATTGAGCGGGTCAGCGTCCTGCGGGCCCGAGCGATCAGGAAGCCGGGACGCCACCGCGGGTGGGGACGAGCCCCGCTACGGCGGGTTTTTCGGCTCCAGGAGCAGCATCTCCCGCTTGCCTCCCTTCAATGGCATCGTGTCCTCGATCGTGAAGTGCTTGCCTATTTCCGATCGGAAGTTCTCCGGCGTGTAGTCCGCGTAGTCCTCGCGCTTGTTCTCGACCAGCTTGACGAACATCTCGTCGTCGCGGTCGACGAACTCGACGATGACCGTGGCACCCAAGCCCCGTAGCCATTCGACAAGAAGAGCGACCGGTACGTTCGCAGACACTCGCAGATGGTGGATGAGCGCCAGGCAGAGTGCCATGTCGGGACTTCGCCTGTCGACGAACGGAGCCCGCTCTCGACCCGCCCAGCCCTGGCCCGGGGACGGGTTCGCCAAATCCATGACCAGTGGAATGACGTTCCGCCGGCGGCCTTCGCGCGCCTCGCGGTAGAGCACGTCCACCGCTTGGTGATCGCCGTCCACGGCGACCACGACCTCCGAGTGCCGCGCGGCGATGCGGGAGAATGTTCCCGTGTTCGCGCCAAGGTCCCACAACAGGCGCGGTCGGCGCGCCGAGGTGTGTTTCTCCACAAACGCCACCTTGCGCTCGAAGTCGTCCGCTTCATACGAATGCATATCCGAGTAGCCCGCCCAGGCCGACGGAGTCGCCCGACGGCAGGACAGCCGTTCCACGAGACGCCGCAGGTCGTCCAACAACGCCAGCAGCGCCGTGTCGGGTTGCCTGCGCCTCGAACCGGACGATCCTCCGGCTCCGCCTCGAACCCGCATCCATCCCTCGACCTTGGCCGGGAACCAGACGTGGGACGGCACGCCTCTCTTGAACCGCCGCAGCCCGTAGAAATACCTCGTCGCCTCTTCCGGGGGAATGCCCTCCAGGCTCGAGCGCAGCAACGGCTGATACGGGATGCCCAGATGCGCGGTGAGCATCAGCGGGATCAAAAACAGCGAGCAGAACTGTCGGTAGCCTTGCCAGTATTCGCCGTCCTCCCGCGGCACGAACGAGGGAATGTCTATGAAGACCGGCCTTGTACCGACCCACTGAATGTTGAACGGGGTGGCGTCCTTGAGCAGCCAACCGCTACGGACGCACGTGTCCAACAATCGCAGTTGCAGGAGCGCCGCGTCCTTGAGCATCGAGAACGGCCACTCGTAGGGCCAGGTCAGGAAGTCGACCGCTTCGTGCTCGACGACCGACGCCCAGTCCCGATCCACGATGGCAGCGGCTACCGGGTCATCGGGATCTAGGAGCCGGGTCCCCGCGACATCGCCGTCCGCGAGCAACCGGACAAAGAAAGGCTCGGCCAGCAATCTTTCGACCGTGGCCGCCGTTGCCGCGGTCAATCCGCGGACCACGCGCCGCCCGCGGAACCCGTCATCAACCAGGTAGACCCGCCCGGACGGGTCTTTGAAGGAGCCACCCTCCGCGTTCAGCAACGCTCCCCCTTGCCGTCATCGCCGTCATCGCCGACATCCTTGCCGGCCTCGCCGTCGGTACCGGGGTCGGCGTCCGCATCACTGCCACCGAACAGCCAGCGCTTCACGCGCCCGATGTACGACCGCGCAAGGTAGCCGATCGACGAGAGGAACCCGAGAATCGCAACGATGACGAAGCCCGCCACACCAGGGTCGATGTACGCCCACAGGACTTCGACCCCACCCGCGGCTGCAGACGCGATTTCGGCACCCTGGCGTGCAAAGACAGCAAGCGGCACTGCTTCCCCCAAGCAAGCGAACCGCGGCATCGTAGGCGGGGCCTCAGATGCCCGTCAATGGCGGCTTTCTCTTGTGGCGTTGCAATACACGACGTCGGAGGGATGACGGAGCACTTAGTCGCAAAACACGCCCACCGCTGTCATGACCTCGCGTTCTCTCCCTCGCCCGGCGGGGTTGTTCAACAGCTCGCCGTTCACCACCAGACTCGACGATCCGCCGCCGTCCAGGTTCAAGGCTTCTTCCGCCCCGACACCGACCATCAACGCGGCCAGTTCCTCCAAGGCGACGCCCCGGCTTTCGCGCTGCCGACCATCCACGAGCATGAGCAGCAACTTGCCATCCGCGGTGACGCCGGCCGCTGTCCGCGGATGCGTGTAGGGAATCGCCGTGCCGAAGAACACCTCCTCGCGGGTGGTCACGTTGACCTCGCCGTTCACCACCAAGGCTGGCCCCGCGCCGAGCGCGTCTTCGACCCTCCACGGGGCTGCCGCCGCCGGCTCCGGCTCTGCCGGCGCACCTCGACGGTTGGGCGGTGGTGTCGACCAAGCCTCGACGCTTGCATCCCGACTGGTCACCCAGGCGACATCGAATCCCGACGATGTCAATCCAAGAGCGGCCCTGGCGGTGGGATAGCGGACATCGTCCCGAACGACCGAGTTCGTGGCCGGCGCCTCGATGGCGCCGTCGACGCCCAGCAGCACCCCAATGCGGGCGGGCGTATGGTGCCTAGGGAAAAAACCACCCTTGATGACCCACCCAGGCCCCGTGTCAGCGGCGGAAATCGCACCCC
>VXPO01000132.1:0-26125 GCA_009839505.1 Gammaproteobacteria bacterium
GGGGCTTGCCCCTCGCATGGGAGAGCATAGCGGGGCCTACGCCCGAGGGAGCACGTGCGCGCACAGGGCCGGGAGACCCGCGAGGGCGTGGCCAGCGCAGTCTGTTCATTTTCAATCGTTCGAGAGTACCCGAAGACTCATGAAGAACCAGCCAGTTGAGCCATGGCACAAGCGACTTGGTGAGATATGCGGGCTAGAGCCGTTTTGGGTGAACATCGACGCTCGTGAGGCGTTCGTTCGGCAGGCTCAAGCCCTAGAATTGGCGTTCGTCAAAGGGAGGGCCCTTAAGTGGACCAAGGACAGGCGGCGGCGCTCAAGGCCGACTTCGATCGCGATGGCGTCGTAATCATCCGGAATTTCGTGTCGCGCGAGGCGGCTCGCGAGATCTGCGAGCGGGCCGAAGCGGCGACTCGGGGCGAATCCCACGAGGGCATGTTCAGCAATATCACCAAGGGTCTGGAGAGAAGGGACACATATTTCGGCGAGCTGCTGCACAACGGTCCCCAGGTTTCCGTGCTCGAGACGCTCCTCGGCCAAAAGCCGGAACCCACCACCGCGAGTTTCTTCACCAAGACCGAGCACCAGCAGGAAGTCCATCCGCATTCCGATGCCATGGAGGGCGTGGTGACCTGGATCGCGCTCGACGAGACCAACGAACGAAACGGCTGTCTCCAGTTCCTGAAGGGGTCGCACAAACGTCGAGAGGAGTTCGCCCACCTGCGGGCGGATCAGCCGACGGACCTGTCCGACCATCCCGACCGCTTCGAAGCGACGATGAGCCCCGGCGACATCGTCATCTTCCGGCCCACGACCGTGCACTGGTCCGGTCGCAACCACGCTGGATCGATCCGTCGGGGATTCAACTGCTTCTACCTCGGCAGCAACTACCTGAGGGGCAAGCTCAGCCCGGAGGAATGGCGAGCCGCGGTGGCAAAGAAGAAGCTCGCGAAGGCGAACAACCGGCGCGAATACGCGGCCAAGTAGTCCCGCTCAGTCCAAGGTCGGGTAGTCGAACCCGGCGGCACGCTCGAACGCACTGCCGATGCCAACGAGGCCCTCTTCGTCGAGGTGTCGGCCGATGAGCTGAAACGCCCGCGGCAGACCGTCCGAATCCACGTCGAGCGGCAGCGTGATCGACGGGTGGCCAGAGTAGTCGAACGGCGCGGTGAAGCGGATGAAGCGCTGCCTCGGGGTATCCGAGTCGGGCGGCGGTGAGCGCTCCGCATGGGCAATCGGCGTCGGCTGGCACGGCGCGATCATGGCGTCGACGCCCTCGAGCACCGCGTCCAGACCCGCGCGGAAACGCGTCCGCTCCTGTTCGAGCCGTTCATAGGCTTCCTCCGACGCCGCGAGGCCGGTCTCGATCAACCCGGCGAGTGCCGGCCCGTACTCGTCCTTGCGCGCAGGATAGGTTGCCGCATGGGCGCGCGCGCAGTCCGCGCCGCAGGTGATCACCCAGTTGTCGGTCAGGTCCGTGTGATCCGGTAGCCGGAGCTCAACGGTCTCCGCACCGAGCGCGGTGAGAACACCCAGCGCGTCGCGCACGGTCTGAACCACCGAGACGTCCACATCGTCCGTCACGTAGGACCAGTCGATGCCGATCCGCACATCGTCGAGACCCTCGCGCAGCAACGCCGTGTAGGTCGGAACGGGCACATCTAGCGACGTGGCATCGCGCGGGTCGTGCCCCGCCATGACGCCGAGCATGCGCGCGGCGTCCTCCACGGTTCGCGTCATCGGGCCGACATGGTCGAGCGAGTCCGCAAGCGGAAAGACGCCGTGACGGCTCACCCGGCCGTACGTCGGTTTGATGCCCACCAGGCCACAGGCGGCGGATGGAAACCGGATGCTGCCGCCGGTGTCAGTGCCGATGGCGCCATGGGCAAGACCCGCCGCCACGGCCACGCCGGAACCCGACGACGAGACACCGGTCCAGCGGTTCGCCCGCCAAGGGTTGATTGGCGGCTCGACGGAGGGGTGATGCTCCCCGTACGCACCCTCGGTGAGCTTGACCTTGCCGACAACGATGGCGCCGGCCGCCTCCAGCCGTTCGACCACCGTGGCGTCTTCATGCGGACGCCAGTCGGCGAGCACGGTCGTGCCGCAGGTCGTTGGGATGCCCCTCGTACTGAGCAGATCCTTGAGGGCAACCGTGGCGCCTTGGAGCGGCCCCGGCGCTTCGCCGCGAGCCATCGCGTCATCGAGTCCGTGTGCGCGCTCCATCGCCCGGTCGGCGAGGACCACGACGTAGGCGCCGAGTTCGGGATCGAGGCGCGCGATGCGCTCGAGCATGGCCTCGGTGACTCGCTCCGCGTTGAGTGCGCCGCTCTTGACGCGGCGGGTCACGTCGGAGAGCGAGAGTCGATGGATGTCCATCAACGGCAGCCTCGAGTGATGATCCCAATGCAGCATGCCCGGTCGCGCCCAGCGGTACAACGGCACCCGTCCTTCAGCGGTTCTCGGGGATCGGTCTGTTAGGATTCGTGGTGGTACGTCCCACTCGTCGATCCACTAGATCCATTGACTTCCGCACCGTTTACCGCGCGCACGGCGCTCGCGGTCGTCATCGCCAACATGATCGGCACCGGCGTGTTCACAAGCCTCGGCTTTCAGCTGCTGGAAATCCAATCGGGCTTCGTGATCCTACTGCTCTGGTTCGTCGGCGGCGTCACGGCGCTGTGCGGCGCGTTGTCCTACGCGGAACTCGGCGCATCGCTGCCGAGATCGGGCGGCGAGTACAACTTCCTGACGGAAACCTACCACCCTGCCGTGGGGTTCGTGTCCGGCTGGGTTTCGGCGACCATCGGCTTCGCCGCGCCCACCGCGCTCGCCGCGATCACCTTCGGGACGTACCTGGCATCAGTGGTGCCCGAACTCTCGCCCCGGTGGCTGGCAACGTCCCTGATCATCGCGCTGGCGGCGGTTCACGGCTCCACACGCCGTGCCAGCGGCGGCACTCAGCGCGCGTTCACGTATCTCAAGGTGGTTCTCGTTGCGGCATTCTGTGTTCTTGGCTGGACGCTGACCGACACCGTCCAGGACATCAACTTTCTGCCCACCCGCGGCGATGGTCCGCTGATCGTTTCCGGCGCGTTTGCGGTGGCACTCATCTACGTCAACTACGCGTACACCGGCTGGAACGCGGCGACCTACCTGATCGACGAACTCGACCGGCCCCGAGAGACCCTGTCGCGCATCCTGCTCACCGGCACGGGGATCGTCATGGTGCTCTACCTGCTGCTGAACTATACGTTCCTGTACGTGGCGCCCGTCGACGCCATGGCCGGCAGACTCGAGGTCGGCTACGTGGCCGCGCAGTTCATATTCGGCGGCACCGGCGCCGCCATCATGGGCGTGGTACTGGCGCTGCTCCTGGTGTCCACGGTCAGCGCAATGACCCTGGCCGGTCCCCGGGTGCTACTGGTTATCGGGCAGGACTTTGAGGCCCTGCGCTTCCTTGCTCGCACCAACGGCCATGGCGTTCCCGTCGCGGCCATCGTGTTGCAGTCGGCGTTGGCGGTGCTACTCGTGCTGACCGCGACCTTCGAGTCCATCCTCGTGTTCGCTGGGTTCACGCTCGGGGTTAGCACGCTGTGCACGGTGGCAGGCCTCTTCGTCCTGCGTTGGCGACGTCCCGGACTCGAGCGGCCTTACCGGGTGCCGTTGTACCCGCTGCCTCCACTGGTGTTCCTGGTACTCATGGGCTGGACCTTGACCTATCTCCTGCTGCAACGGCCGATGGAAGGGCTTGCCGGTGTCGGCATCCTGGCCAGCGGCGCCGCGTTCTACGTAGTGAGCCGCCGGCTGTCCGTTCGCGGCGGGCGACGCGAAGAGGCAGTCGACATGGGAGAATCGCAGTAGCAGCGAAACAACCCTGAGATCGTCCATGGCGCGCGAACCGGTACCCATCAAGTATCCCCCGTCCGAGCACCTGGCTGGGCTGTTCGCCCGGGCCGTGGACATCGCGTCTCGCTTTCCCGGCGTCGAAGAGAGCCGCAGCTACGGTACCCCGGCGATCAAGGTAAAACGCAAACTCCTGGCGCGGCTCCGCTCTGAGGCCGAAGGCGGGCTCGCCACGATGTGCGACTTCATGGACCGCGAAATGCTGCTGCAGGCGGCGCCGGAGACGTTCTACATCACCGACCACTACGCCGACTGGCCCATGATCCTCATCAACCTCGAGACGGTCCGCTGGGCAGCCATGCCGGACATCCTCGAGCGGGCCTGGCGGATGGTGGCCACCCCCACCCTGATCCGGGAGCACGACGGCCCCGGATGACGGCGAGACCGCAGGGCTCGTCCCCCACGAGGCGATGCCCCGCCTTGTCATCGGTCACCATTTGGTTTCTCATGCGTCGCCATGGGGGACGAAATCCGTGAACGGCACTTCAACGCCGAGGACTTCAGCCGGTTCCGACGCCGATTGGACGCCGAGACGGACCTGGTGGCGGAACTATTCCACGACGACACGCTGTCGCGCCGCGGCGACATCGTCGGTTTCGAACTCGAGGCGTGGATCGTCAACGAGGAAGGTCAACCTCACGCGCAGAACCAGGAGCTGATCGAACACGTCGGCAATCCGCTGGTCGTGCCCGAACTCGCGGCGTTCAACGTCGAACTCAACGGTTCGCCGACCGCATTGTCAGGCAACGTCTTCTCGCGCATCGACGACGAGTTGTCCGCGACTTGGCAAATGTGTCGCCAGGGTGCCGCCGAGTTAGGCTGCCGGCTGGTGACTATCGGCATCCTGCCGACGATTCGCCCCGACCTGCTGAACTCCAAGTACATGTCGGCCATGGTGCGCTACCAGGCGTTGAACGACCGGGTGCTGGCGTTGCGCGACGGCGCGCCGTTGCACATCCGGATCACCACCGGCGACGGCCTCGACATGATGCACGACGACGTCATGCTCGAAGCCGCAACCACCTCCTTCCAGATCCACCTGCAGTGCAAGCCGGAACGTGCAGTGCGCGACTTCAACGCAGCGATCGTGGCGTCCGCACCGATGGTTGCCCTGGCGGCGAATTCGCCGTTCCTGTTCGGACGCTCGTTGTGGGAGGAGACGCGCATCCCGCTCTTCGAGCAAGCGGTGTCGGCCGGCCCCCGGGCGCCGGCCCGGGTCACTTTCGGAACGGGCTACGCGCAGTCGTCGCTCATCGAGCTGTTCCGCGAAAACCAGAACGACCACGTGATCCTGCTGCCCTTCGTGCAGGCGGACGAACCACCCCACAAGTACGCCCACGTTCGCTTCCAGAACGGCACGGTGTGGCGTTGGAACCGTCCGCTACTCGGATTCGACTTCGACGGTCAGCCACACCTGCGCATCGAGCACCGGGTGGTACCGGCGGGTCCCACGATTCACGACTCGGTCGCCAACGCCGCGGCATGGCTCGGCATGGTGCGGGGACTGGTGGACCGCGACGATCCGATCGAGACCCGGATCGGCTTCGAAACCGCCAAGGCCAATTTCTACGCCGCTGCAAAGTTCGGCCTCGACGCCGAGCTCACTTGGATCGATGGCGAGGAACGCTCGGCGCGCGAACTGCTCGCCGACGAGCTCCTGCCGCTGGCCGCCGAGGCACTCGGCAAGGTCGACGTCCCCACCGCGGAGATCGAGCGTTACATCGGCACGACCCTCGCCCGGGTGGAGCGGGACCGTACGGGCGCCCGCTGGCAACGGGCCTGGGTCGCCAAGCACGGCACCGACTGGGCGGCGTTGACCCGCGCTTACGTGGACGCACAGGACACCGGCGAACCGGTACACGAATGGCCGGTATAGCAGTCCTATGAAGTTGAGTGTCGAGCGTGCCCTGCCGGTTTCTCTCGCCGAGGTGCACGCTGCCGCCCTGGCCGACGAGCTGGGAGGCCCGACACTCTTTGACCTGCGCAAGCCGAACCAACCGCCACTGTTCGTCTCCGTGCTGCTCCACGGCAACGAAGTCTCGGGTTGGGATGCGGTGCGAGCACTGTTCACCCAAGTCGCGGACGCTTCGACGCTTCTGTTCCTGGGGAACCTGGAGGCAGCGGCGCACGGCGTGCGCGCGCTGCCGGGCCGTGCGGACTTCAACCGGGTGTGGGGGCAGGGCGATAGTCCGGAGGCTGAAGTCGCCGCCGAGGTCACCGCCTACGTGGAAGCCGCGAGACCACGCATGGCGTTGGATATCCACAACACGACCGGCGAAAACCCGCCCTACTCCGCGATCTGCCGGTCGGACCCCGAAACGCTGGCGTTTGCGGGTGCTTTCTCGACCCGGGCACTGCTTGCCACCCAGCCGCATGGGTTCCAGACCCGTCGATTCGCACAGTTCTGTACCGCGATGACCATTGAAGTAGGCACGCCGGACGATCCAACGAGTACTACTCGGGCGTCGGCATTCCTGAAGATCCTACTTGCCAACAACGCACACCCCCCGACCGGCGGGCAGTTGCCAGAGTCGCTGTCCCTATTCGAAACCGTGGCACGGGTCACGCTCGCCGACGGCGCCGTCCTCGACCCGGACATGCAGCGGTTCAACTTCCGCACGGCTCCAGCGGGTACCGCACTCACCCGGTCCGGTGGCTTGCACGCCACGGCCGCCGACGACAGCGACCTCGGCGGCGAGTACTTCGGCACCAACAACGGCCTCGCGGTACTCAAGCGGCCGACGATGCTCGCCATGTACACCGGCGAAGAGGAAGCCGCACGCCGCGACTGCCTCTGCTATTTCCTCGAACCCGTTACGTGACTGCGTCCACGCACCCAGGACGTCAAGCAACGATCGTCATAGCCGCTGGCGTTACCTCGCCGATGACCGCCGCCGTCGGGTAGCCTCCCTCGCGCAATTCCCGGACGCATTCCACAGCAGCTGCCTGCGGCACACCGGCCAACAGACCTCCCGCCGTCTGCGGATCGGCCAGCAATCGCACCAGTGGAGCATTTGGCGCATGGCCGGTCACCTCGTAGTCCGTCAAGGCCAGCTCGTTGTTCTGCTGCAGCGAACTGGTGACTCCCACCGCCATCAGATCCAGGGCGCCGGGTAGCACGGGAACCGACCCTGCTCGAACCCGCGCCCCGGTACCAGAAGCGCGAGTCATCTCCGACAGGTGCCCCACGAGCCCGAAACCGGTCACGTCCGTGCAGGCGGTTGCCCCGTGCGCGCGCAGCACGTCGGCGGCGCGCGCGTTGGACGAATCCATCTGCTCGATGGCAGCCAGGAGATGCTCCGCCCGCGTCCGACCCTGCATGGCACCTGCCAGTACCGTACCGGTGCCGATCGCCCCCGTGAGCACCAGGCTCTGGCCGGCCGCTAGCCCGCCCTTGGCAAGCGGAGGCTCCGAAACCGTTCCGGTAATGCTGAACGCGAGGCCGAGCTCGCTGCCTTCGGCCGAGTGGCCACCCACGAGAGCCACGCCGACGGCTTTGAACACGTCCAGCGCGCCGGACATCATCTGGAAGAGATCGTCCTCCATCATGGCATCCGCCATCAGCGGCACGGTGGCGATCGCCAGTGCGAACCGGGGTCTGCCCCCCATGGCGTAGAGGTCGTTCAACGCATGGTGGGCGCTGATCCGCCCGAACCGGTATGCGTCGTCGATCATGGCCCGGAAGCCGTCGCAGGTCATGGCGATGTTGCCGGCCGCCACCTCGACCACCGCCGCGTCGTCGCCGATTCCCTTGACGACCGTCGGCGAGGGTTGTACGGCGAGACGTTCGAGCACCTTGCCGAGGCTGTCCGCGCCGAGCTTCGCGCCACAGCCCCCGCAGCGCATGTCCGACGGCAGCTCGCCCTGCAACGCCTTGGTTACTTGAGGAACAGTCTCAGGCATCTCTGGCAAGACATTGAATTTTTTCATGAATCGCCGGTCGATCCATTGTTTCACCGACCATACCCATGCGCCCGCCGCAGCCAGGCCACCGCGACTGGCCACCGCCTTCCCAACACCGAGGCCGATGATCGCCATGGCATGGCGTTGGGCACGGAACCGACGCAGTTTCCGGCCCGTTACCTGGCGTCGCACGTTTTCGGCAAGGATCGAGCCCTGGCGAACGGCGTACACACCGGACTTCGGCCGGGTCTGGCCGACCAGATGCGCCACGTCGCCGGCGGCGAAAACCTCGGGATGCGAGGTCGACTGAAGGAACTTGCTGACCGCGACGAAACCGCCGTCGTCGGTCGCCAGGCCCGAGGCGGCGAGCCACGGGGGGGCTTCGACCCCGGTCACCCAAAGCGCGTGGTCCACGGCAATGGACGTCCCCCCCTCGCCGATCAGCTCTCCATCACGCGCCGCTACGATGCGCGCGCCGGTTACCAGGGCAATCCCACGTTCACGCAGGGCACGCCCAAGCCGTCGGCGTGCTCGCCCGGCCAAGGTGCCCAGGATTTCGGCATCCCCATCCATGATCGTGCACTTGGTGCCTGGGTAGCGGTGCACGATGGCCAATGCCAGCTCGACCCCGCCGGGACCTCCGCCGACGATGCCAAGGCGCCTTGGCGGGCTGCCCGTTTCGGTCAGCTTGTGCCAGACGGGCAGAAAGCGGCCGATGGGTTTGACCGGTGTGACAAACTCGGAGGTGTGGCGCTCGCCCGGTACACCGCCGGTGTTGATGGCCAGTACGTCGTAACGAACCGGCGGGCGGTCGGCAAACAGGATGCACCGCTGGCCCGGATCGATCCCGGATGCCTCCGCGGCGATGAAGCGGGCCTTGGCGAACGCCGCTAGCCGGGCAAGATCGATGTGGATGTCATCCCACGCATAGGCACCGGCGACATAGCCGGGGAGCATCCCCGTATAGGGCGAGTGCGGTTCGCGGGCGACGATGGTCAAACGCAGGCCCGGCTCGGGACGCATCCCGAAACGCTTCAGAACCTGGACGTTTGCGTGGCCTCCGCCGAGAAGCACGACATCCCGGAGCGGCGGCGCGTCGTTGGCCTTCATCGAACGCAACGCTGCTTCGGTTTAGAGGCGCTCGGACGGACGCGGCATGCCGTAGAGATGGGACGTGCTCAACGAACGCTAGTGATGATGCGTCTCGGTCGGGGCGGGCTCGGACTGCCCGGAAAAGTTGATCAGGCAGCCGATGGCGGCGACGGATTCGACGGCGGGACGTTCCCCGGCCAGCACCGCTTCGACGGCGTCGACGACGTAGTGATGGTCGGCGGCGGCACGTTGACGCTCGTAGACCAAGCGATCATTGATGGGACCGCGGTAGGCGATGCTCCACGACCGGGTGTCGATGACCAGCATCTCCGCCGTCCGGGTCAGCGCCAGGGACTTCCCAACCTCCTGGGTGTCGTCGACCAGGATGGGCAGATCGATGCTCCACTCCTCGGCCTCGTCACGGATGGACTCCGCATCGTCCTGCAAGTTCGAGTTCAGCATCAGGAACCGGACCGGGTCGCCGGCGAACCGCTCGCGCACCGCGCGGAGGTCGATCAGCGCATTGCGGACGATGGGACAGCCGTTGCCCTGGATCATGATCACGACCGCCTTGACGTCCTCGTAGTCGCGAAGTTCGTGGTCCGTCCCATGCTGGTCGGTCAGCGTGAAGTTCGCGACCGACGCGGCCCAGATGGGCGCCGCCAGCAGAACGGCCCATGTCGCGAGATGGCTACGCGGAGACATAGCGTGGGATTCTGCCCCACTAGCCTGGCCGCGTCGACGCCTTGTCACTCCCCGCCGCCCACACCAGCACGGCGATGGTGACCAGAATCGGCGCCACCGACGCCCACAAGACGGCGTCCCAACCGTAGACCTGGATGACCACCCCGGCGCTCAATGAGCCAATCGCCGACAGCCCGAACACGCTGAAGTCGTTGACCGCCTGGGCTCGGAACCGCTCGGCAGGACTGTGGGCGCCGGCGAGCAGCGTCGTTCCGCCGATGAACAGGAAGTTCCAGCCGACACCCAGGGCCACCATCGACGCGCCGTAGTGGAGAACCTCCCGTCCGAGAAAACCGACCGCGACCATCACCAGGAACACCGCGGTACCGACAAGCATGATCGGGCGCGCGCCGAACCGGGCGATCAGAGCGCCGGTGAAGAGGGATGGGATGTACATTGCGAGAACGTGCGCCTGTACGACGGCGGCAGCCGCCGCTAGGGAATGGCCATCGACCGCGTGCATCGCCAAGGGGGCCGCAGTCATCACGAAGACCATCACGCCCTGCCCCACGGCAGCACCGAGTACCGGAACGACGAACACCCAGCGGCGCACCATGGCACCCAAGGGGCGGACTTCCCCGGGTGTCCGGGCGGGCGTCTGCGTCCCAGTGTCGGCGAGCAGCAGCAACAGCGCCCCGGCGACGACATAGCAAGCCGCGATGCCTAGGAACGTGCCTGCAAAGGGGGCACCGGCGACCCAGGTCTCGCCCCGCACGGCAAGCTCCGGGCCAAGCAGCGCGCCGGCGATGGACCCCAGCAGGATGACCGAGACCGCCTGGGCGGCAAATGGCTCCGCGACGCTTTCGGCCGCCGCGAACCGGTATTGTTGCGAGAACGCCGCCGACAGCCCGACGGCAAAGCCACCTAGGCAGAACAGCGGGAAACTCGACGCCGACATCGCCATCATTGCGATCAGCGCGCCGACCAACCCGAGCATCGCCCCACAGCCGAAGCCCCGGGCGCGCCCGATCTTGGACATCGACCACGCGGCCGGCACCGTGCCCATGGCGGTACCCACCACGAACAGCGACAGCGGCAGGGTCGACAGCGCGGGGGTCGGTGCCAGCACACGGCCGACGATCCCGCCCAGCGTGATCAGCGAGATAGTCGCGGTGATCGCGACCATCTGTGCGACGAGCAAAATCGCGATGTTGCGTTTCAGCAACTCGGCAAGCAGGCGATTTCTCAAGGCGGTCGTTGCTACGGCTGCGTGGGTTCGACGTCGAGGTCGAGGTCGAGATAGTCAAGATTGACCCCTCGGGAAGCAACCGTACTCCAATCGGCGAGGTCACGCGCGCGGGTGACGGCGCCGTGCCCGAACCTGTCGCAAAGGTCGTCGATGGCGGTTTCTAGATTCCGCACAGCTGCGTCCTCGAAGAGATCGCCCTGTCGGTCGCCGTCGCGTCGCTCGAGATCGAAGGCCGCCATGCCGACGAGACGGAACGGGCCCGGATGGCTGAACCGGCCGAGCAGACCGTGGCCCGCCGCCAGCAATTGGCTACCGAGATCCACGGGTTTCCTGAACGTGCGCTGCCGGGTCAGCATCTCGAACCGGTTGGTCTTCAACCGCACGCGAACACCGTGAGCGACGTAGCGCCTGGCCCGCAACCGCCTCCCGATCCGCTCCGCTGCCCGGCGCAAATGCCGTTCGATCTCCTCGCGCCGCCAGACGTCGCGGGCAAGCGTACGATCGGAACCGATGCTCCTAGAGATGCGCGTGCGGTTCACTGGCCGCGGATCGCGGGCATTGGCGAGATCGTGGAAATGCGCGCCGAGAGCACCGAGGCGAACGAGTGCGTCGGTGTCCGCGCGGGCGACATCCCCGATGGTGAAGAGCCCGAGGGCATGCAGGCGGGGCACAGTCTTCCTGCCAGCGCCCCATAGGCGGGAAACGGGCTGCGGTGCCAGCCACTCTTGGCTGGTGTTGGGGGGTACGACGGTGAGCCCGTCCGGCTTCGCGTGGGCGCTAGCGACCTTGGCCACGTACTTCGTGCCGGCAACCCCTACCGATATGGTGAGCCCGGTCGCCTTGCGGACGGCCTGTTTGATCCGCCGCCCCATCTCGCGGGGCGAACCAAACAGCCGCTCCGCCCCGGTCATGTCGACGAAGGCTTCGTCCATGGAGAGCGCCTCGACACTCGGCGAAAAGTCGGCCAGCGTGTCCATGATCCGCGCCGAGACTTCCTCGTAGCGTCCCAGACGTGGGCTGACGATGATCGCTTGAGGGCATCGGCGCAGCGCTTCGCCAACGGGCATGGCGCTCGACACGCCATACGGCCGGGCTTCGTAGCTTGCGGTCAGTACAACCCCACGTGCGCTTTTCGGGCCCACCAGAACCGGCTTGCCGCGCAGTCCCGGGTCATCGAGTTGCTCTACCGCCGCGTAGAAGGCGTCCATGTCCGCATGCACGACGATCCGCGGCCAGCCTCGCATGGAACAAACGCGACCGGAAGCGTAAGCGACCGGGCGCGGTTGCTCCATGGGAGGTCGGTGTGGCTGGGCCGGAGGCGAACCCGGCACACAGCGAAGCGAAGTGCCGGGCCGGCTATGGGGCGCGTTCATCAACATAAGATACTGTATGCATGGACAGTTATGCAACGTTGGAGCGGTTGGTTCCGGCAACCACCCACAGGGGATCGCCCTTGGGCGGCGACCGATCCTCGAAACCGATGTTGCTGAAACCCGCCTGATGCAGGAACGCCGAGACGAGACGCACGCGATCGGCCGGGCCCAGGGCACGAAACGCGAGAATGGCCTTGGTCGGGAAACACCGATGCGACATGGCGATGGCGATGCGGCCATCGGGAACCAGCACCCGGCGTAGATCGCCAAACACCTCTACCGGACGTACCAGGTACTGCATGGACACGGCGATCACCGCCCGGTCGAAGGTCTCATCCTCGTACGGCAGGCGCGGATCGGCGTTGAGGTCATGGACGACGAAGTCCGTCAAACGCGGATTGGCCGCCAACTCCCGTTCATTCATGCCCAGTCCCGCCACACGAGGGTATTCGACGTCCGGCAGGTGCGAGATCCAGGAGGACATCAGATCCAGGATCCGGCATCCGCCTGGGAGGAATTCCCGGTAGTACCCGGTAAGCGCGGAGATCGTGACATCGTCGATGTGCGCGACGAATCGCGGCTCGCGATAGAACAACGTGTCCGAGGTTTCGTCTTCACGCTGGAACAACCGGTCCGGAAACTCGGTGTCGGTCATGGCAGCCGCGGCGCCTACTCCGGTGGCGGAACGTGCACGACGAGCCCGTCGAGGTCGTCGCGGATGACGATCTGGCAGGTCAGCCGGCTGGTGGCCCGCCGGCCGGGCGTGAATTCGAGGATATCGGCCTCGTCGCCCACAGGGCCGCCCACGCGGGCGAACCACGCTTCGTCGACGAAGCCGTGGCAGGTGGAACAGGTGCAGCCGCCGCCACACTGGGCGCCGATGCCGCGCACGCCGTTGTCGACGGCACAGTCCATGACCGTGCGGCCGACGGCATCCGCGTGCGCTTCACGCGTTCCACCGGGGTGAACGAAGATGATCGTCGGCACGCCGGTCTCGAACCCAAAGAGCGGAGAACTGTATCGGGCGGCCGGGACGAGTGCCACCAACCAGTGCGGTTCGAGCTTCCGACAACCGTGTCCGATGCGTCGCACAGGGTGGATGTCCCCTTCGTTCCACAGGGTGGATGTCCCCTTTCCTACGCAGGGTGGATGTCCCCGCTTTCGATTGGGCGGGGGCGGCCTCGAATCCCCCGGAACCGCTTGTTGACAACGTTGTCATATACGGCTTAGGGTGCGCGTAGTCGGCGCGTCGAGGGGGATTGGGTCATGGTTGCCATTCTGACGGGGCAAACCGCCGCACCGCTCAAGGCTGGGAGCATCACCGTGCTGGCTGCGACCGTGCTGGCGGCATGCGGCGGCGGCAACACGGATTCGGCGGTGGGCGGCAACCAGCCCACGAACGTCCAGGTCCCGAAGGGCTGGGAGTTGGTCTGGTCGGACGAGTTCGACGGCAGTTCCCTCGACGGGGGCAAGTGGAACATCCAGACCGGCGACGGCACCGCCGAGGGCATTCCCGGCTGGGGCAACAACGAACTGCAAAGCTACCAAGCCGCCAACATCTCCGTCGGCGGCGGCAACCTGACCATTACGGCGCGACAGGAAGCCGCCGACGGTCGGGAGTACACCTCCGCACGCATCAACACGGCCAACAAGCTGGACATGCGCTACGGACGCGTCGAGGCCAGCATCCACGCCGCCGGCGGCCAAGGGCTCTGGTCCGCCTTTTGGATGCTTCCCACCGACTCCGAGTACGGCACCTGGGCGGCGGGCGGCGAGATCGACATCATGGAGGTCTTCTCGCGCGACCCGCGACCGTTCACCCAAGCGGCCCTGCACTACGGCATGGCGTGGCCGCTGAACACGTTCACCTATGCGAAGTACGAGGGTGTGGATCCGGCCGACGGCTTCCACGTCTATGCCGTCGAGTGGGACGAACAGGAGATTCGCTGGTTCGTGGACGGTGCCCACTACTACACCGTGCGCAACTCGACCTACTGGAACTACTACAAGGACGCACAAACCAACGCCCATCTGTCCGGTTCCGACTCGGCACCTTTCGACAGGCCGTTCCACCTGCTCTTGAACCTCGCCGTTGGCGGAAACCTGCCCGGCGCTCCGGACCCCGCCGCCCTGCCCGGCGAGCTGCTCGTCGACTACGTGCGCGTCTACCGGTGCAACCTCGACGTCGACACCGGCGTGGGCTGCGACGGATTCGCGGACTACACCGATCCTTCCGTTACGCCGCCGTTGCCGCAGCGCCTGTTTCGCGCCGTCTACGACCTTTACGTCGACGCCCCCGGACCGCTGACATTCCCCGGCACCGAAGATGCCGTTGCCCTCGACATCGGTGTGTACGATGCCGGAGGAGCGCTGGTTCTCTCCCAGGTCGACCTCGGCGGAGACCGCGGCATGGTCATCGACGTCAACACCTCAGGCGGCGGCAACTTCAACATCTTCCCGACGAGTCTCGCGCGCCAGACGTTGTTCGGGATGGGTGCCGCATCCGAACCGGGCGACTACGCCGGCGAGGTGCAGTTCGACCTCTACGTGTTCGGCGCCGAAACGGATGCGGCGAGCGGCCTTCAGGTCAAGCTCGACAGCGGCTTCCCGGATCTCGGTTTCGTCGAACTGCCGGTCGCGGATTTGACCAAGGATGAATGGACCACCGTCACCGTGCAGATCAGCGAGATCGCGCACAATCCCGGCAACTTTGGCGGGGGTCCCGTCGATCTCGCCCAGGTGCTGAGCCTTTTCGTACTGGAACCCACCAGTTTCGCCCACGTGCAGGTGGACAACATCCGCATCATCTGCGGGCACGTCAACGACGGCGACTGCGGCATCAGGCCGCCCGCGCCGCCGCCGCCCAGCGCCGCCGACCCGCAGCTGGTCTATGTCGATGCCGTCGATCCCATCTGGGACGTCGGCATCAACGCCGCGGACTCAGGTTCCGGCTGGGCCAACTATGCGGACGGCATGAATCCCGCCAACAAGGTGCAGTGGAGTGAGATCGCTGCCGCCGATCCCGCCCGTGGCCAGATCATCGAGGTGAGCTTCTCGGACAGCGACGCATTCGGCGTCTGGTTCATCCAGGCGAGCATGGGCGTCGACTTGAGCGCCTACGCCAGCGGCTCCGTCAGCTTCGACATCAAGGTCGACGACTACGGCGGCAATACCGAAGGCATGACCATGAAGATCGACTGCGTCTTCCCGTGCACCAGCGGCGACCAGCGCATCGGCCTCGTCGGCAACGGCGACTGGGAGACGGTCGAGATACCGGTCGCGCAACTCCTCGGCGGCGGCCTCAACCTCGCCACCGTGAACACCGGTATCGTCATCTTCCCCACGACCCAGACCACCGCCCTCACGTTCCAGCTCGACAACGTGCGGTGGTTGCCCGGCGAAGCGCCCGGGGGCGCGTCCCCGATCGAGCTCTACGGCGACAGCGTCGCCGACGGCTGGACCCTGTGGGACTGCTGCGGCGGTGCCACCTTCGGCGAAGTCGCCGACGATGCGGACCACGGCAATGTCGTCGAGCTGTCGTTCGGCGCCACCGGCACGGTCACCGGCTTCCAGGCGGTGGAGGGCGTTGACGTCAGCAGCCTGGCATCGGGAACGTTGGAGTTCGACTTCAAGGAAGTGAGTCCGCCGCCGGCGGGCTCGGTCTGGCGGCTGAAGCTCGAGAGCAGCAATGCCGCCACGGCTGTCGAGGTGCTGCTGACCCACGCCGGCAATCCGACGCCGGGGGCGGACTGGCAGCACTACCGCTTCACGCTGAGCACAGACCTGGCCGGACTCGACCTGAGCGATGTCAAGCTGGTGATGATCTTTCCGGACTGGGCCAACGCCGACGGCGCGGTCGGGCGCATCGACAACATGCGCTTCGTGCCGGGGTCGGGTCCGATCGAACTGTACTTGGACGCCCTCGCCGAGGGTTGGTTCCTGTGGGACTGCTGTGGCGCCGGGAGCTTCGGCGAGGTGGCCGACGACGAGGAGCACGGCAGCGTGATCGAACTGTCGTTCGGTGCCGGCGGCACCGTGACGGGTATGCAGGCGACCGCCGGCGTCGACGCCAGCGGCGCTGCCGGAGGCACCCTGGAGTTCGAATTCAAGGAGGTCTCCCCGCCTCCCGATGGATCGCAGTGGCACGTCAAGCTGGAGAGCAGCAATGCCGCCACCGCGGTCGACATCCTAATGACCGCCGGAGGAAATCCCGCCCCGAACGATGGCTGGCAGTCCTACAGCTACGACCTCGACGTCGAGTTCGCGGCGCTTGATCTCTCCGATCTCAAACTGGTGCTGTTCTTCCCCGATTGGGAGAACGCCGACGGGGCCGTGGGCCGCATCGACAACGTGCGCCTGGTTCCCTAGTGGTCGAAGGAGCGAAACCATGAAGGCAATTCGAAAAGCGAAGATCGTCAATCCGCTGGCCCCGATCCTCCTCGCCGTGGCGGCCCTGCCCGGCGCCGGCCAGGAAAACGCCGAAGAGCTTGACGAGCAGG
Source organism: Gammaproteobacteria bacterium (assembly GCA_009839505.1). Classification (GTDB taxonomy): domain Bacteria; phylum Pseudomonadota; class Gammaproteobacteria; order Pseudomonadales; family Azotimanducaceae; genus VXYL01. The sequence continues at coordinate 16,704 of VXPO01000132.1, forward strand.
AGCCCGCCACGACCGCCTCCGGCGGCATCGAGGAGGTCATCGTCACCGTCGAGCGGCGCGAGCAGAATCTCCAGGATCTCGGCGTCACCGCGTACAACTTCGAGGGCGAAGACCTGAAGATGCAGGGTGTGCAGGACGTCACGGATCTGAGTGAGCTAGCGCCCGGACTCGAGATCGGCAACAAGGGCGGCAACGTCGAGGTGTGGATCCGGGGGGTCGGTTCCTCCAACAACACCGAGTTGGGCGATCCGGCGGCGGCCACCCACCTGGATGGCGTCTACCTGCCGCGGACCGCGGGCATCGGCTCCGCGTTCTTCGACATCGGCCGGGTCGAGGTCAACGTCGGACCCCAGGGAACGCTGCGCGGGCGCAACGCCACCGCCGGTTCCGTCAACATCATCCCCTGGCGCCCGGGCCTGGGGCGCCGGGAACTAGCCCTTGAGGTCGAGGGCGGCGACTACAACCAGTGGGTCTACCGGGGCGTGGTCAACATTCCCGTGGCGGACAATGCGGCATTCCGCCTTGCCGGCTACTCGTTGGAACATGATTCGTACTACAACGATGTGGGTCCGCTCGGCATCGAGACGGCGGAGGCGGCAGACAACACCGGCTACCGGATCCAGTTCCTGATCGACGCCACCGAGCGCCTGAGCATTCTCCTAGCCGGCGACACGGTGCACGAACAAGGTACGGGCTGGACAGGCACCAACTACGCGAATCCCCTAGGCAACGACATCAAGCCGGAAGACATCGACGATCCCCGGGACGTCTACGCGCGGGCGTTCACGCCAAGACTCGACACCAGACACTGGGGCGCGAAGATCGAAGTCACCTACGACTTCGACCTGGCGACGCTGGAGTACACCGCGAGCCGTCGCGACCTGCTCTACAACTACGACGCCGCGACCCCGCTGTCGCCGGATTGGCTGGGCGTTGCCGACGTGCTGCAGCCGGTGGACGAGGTGTTCGACAACTGGTCACGGTTCCAATTCATCACCGACAGCGTTTCGTGGGTCCAGGAACTTAGGTTCTTCGGCGATACCGGACCGTGGACGTGGACTGGCGGGCTGTTCTGGTTCGACGAGGACCAGTACACCTTCCTCGGCTCGGCGGGCGACCGTGGTCTGTTCTTCCAGGGGACCGAGTTCAACCAACCCAATACCGACTCCAACTCGACGTCTCTCTATGGAGACTTCACCTACCACCTGACCGATGTTACCCGCCTGACCTTCGGCGTGCGATTCACCACGGAGGAGAAGAGCCGCGTGGGTATAAACGCGCGCTACGCCTTCGCGCTGGGCGGTCGCGGGTTCTCATGCTGCGGCGGAGTCCGCCTCGGCACCGAGGGCTTCCGGTTCGCGGCCCGCGACCGGACGATCTTCGAGCCCGATGCGGACGGCGATGGAACCGTCTCGGACGACGAGTACCTCGCCTTCTACTACGACGGCATCGCGCAGTTCGGCGCCCGGGACAACGTCGAGGCGGTGTTCGCGAAGGGAACCTATGGCGGCGGCGCGGCGCAAGAGGACAAGGTCCCCTGCGTGGACACCCTCAACCAGGACGACTTCTACTGTCCTCCCGACGGCCTGTTCAGCTTCGTCGCCATCATCAATCCGAACTCTTCCATCACGCCGCAGTTCGGCGAAATGGAGAACGACTTCCTGGACTGGCGGGTACGCCTGGAACGCGACGTCGACGGTGCGCTGGCCTACTTCATGGTCTCAACCGGCCACAAGTCCGGCGGTTTCAACGACACGTTCACTGGGGAGACCGGCCTGCCCGTCGCGCCGACCTACGATGAAGAGCAGGTCGTCGTCTACGAGGCTGGCTGGAAGAGCGACTTCGACATCGGCACCGTGCCCGCCCGCTTCAACGCCTCGGCGTTCTATTACGACTACACCGACCAGGTCTTCACCTCGTTGCTGTCCGTCGAGCAGGCGCTGGACTTCAGCGCGGGGGGCGTTTCCTTGGTCGATCCGACGGACACCGGTGCCGGATCGCTGGTGGTGTCCTTCAGCTACAACGCCGCCGACTCCGAGATCTACGGTGTCCAGTTCGACGGCGGCTTCCAACTGCCCATGGGATTCAACATCAACTGGACGGCGCTCTGGCTGGAAGCGAGCATTCAGAAGGCTCTGCCCATCCAGGACTTCCGTTTCCAGGCGGACGTGGCACCGGACGAGGCGGTGTTCCGGTCCATCGACGGGCGGCGTCTGCCCCACACGCCGAAATACCAGCTGAACGCCTCGATCTCGCAGGCGCTCGCGGTACCCTGGGGCATCGTCGACTACGTCGTGTCCATCGGCTGGCGGGACGACCAGTTCCGGACCATCTTCAACAGCGTGGACTTCATGTACCCGGACAATCCGCGTCTCAGGCTGAACGACAAGGTCGAAGGCTTCGTATCGGTGGACGCGGGCGTCGGCTTCTCGCACAACAACGGGCGGATGCGAGTCGAGGGCTTCGTGAGCAACGTCACCGGCGACGTGCACGAGGCGGCACAGATCATCACGCAGTTCGACAACACCCGGTTCTTCACCCGTCCCCGTCTCGCGGGCATCCGGGCGAGCTACCGGTTCGGCGACCTGTAGGCCGGCACGCACCCCGCGCCGGCTTCGAGACGTGGCCCGACGGATGCCAGATAGCGCGCGTGGCAGTACGGGCGCCGCGCCGCTACATGGCCACTCGGGCCGTGACGCTCGCGGCGCAACTATTCGGGAAGTCGCAGGACGCGCCGGGGTGTCGATCAAGACCGTCTCGCGGGTCGTCAACAACGAACCGAACGTACGTCCCCAAACCCGCGAGAGGGTGCTCGCGGCGGTAGCCGAACTCGACTACGAACCGCACCCCGCGGCACGGGGTCTGGCAGGACGGCGAACGTTCTCCATCGGCCTCCTGTACGAGAACCCGCACGAGTTCAGCTACATCCAGCGGCTGCTCGAAGGTGCCCACGCGGCATGCCAAGCGACCGGACACGTGCTCCTCCTCCGTCCGTGCACAGAGGGCGTCACACCGTTGATGGTCCGCCAGTTCGCGCGCCAGACCCGCGTCGACGGACTGCTGCTCACGGCGCCCATCGCCGATCGCGAGGACATCACGACCACACTGGTCGAGAGCGGCATCGGCTTCGCACAGATTTCGCCCCGGGCACCGAATTCTGCCTGGCCCTCGGTTTGTCCCGACGACGAACAGGCCGGCCGCGCGCTTACGGATCACGTACTGTCGCTGGGCCACCGCCGGGTCGGTTTCGTCAAGGGAGACCCGAGACACGGGGCGAGCGACAAGCGCCTGGCCGGCCACCTCGGCAGCCTGAACGACCATGGCATAGACGCCGATCCGGCCCTCGTTGTCGACGGACGCTTCGATTTCGAGTCGGGCAAGCGCGGTTTCGAGGCGCTGTGGCACCTCCATGATCCGCCCACGGCGGTCATCGCCAGCAACGACGACACGGCGGCTGGCGTGGTCGTTGCAGCCCACGAACGGGGTGTGGACGTGCCGGGAACGCTAGCCGTGGCGGGCTTCGACGACTCCCCCACCGCGACGCACACGTGGCCGGCACTCACCACGGTCCGGCAACCCATCGCCGCCATTGCCTTTCGGGCGACCGAACTACTGATCGCGGGTCTGTCTGGCGAGCCAGCCCGACAGGAGACCTTCGAGTGCGATCTGGTCACCCGTGCTTCGATGGCAGCGCCCAAGCGTCTGGAGGAAACGGGGTGATGAATCTCGTCCGAAGCTTGATCGCGTTACTTGCCGGCCTGATCGCAACGGCCAGCGCCCATGGCGCTGTGCCCGTTGAAGTGGTGCCCGTCGACGGCGGCTTCACCCTCGTGCGCGACGGCCAACCCTATCTCGTCAAGGGCGCAGGCGTCGGCGGTGTGGATCTCGGCACGGTCGCCGCGCGAGGCGGCAACTCCGTGCGCACCTGGGGTGTCGAGGATGCCCAGGAGACCTTGGACGAGGCGCACCGCCACGGCCTGACGGTATCGCTGGGCCTTCCGGTCGCGGCCGAGCGTTTCGGCTTCGACTACGACGACCCGGAGAGCGTTTCGACCCAGCGCCAGAACGTCGAAGACGCGGTGAACCGCTACAAGGACCACCCGGCGCTCTTAGCCTGGATCATCGGCAACGAACTCGACATGGGTTTCACCAACCCGCGGGTCTACGACGAGGTCAACGAGCTCTCGCGGCTGATCCACGAGCTCGATCCCAACCACCCCACGACCACGACGATCTCGGCGCTGAACGAGGACATGGTCGAACTCGTGCGCGAACGGGCACCTGACCTGGACTTCATCAGTGTGCAGGCCTACGGGGCGCTGGCCCTCATGCCGAGAGCCATCAAGTACCTGCGCGAGGGACCTTTCATGATCACGGAGTGGGGACCGCTCGGCCACTGGGAGGTGGGCAAGACGCGGTGGGGCGCACCCATCGAACAGGACAGCACCGAGAAGGCGCGTCACTACCTCGATAGCTACCGAACGTTGATCGAGCCGTTCCTGGGACCGGGCCTCGGTTCGTACGCCTTTCTCTGGGGACAGAAGCAGGAGCGCACCCATACCTGGTTCAGCCTGTTCACGGAAACCGGCGAGTCCACCTCCGCGGTCGACGTCCTGCAGTTCGCCTGGACAGGTCGCGCGCCCGCCAACCAGGCCCCGACACTTGAGTCGTTGCGGCTCGCCCGCCGACCGGCCACCGACAGCGTGCGCCTGGCGGCCGGTCGGGAATACAAGGCCAAGGTGGTGGTGGCCGACGCGGACGGCGACCCGCTCACCTATCGCTGGCGCGTGAAGCCGGAGAGTACCGAGACGGTGGTCGGCGGCGACCTGGAGGCAGCCATCCGGGATCTCGAGGGTGTCTTTGCTGGCGACACCGATGCCGCCGAAATAACCATGGCCGCCCCGGGAACCCCTGGCGAATACCGGTTGTTCGTGATGGTGTTCGACGGCAACGGCCACGCCGCGCACGCCAACATCCCCTTCCTGGTGCACGGCAAGCGGCGGTGACGCGACCGCGCGGCGGTGTCGCTGCCGACCGCAAGCGGTCGTCGAGAATCCGCCGACACGGACCCCGCCGTCGGGAACCCTGACTGTTGCATGGAGCCACGGAGAACAGCCCCCGAAGACCGCATTCATCCCCTGAAGATGGGTGCCTACGGCGCCGGTGGACTGGCCAACAACCTGCTGGCCGCCGGCAGCGGCGGGATGATGATCGCCCTGAACCTGGGCTACGGCATGAATCCAGCGCTGGTCGGCTTGCTGGGTGCCCTGCCCCGCCTAACCGATGCGATTACCGATCCGGTGATGGGACACGTTTCAGACCGCACGCGGTCGCGGTGGGGACGTCGCCGGCCCTACATCTTCGTCGGCGCGATCCTGGCGCCGCTGATCCTGGCGCTGTTGTGGCAGCTCCCCGAGGGTCGTAGCGAATCGTTCTATTTCAACTACTTCCTCATCGGCTCGTTCGTCTTCTACCTCGCCTACACCGTCTTCGCCACGCCTTGGGTCGCCCTCGGCTACGAGCTCACCCCCGACTACAACGAGCGCACGCGTCTCATGGGGGTACAGAATTTCATCGCCCAGATCGCCTGGGTGGTGGCGCCGTGGTTCCTGCTGGTCATGGAACTGCCTGTCTTCGGGGACATGCGCCAGGGTGCCGCCGCGCTTGCCATCGGCCTCGCGCTGACATGCGCCGCGTTGGGCATCTTGCCGGCGCTCGTGCTTCGGGAGCGTCACGCCGTCACCGAACCCACGCCGCACGAACCTCCCATGGAACAAACGCGAACGGGAGCCCATGCGACTGGGCGCGTTTGTTCCATGGGAGGTCGGTGTGGCTGGGCCGGAGGCGAACCCGGCACACAGCGAAGCGAAGTGCCGGGCTGGCTATGGGGCGCTCGCGACACGGTCATCGATGCCCTCAACGCCGCAATGAAGGCGGTCTGGACTTTCGTGGTGGGCTTCGGCAGGACCTTGGGCTCGTGGGATTTCCTCGCGCTCTGCGGGGCGACATTCCTCGTCTTCAACGGCTTCCAACTGGTCGCCTCGTTCCAGTCGTACGTGATCATCTTCTACGTTTTCGGCGGCGATCAGGACACTGCCGCCTGGTGGATCGGCACCACCGGCACGGTCTCCGCCATTGCCACGTTCGCAGTCATTTCCCTGGCCACCCTCCTCGGCACGAGGATCGGAAAACGACGCACCTTCTTCCTGTGCATTGGAATCTCCACCTTGGGATACGGCCTGAAGTGGTTCTGCTACGACCCCACCAACCCCTGGTTGCTTTTGCTGCCCGCTCCGCTCATCGCGTTCGGGCTGGGGAGCCTGTTCACGCTCATGGGCTCCATGATCGCCGACGTCTGCGACCAGGACGAACTCAAGACCGGCGAACGCCGGGAAGGCATGTACGGCGCCATCTTCTGGTGGGTCGTGAAGCTCGGCATGGCCGCTGCCATCGCGGCCAGCGGGTACCTGCTGAACGACACCGGCTTCGACGTCGACCTGGGCGGTGGACAGTCCGAACGCACGCTCTTCCTGATGCGCCTCTACGATGTCACGGTGCCTTTCGTTTCGTCGATCATCGCCATAGCGCTGATCGCGAGCTACGGAATTACCGAGACCAGGGCGCGCGAGACCCGGGCGATCCTTGAAGATCGGCGAGGCGTGAGGTAAACCCCGTTGGCCCCAAGCCCGCCAATCTCACCAATGGCCCCGATGATGCGCACCCTTCGGGTGCGTTGGGAGATCGCCGAGGACTTTGGCCCCGTGCGAACGCGTTCCTTGGAGCGCGCGCTCGCGGGCCGCTATATTGGTCCCTTGGTCACATGGCGGGAAACGAACGATGGGACGTCTAGACGGCAAGGTGGCGGTGGTCACCGGCGCTACAAGTGGAATCGGCGAAGCGACGGTGGACGCGTTCTGCGCCGAAGGTGCCCGGGTCGTGTTCTGCGGTCGCAACGAGGAACTCGGCAAGGAGGTGGAGGAGCGCCAGCCTTCCGGCTCGGCACGATTCGTGCGGGCGGACGTGCTTCACGAAGACCAGATCAAGGGCGTCATCGACACCGCGGTCGACAACTGGGGTCGTCTCGACATCCTGTTCAACAACGCCGGGGGATCATCCAGTCCGCCGGGTAGTCCGCGCGCCTTCAATATCGAGGATGTGGACGAGGAGACCTTCAAGTACTCCCAGTGGTACCTGCTCGGCTCCTGCATGGTGGCGACCAAGCACGCCTCCCCCATCATGCGCCGCCAGCACTCGGGGTCGATCATCAACAACTCGTCGAAGGGTGCCCACCAGGCAGAGGTGGCGGCCGACCCCCTCTACTCCGCCGCCAAGGCCGGACTGTCCAACTACACGAAGGCGGCAGCCATGCAGCTCGGTCCCATGGGCATCCGCGTGAACGCGGTGAGCCCCGGCGCCATCGCCACGCCGATCTTCTGGGGCGGCCACACCCACGGCCAGCAGATCACGAAAGACCACAAGAAGAACCGCCTGGCGCGCTTCGTGCGCAACGTCGGCGGCGGCATGATGCCGCTCAAGGGCCCCGGCGGCGAAGCCTGGGACATCGCCATGGCGTGTGTCTATCTCGGCAGTGACGAGGGGCGCTGGATCACCGGCATCGACCTGGTGGTCGACGGCGGCATGCTCGCCGTGAAGGGCGACCACGTCGGCACATCGGACCAGATGCGCGAGATGTGGAAGTCACACGACGAGAAGCTTGGCCGGGAACCCCCAGCGTAGCGCCCGACCGAACGTGCGGGAGAGCGGCTACTCGCCCGGCGCCCGGTAGGGCACGCTCTGCGCCACTGCGTCGTCCACCGTCTCCGGCGTCAAGAGCACCGTGATCTTGAGATCCAAGGCGCCGGCGGCACCGATAGCCAGTGACAGCGCCGCGGCCGACGTCTCGTCCGGCAGGTCGACGATCAGGTAGAGGTCGCAGTCGCCGAAGGCGTAGTACATCGCCTCGACGCTGCCGCCGACTCCCTCGACCGTCCGCGTGAGGGCTTGGCGCCTTCCCGTCCCACCTTCCTTCAACAACCCCGCGAGTCCCTGCTGTGTGTAGTTGGCTCGAAGCATGTACTTGGCCATGGGACAACTCCCTCGATGCAACGTCGCGATGATCGTGCCATGCGCGCCCGCATGCAAGCGCGTCACACGTCCGGTAAGAGGGAAACGGGCAACACCTCCAAGCGATGTCCCTCGGGGTCGTCCGCGCGCCACGCAGCCCCGTGCCGCGTGAACCCGCACTCGCGCAACGCGGCGTTGTTCGTCGTAGCACCATAGAACCGCAACACGGAGCCGGCGTCGGCGGCCTCGCGAAGCTGCAGCGCGAACTGGATGGCGCGATGGCCAACGGGAGCAATCCACGTGCCGTGGTCGTTGCACACCGTCCGCATGCCGAGGGTCGTGTAGAACTCCACGCTGCGTGCCAGGTTGCGCACCTCGAGGCAGTAGACGAAACGCCCGAGGAATGGACCTTCGACGCGGTCCGAGCCAACCGCGACGCCCGCAAGCGCGCTTTCGAACGGCTGTCGCTCATGCGGGTGGGTGTTGAAGAAGAGCTCGTGACCGTCCGGGTCGCGGACCGTGAAGTGGCCGCACTCGTTGTCCGGCCGCGGCTGGCCGGAAGCGTCGAGCATGAGGGGTTGCTCCTCCGGATGTTCGTTGTGGCCCGTGACGCGTATTCCCAGCGCCCGTAGCCGGGTCATCAGCTCGTGGATGTGCCCACCGCGGAAGTTGATCACGTTCTGCTTCAGGAACGTCATGAAGGTCAGCACGTCCGACCCGTTCGCCAGCGACACGCGAAGGCCCGGAGCGTCCTCACCGCTCGGTTCGAAGCCGAGACGCCGGTAGAACGCGACCCTCTCCCCGAGGCGATCGGTTCTGAGGCATATGCTGCAAAAACCCAGCGGGATCATGGACGGCGATCAGCCGAAAAACCACCCGTGGAGGATTCGCCCCGGCATGAACGCGAAGGTACCGGCGATCAGAATCCCGCCGACGTACACCCCCACCATGTTGAATCGATGCCCGGACACGTTGCCCCGCCGGATGTTGTACACCGCCAACGGCACGCAGACCAGAACCAGGATGCTGAACAGGTGGATGAAGCCGAAGTGGCCGAGGATCCGCGGTCCGACCTCCGCAGGCATGATGAGCGCAACTGCCGCCGTGACCAGGATGAGGCCCGCGTAGACGCGCCCGAGCCGCTTGTGGAGCGGCGTGCCCTTGCGCCGAGCAAAAAGCCAAGCGCCAATCAGGAAGCACGGCACGACGGTTGCGAGGTGCACATAGGCGAGGAACAGGTACGACATGAGAGACGCGGCGCGCGGGCCGGGGGTGTCGTTTAAACAAATGCACCTGCACCCCCTCATACACGGGGAGATCTAGGGGGGGGGCGGATCATTAAAAAAAAAGAGGGGGGG
>VXPO01000132.1:26135-29099 GCA_009839505.1 Gammaproteobacteria bacterium
CCCCCGCCCCACCTCCCGACCGGGCGGGGGGTGTGCGGTTCTAATTTGATGTCGTTTATTTCCCACCGCCGCCGCGGGGCCGCGGCCCCCCCCCCCCCGGCAGCAAGCGTGGGCAACAAGTGTAGCGTTTGTTCGTTCCAAGCCGCTAAGATTGCGTGTTTCGTGGGAGACGCGGCCACTGCGCGGCGGCAAGCGTCGCCGACGCCGCCGAGCAAACTGGCATCTATATGTTGGGAGGGAACTGAATTTGGTCGTTATCGGTCTGACCGGCGGCATCGCGTCGGGAAAATCCACGGCCGCGCGGCATCTCGCCGGGCACGGCGCGCACATGATCGACGCCGACAAGCTCGGCCATCGCGTCTACGAAGCCGGCCGGCCGGCGTTCGATCAAGTCGTTGCCGCGTTTGGGGACGACGTCGTCGGGGACGACGGTGAAATCGACCGCCGGGCACTCGGCGGCAAGGTCTTCGGGTCTCCTGATCGGTTGAAGCAGCTCACGGACATCGCCTGGCCCGGGATTCTCGCCATGGCCACCGCAGAGATCGACCGCGCCCGGGCAGACGGTGCCTCGGTAGTCGTCCTGGAAGCCGCGGTGCTGTTGGAAGCCAACTGGCAGTCGGAGGTCGACGAGGTCTGGGTCGTCAGCGTTGATCCCGAGGTGGCGATTGCACGCGCCATCTCGCGTGACGGTGTGGACGAGTCCTCGGTGCGGGCGCGCATCGACGCGCAGCTCTCCAACGCCGAGCGAGTCGCGTTGGCGGACGTGGTGATCGACAACGGAGGCGGCGAAGCGGAACTTCTCGCCAGGCTCGACAGCGAGTGGCAACGACTCGCGCGGACGACGCTGGAGGCCGCGTCTTGATACTCGATCTGCACACCCATTCCATCAAGTCCGACGACGGACGGGCCAAGGTCCAGAACTACTGCCAATGGGTTCGCACGCGCGACATTCCCATCGACGGTTTCGTACTCACCGAGCACCGGCAGTTCGACTTCGAGTCCGACTACAGCGCCCTCGCCGAGAAGCACGGCCTGGTGATCCTCAAGGGCGCGGAGGTGGAGACCGAGTACGGCCACGTGCTCGTGTTCGGCGTCACCGAACCGCTCTACGAGTCCTTCGACTTCGCCAACATCGGCCTGCCCCTCGAAGAGGTCATCGAGCACTGCAATGCCCACGAAGCGGTTGCCGTCCCCTGCCACCCCGGACGACCCCGAGTCGGCATGTCGGCGCACTTGGCCGAGCATGGCGTTCCCAAGGGCGTGCGCATCGTCGAGATCTACAACGGCGGTAGCCGGGGCGACGAAGACGCCGTGGCCGCGCAGATGGCCAAGGATCTCGGCTATCTCGGCATCGGCGGCAGCGACTCGCACATCGTCAGCCACATCGGCCGTTGTGCGACCGAGTTTCCGGATCCCGTAACCACCGAGACCGAACTGGTGCAGGCGTTGAAGGCCGAACGGTTCGAGGCGATCCCCAGGCAGCATTGATACTCACAACCCGACGAGGTAACCAAGTGGCTGAGCAGGAAGCGGTAGACGAAGACATCAAGGATCTGCGCGAGCGGTTCCTGAACCGGGAGTTCGAGGAAGTGACCTTCGAGATCGACGGGTCGCGGTTCGCCGAGTACGCCAAGGTCTGCGGCGAGACCTCGCCGAGGTTCACGGATCCGGACGATCCTGACTTCCAGGCACCACCGACCTACGTCTCCACCCTGGTCGGAGGGCGCAGCACTCCACCCGACTTCCCTCCCCTAGGGGGCATGGGCATGGACGCCGGCAAGGGGGTCGAATGGAAGGCGCCGGTGCGTGACGGCGCGACCTTGACCGGCCGCAGCCACCTGCACGACATCTACACCAAGACCGGGCGCTCCGGTCGGATGGTGTTCCTGGTCACGCGCATGGAACTCTACGACCAGGACGGCACGCACATCGCCAACGCCGACACCAGAACCGTGATCCGGGAGAGACCTCGTGGCTGACACCGTAGAGACCATCGCCGATGTCGAATTCGGTGGCGAACTACCGAGTTTCGCACCGGACACCAGCATCGAGGCGACCCGCCGGTTCGGCAAGCATGTCGGCTGGGGGTCGCCCCGTTTTACCGATCACGAGGGTGCACGCAAGGAAGGCCTGCCGGGTGCCATCGTCCCGGGGGTCATGAGCCAGGGGTTCCTCGGCGCGATGATCCACCGCTGGGCACCCGACGCCGAGATCATCGCCATCGACACCGTGTTCCGTGCTCCCGTGCAGGTCGATCATCCGCACACCATCACCGGCGTCGTCACCGATATCGACGAGGACGAGAGAACCGTGGAGATCGACATTACCGTGGCCAACGAAGCCGGCGAGACACGCGTCTTCGGAACCGCGACGGCGAGACTGCCGACGTAGCGCCCAACCCGGGGCCGCAGACGTCCTAGGAACAACCGGACCGTAGCGCCCCAAAGCCGTCCCCGCCCGTGTCGACAATCCGAGGCCGGTGCGTGGCACCGAGACGGGCGACCACAAGGGTCGCCCCTACGGTTCCGTCTGAAATCTATGCGTTGCGGACTTTCTCGTCGCACCAACTCGCCAACTTGACGCGTTGACGACACAGACGTACAGTTCTTCTAGAACTTATACGTCTCTGCGGGTCCGCTGTGCAAACCAAACTTACCCTGCGAATGGATGATCAACTGATCGCGGCGGCAAAGAAGCATGCCACTCGGACAGGCAAGTCGCTGTCGCAGCTTGTGGCGGAGTACTTCGCCGCGTGCGTCGGCGCAGTGCCACGTCAAGCCCAGGAAACGCCGACGGTAGCGAGGCTGCGCGGTTGCCTCAAGGGCACCGGCGTGACGGCGGACGACTACGGAGCCTATCTCGAGGAAAAGTACCTCGACCCCACCCCTCGTGCGCGATGAGAGACGGGGGCGCCGAGCGGGGCGCCCCGCGGAATAGGGGGGGGGAGTGGAAACCACCCCCCCC
>VXPO01000132.1:29109-57237 GCA_009839505.1 Gammaproteobacteria bacterium
CCGCTGCGGGGTCTCACCTATAATTCGCAACCCGAATCCTCCAACGCGCCCGCCTGGGCGGGCCAGCGAGGCGCCGCTGACTCCCAGGCAACACGGGATTTCACATGCGAGTGCTGTTCGACACGGATTTTCTCATCGACTTCCTTCTAGACCGCGCACCCTTTTCGGAGCGTGCCGCAGACCTCCTTTCTCGGGTCGACCGGGGCGAGTTGCAAGGCTTGGCCTGCGCGAACTCGTTCACCACGATCTTCTACCTGGCGCGGAAGGCCACCGGAGTAGAAGCGGCACGGACGTTCGTTGCTGATCTGCTAACGCTCCTCGAAGTGGCACCCGTGAGCCGGACAACACTCGAAGAGGCGGGCAAAAGTAGCATTGGTGACTATGAAGACGCCGTCGTGTGCGCCGCGGCAAGACAAGCGAATGCGGATTGCATCGTCACTCGAAACGAAAGGGACTTCGTGAATTCGCCGGTACTCGCCTATTCGCCGACAGCCCTGTTGGCGGCATTGGCGACTCGATCCGGTTGAGCCGCGGAACCTAGTGTTGCGTCCGGCTGGCTGCCTCGGTCACTGGGCCTTCCACCTCCTGAGCAGCAGCGAGTTGGAGACCACGCAGACGCTCGAGAAGGCCATCGCCGCGCCGGCCAAGGTAGGACTCAGGTAGCCTAGGGCCGCGGCGGGAATTCCGATGACGTTGTAGACGAAAGCCCAAAACAGGTTCTGCTTGATCTTGCGGAAGGTGGTCCGGCTCGCCTCGATGGCAGCGGGGATCAGGGTGGGAGCAGGACGCATCAGGGTGATGCCAGCCGTCTCCATGGCCACATCCGTGCCGGTTCCCACGGCGAATCCGACATCGGCCACCGCCAGCGCGGGGGCGTCGTTGATGCCATCACCGACCATCGCCACCCGTTCACCCTTGGCGATTCGTGATTCGACGAACGCGGCCTTTTGATCAGGGCGCACGCCAGCGTGGGCCTCATCGACGCCCACTTTTGCGGCAACGCGGTCGACGACACCGGGGGCATCTCCCGACAGGATGACCGGATGCACGCCCAGCTTGCCGAGCGCCGCCACGGCTTGTGCAGCTTCCGGGCGCACCGCGTCAGAACAGGTCAACGCACCCCGCAGACCGTCGTCGTCCGCCACCCACACGACGGTGCCCACGGCATCCGCCAAGTCGTCTTTAAGACTCGATGCCGCGGCGTCCGGCATCCCGCTTCCAACGACGAAGTCCCAGTTGCCTGCTCGCACTTCCACGCCATTCACCCGGGCGCTGACCCCGCGACCCACGTGGTTGCGGAAATCCGACACCGGCGCCGGTTCGAGGTTGTGCCCTTGGGCCGCGGCCAGAATGGCTCTAGCCAGGGGATGTTCACTCGGCCCCTGCACGGCGGCGGCGAGCGCTAGCAGCTCCTTCGCATCGCCCCGAAGGGTCTTCACCTCTTCTACCGAGGGATTGCCCACCGTGAGCGTTCCGGTCTTGTCGAACACCACGGTGTTCAGTCCCGGTGCCCGCTCCAGCGTGTCGACGTCCTTGATCAGGATGCCCGCGCGGGCGGCAGCGCCGGTGCCAGTCATGATGGCCGTGGGGGTGGCGAGACCCAAGGCGCATGGACAGGCGATCACCAGCACCGAGACAGCGGCGATCAGCGACGGCGCTAGGGCGCCAGTCCAAACGAACCATGACACGAAGGTCAGCGCCGCGACCGCGACAACGATGGGTACGAAGACCCTGCTTACCCGGTCCACGAGCCGTTGAACCCGGGCCTTGCCGCTCTGCGCGTCCGCCACGAGCCGGACGATCCGTGCGAGCGTGCCGTCCTCGCCCACCGCCGTGGCGCGCACTTCGAGGTAGCCTGCCGTGTTGACGCTGCCGCCGGTTACGGCATCTCCCCTGCTTTTGACGACGGGCAGGCTCTCTCCCGTCAACAGCGACTCGTCCACCTCGCTCTCGCCGGCGACCACCTCCCCGTCGACGGCGACGCGCTCACCGGGCCTGACCAGCACGATGTCCCCCGTCGCCACCCCGTCGACCGGCAGTTCGTCTTCGGTGCCATCCTCGCGGCGCACGCGCGCGGTCGATGGTCGGAGATCCATGAGCTGGCGGATGGCGCTCGTGGTTGCGCGCTTGGCGCGAGACTCCAGGTACTTGCCGACGAGCACCAGGGTGATGATCACTGCAGAGGCTTCGAAATAGAGTTCGCCGTCCGCGGCCGGCCCCAGGGCGAGGAGCAGGTACCAACTGTAGACGTAGGCCGCCGTGGTACCCATGACGACGAGCACGTCCATGTTGGCACCCCCGCCGCGCAACGCGGTGTATGCGCTGCGGTAGAACCGGGCGCCCAGGACGAACTGGATTGGCGTGGCGAGCAACACTTCGGCGGCCGGCATCAGGTGCAGGTTCTCGTAGCCCAGTGCCACGAACACCATGCCGACGACCATGGGCAGGGCGAGCGCGACCGAGACGATCACGGTACGCGCCTCCGCCGCCAGGCGACGTTCGTCCTCGACGCGATCCTCCACCGCCTCGGTCGGTCGGTCGGCCAGGAGCCGGTACCCGGTCGGGTTGAGTCGCTTGGCCAGGCGTTCCGCGGTCACACAGCCTGAAGCCGTGGTAACCGTCGCACGCTCCAAGGCGAGGTTCACGTCGACGTCGACGACCCCCGGTTCCCGGCGTAGAGCGCCCTCCACGCGGGCCGAGCAGGCCGCACACGACATGCCTTCGATGGGGAACGTGCGCCTTTCGGTGGGTACGTCGAATCCGGTCCGCACGACCACGTCGGTCAGCAACGCGGCGTCGGTGGCATCGTCGTCGAAGGACACCGATGCCCGTTCCAGGGCCAGGTTGACGTTGGCCTCGAGAACGCCGGGAGCATCCGAGAGCGCACTCTCAAGGCGTGTCACGCAGGCACTGCAGGTCATTCCCTCGATGGGCAGATCGAGTCTGACCGCGTCGGCCCGCTTGTCCGCCATCAGGTGTTCACGAACAGCGCCAGGATCCCCAACCAGATCAGCAGCAGGAAGTGCCAATACAGCGCGCAGAGATCGATGCTGCGCGCCAAGGGCGCCGGATTCTCATCCGCGACACGGAAGCGCGCCGCGGCCCGCCCCCACGCGATGAGGCCACCGATCAAGTGAACGCCGTGGACGCCGGTGATGAGATAGAAGAAGGCGCTGGCCGGGTTCGCGTAGGCGTAGTAGCCGAGGCCGAGCAACTGGTTCCAGACGACTAGCTGCAGCCCCAGAAAGACGAGGGTCGCGGCGCCGGCAGCAAAGAACGCGAGTTTCGCCGTGCCGACATCGCGGCGCTTCGAGGCGCGACGGGCCCATTCGAACGCTAGGCTCGCCAGCCCCAGCACCACCGTGTTGAACCACAACAGGGGAGGCTCGGGCACGGGAACCCAGTCCGAAGCCTCGCCAGCGAGCTCCACGGGGTCGAGGCGCATGTGGTACGCCGCGAAGAACAGGAAGAACAGCACGCCGACAATGGCGAGGAAGCACACCAGGGCGACTTTCTGGTTCGCTGCGGCGTAGGAGGCCGTGCGCAGTTCCACCACATTGCTGTCGTCCGGAACCCACGGCTTCTGAGCCAGCGTCTTGAAGATGTTCATAGCGCGATTCTACGCTGATCGGCCTTCTCCAGACCCACCGACGCGGCGTCACATTTCCAAGCGCTGGGACATGCCATCGTGATAGCGCGTCGCACCGGTCACGAAGCCGGTCGTCCGCACACGCACCGTCACGGTCGTAGCACCCCGGTTCTCCCAGAACCAGCCGTGGATTCCGGCGAACCGGGCAACATAGGTTCCGGCGTCGGCGATGTCCCTGTCCTGGGCGAAGCCCTCGGCAACGCCGGGATCCGCGCCCTCCGGTTCGGCGTGGACGTCGAAAAACACCTCGCCGGTCGCGCTCCAGGCGTACACGAAGCCATCGCCAGCGGCGAGATCGTACTTGAGCTCCACCGACTCGAACGGCGCGAGTTCAAACTCGCGGACGTCCTGCACGAGGAGGGTGTCGGTTCGATGCAGGTCCTGTGGTGGCGCGCCGGCTAGCCCGGTCAGCCCAAGGGCGCGCCCGACGCCGGTGGGATCGATGCCGAACTCCGCTGGCAGGACGAAGGCCACGAACGCCGCCGTGGCGACCAGCAGCGCACCCAACGTGGCAACGAGCACGCGTTTCACGTGTCGAGCAGCCAGCCGGCGAGTTGGTACTGGGTGAGTACGAAACCCGCAGTCATCAATACCGTGTTCACGGCGAACGCGGAGCGCTCGAAACTCGGTTGCCGACGCCACCAGAGCAGCAGGCCGACGACACCCACGAGGGCGCTGAACTGGCCGAGTTCGACGCCCACGTTGAAGCTCACGAGATTCGTCACCAGGCCGTCGTCGGACAGGGCGAGTTCCTGCACCTTGGTGGCGAGACCGAGGCCGTGGAACAGTCCGAAAACCAACACCGCCACACGCGTATTCGGCGTGACCCCGAACACCCGTTCGAAGCCGCCCATGTTCTCGAACGCCTTGTAGACCACCGAAACCCCGATGATGGCGTCGACGATGTAGGCGTTCACCTGCCACTCGGCCAGCACGCCGAGCAGCAGCGTGATGCTGTGCCCGAGCGTGAACAGCGAGACGTAGAGCAGGACATCCTTCAACCGGTACAGGAAGAACACCACGCCTACGAGGAACAGCAGGTGATCGATGCCCGTCACCATGTGCTTGGCGCCGAGATAGGTGAACGCCGGGATCGCGGGGCCGTCCAACGCCTCCACGTAGCTGGCGTTGTCCTCCGAGATGGCATGTCCGAGTGCCGTCGCCGCCACGACGGCCAGAAGACAACACAGGACAATCCCGTAGCGCCCGCGCGCCCTTGCGGGCGCGTTGGGACCGCGCGCCCTTGCGGGCGCGTTGTGGTCGCCCGTATCCGAACGCACCTCCAGGATCGCCGGACGGTCCGGCAGTGCCTTCACTCCTCGCCTCGCGCGTAGACCTGGTGGCAGGCGAGACACACGTTGTAGAGATGCCCCCCGGTCTCGAACAGCGCGGCGGAGTCTTTCGCGTCCACGGCAGCCAGGGCCTGTTGCGCTACCCGGGTCATGCCGCGGGAGAACTCGATCCAGGCATCGGCATCGGACTCGGGCACAAGGTGCGGCATCAGCAGCAGGTTCCCGCTCTCCGCGAGGACTGCGGCACTGTGACGGACTTGGTTCCAGCCCTCCTCCGTCTCCGGCGTGAGGTCCTGCTCGCCTTCCGCCGTCATGATCCAGCCCGCTGATCCCCAGATGACGTCCGCAGCAGGGTCGAGCACCCAGGTCATCGTGTCGTGCAGATCGCCCACGGGCTGCACCGGCAGTTCGTCGGCGCTCTCCTGCGTACACGAAACGAGCAAGATGGCGGCCACTACGGCAACCACGATCCGAGCCATGGTTCGACCCCTCGTCGCGAAGCAGCGCAGTTTAGTCGATCTGGCATGCCCGCGGAGCACGGGCCAGTGCGCCGTTCTGCAATCACGCACGTCAATTCCCGTCATGGCCTACCGGAGCGCGCGCCGACCTCGTACACGGCCTGCCAATTCGATCAGGCACGATCAACGGGATAGAATTTGACCCGCCGAGGTGCGCCGTGGATGCCAACGTGATCGACACGCTGAAGGTCGCCAACCGCTTGAAGGAGGCCGGTTTCGAGCCGCCAATGGCCGAGGGTCTGGCGCGTGCACTCGGCGAAGAGCTTGGCGACCGCGTGCTCACAAGCGTTGATCGCGATGCTTTCGGCGTGCGGTTCGACGAGTTGGCTACACGGAGCGACGGCCTGGATGTGAAGTTCGACGCCCGGTTCGAGGGACTGGAGGTGAAGTTCGACGCCCGGTTCGAGGGATTGGAGGTGAAGTTCGACGCCCGGTTCGAGGGATTGGAGGCGAAGTTCGAGGGACTGGAGGCGAAATTCGGTGGACTGGAGGCGAAATTCGGGGGGCTGGCGGGGCAATTCAAGGCACTTGAGACGAAGCTTGACGTGCAGTACGAGTCGGTCAAGGTTCAGTTAGCCGCCATGGCTACCAACTTCAAGCTTCTCGTGACCATGTTCGCGGTCGGTTTCTCCGCGATCATCGGACTCGGCGTGTACGACGTCATGACGTAGCGCGTTCGCTATCGCAACGCAGACTCTTGGCAATGGTCGATTGGTGACCTTGCCCAATCATTGGTGGAATGCGCGATGGATGCCGCATCCTGCTCGGCAGCGGTCCGGCGAGCAAGCATCACATAATCAGCAACTTAAGACAGTAAGTCACATTGGTACGCGGCTTGCTCTATAGTTCCCAACGACAGTACAAAGGAGCCAGTCAATGGGATTCTGGAGTTTCTTGGCCGTGGTGGTAGTTTGCGGTTGCCTAGTGGAGGCCTACCGGCTCCACACCAAGTCGAAGTCACGAATGTCCAAGGCCGACGTGGAGCGGCTGGAGGCACGGCTGGCGGGGCTCGAGAGTTCCGGAGACCTGGAGGAGCGCGTTCGGACCCTGGAAGCGATCGTCACCGATCCGAAGTTCCAACTTGATCGGGAGATCTCGAAACTCCAGAAGTCGCCTGGCGCATCAGCACACGATCAACCCGGCTGACGCCCAACACCTCGGCGAAGCGACCGTGTCGGACGATCTCTGTTTCGCGTCCGCAACCGAGGTCGCAGGCCGTATCCGACGCCAGGAGCTGTCTCCCGTCGACCTGACGGAGTCCCTGCTCGAACGCATCGATACCTGCAACGACCGCGTAAACGCCTTTACCGAGGTGACCGCGGACCTGGCCCGGGAGATGGCAGAAAAAGCCGAACGCGCGTTGGCGTCCGGCGATGAACTCGGCCCGCTGCATGGCGTCCCGGTGACCATCAAGGATCTACACGACCTCGAAGGGCACGCCATCGAACAGGGCTCACACAGCCAAGTGGGCCAGGTGAGCCGCATGGACGCACCGGTCACCGCCCGTCTCAAAGCGGCCGGCGCGGTCGTTCTGGGCAAGACGACCACCTCGGAGTTCGGCTGGAGCGGCGTCAGCCGCAACCCACTGACCGGCACTACCCACAACCCCTGGAAGTACGGTCACAACGCCGGGGCGTCGTCCGCGGGTGCCGGTGCTGCCGCCGCCGCGGGGTTCGGGCCGCTGCACCAAGGTTCGGACGGCGCCGGTTCGATCCGCATGCCCTCCCACTTCTGCGGGGTCTTCGGCTTCAAGCCCACCTGGGGTCTCGTCCCGCACCTGCCGGTGCGCAACAACGACCAGGTTTCCCACGTGGGCCCGATCACCCGTACCGTGGCGGACGCCGCGCTGTTCCTGAACGCTACCGCCGGAGTACATCCGTTCGATCACACCAGCCTTCCGGCGCCACCGACGAACTATCTGCAGGGTCTGGACATCGACGTCGACGGCCTCAAGATCGCCTACAGTCCGGACCTCGGCCATGCCCGGGTGGACGACGATGTCGCCAGACTGGTCCAGGCGGGCGCGGGCGCTTTCGCATCGTTCGGCTGCAGCGTCGAGGAGGTGTCCCCTGCCTGGGGTCCGGACGGCCCCGAGATCGGTCGCTTCCTGTGGGCGGTCCACGAGTCGCCTCTCGCCGTACACCTGGAGGGCTGGGAGGATCGGATGGACCCCGGTCTGGTCGCCTGCATCCGCGAGGGCTGCGGACACTCGGCAGCGACCTATCTGGCCGTGCGGGCGCGCAAACTCGCCTACGTCGAGGCCATGCACCGGTTCATGGCGGATTGGGATCTGCTGTTGACACCGAGCGTCGCCGTGGCGGCCTTTCCGGTGGAACGCCTGCAGCCGGAGGGTTGGCCGCAACACCCGTGGGATTGGCTGCAGTGGTCGCCGTTCTGCTACCCGTTCAACCTGTCGGGACTGCCCGCGGCGAGCGTGCCCTGCGGCTTCACCGCCGAAGGAGTGCCCGTGGGCCTGCAGATCGTGGGACGTCGGGCGGCGGACGGACTCGTGCTCCGCGCGGCCGCAACCTTCGAACGTGCTCGACCCTGGGCGCAGGTACGACCTAACCTGCACCCGTAGCCCCAAGCACGAGGCCCCGGAGCCAGCGACGTCACTGCATGCCACTTGAGGGACGTCCGTTGCGTGTGTCCGGAGCTTTTGCGCGTGTCCGGAGCTTTTGCGCGAGCGTCCAGCCGCTAGGCGGCGCCTCGAAGGCATTCCTCGGTCCTTTTTCATTGACACGTCGCAGTCGGGCGTTAGGGTCTTGCCCAACTCAGACCAGAAGCGGCGATTCCTGTGAGAGCTTCCACCAATGTCCGATGCGGTCTCCTTTGGGCCGTCGCGATCCTGACGTTCCCAACGGCGAGCGCCGCAACGACATCCGCCACAGTCAACGGCTACGTTCGTACCGCCGCGGGCGAAGGCCTTGCCGCCGCCCGCGTCGAGATCGTGCACCAGCCGTCCGGCACAATCGCTACGGCGGTCACTGCGGCTAACGGTGCGTTCTATCAGGCTGGCCTGCGGGTCGGCGGTCCCTACGGTATGCGCTTTACGGCACCGGGATACCGCGAGCACGAGCTCGGGCCGGTCACGCTCAAGCCGGGAGCGCAGCCGCCCATCGCCGTTGTGCTGATCCCCATAGATGTCGAAGAGGTGGTCGTAACCGCTAGCGCCGGAGTCTCCGACCGCGACCTGAACAACGGCGTCGGATCGGCGTACTCCGCCGCCGACATCGCCAGCCAGCCGAGCGTCACACGCGACGTGCTGCGGACGCTGCTCCGCGACCCGCTCGCACAGTCGGCGGGCGAAGGCAACCTGTCGGTGGGCGGCGTCAATCCGCGTTTCAACGGATTGGCCATCGACGGCTCGCTGCAACAGGACGACTTTGGCCTGGGTACCAGCACCTATGCGACCAGCCGCTCTCCCATCAACCTCGACGCCGTGGAGTCGGCCTCGCTGGTTGCCTCGGACTACTCCGTTGCCGCCTCGGGCTTCACCGGCGGACTGGTCAATATCACGACCAAATCGGGCACCAACGAGTGGGATGGCGCGGTCTTCTACTACTTCCACGGCGACGACCAGGTGGGCGACACGTACGACGGGGACCGGTCGTTCACGCCAGCCGCTTTCGACGAGAAGGAGTACGGCATCTCCCTCGGCGGACCGCTCCTCGCTGACCGCCTCTTCGTGTTCGTCTCGTACGACGAGTTCGAAGCGGTGGAACCCGTGGACTTCGCCAGCTTCGACGCCGACAACGGCATCCAGCCCGGGTTCTTCGAGGCCTTGCGCACCGTGGTCCGGGACGTCTACGGCTACGATCCGGGCGGCCGCCCGGCGACCACCTCGACGCCGGAAGGCTCCGAGCGCACCCTGATCAAGCTCGACTGGAACGTGGGTGAGGCGCACCGGGCGTCGTTCACGTACCAGCAGAGCTTGGAAACCGGCACCTCCGCCAGCGCCAGTCGGCTGACGTCTGCCTGGATCGACATTCCCGTCGACCTCTCGGCCTATACGCTCCAGCTCTTCTCCGACTGGAGTAACCGCACCTCGACGACGCTGCGCGTCAACCGCAAGGAATTCATGCGCGGGCAGAACTGTCGGGGACAAGGCATCGGCGCCCTCGAGTTCGACAACCTGAATGGCGACGATCTTCAGGGCACGGCGCTGGAGGGACTGCTGACCAGCAGCGTCGACCTCGTCGCAGGGTGCGATCGCTTCCGCCACGCCAATGCCTACGATGACGAACGCCTGCAGATCTACGGTGCGCTCGACCTTCTCGTCGGCGACCACATCCTGCGGATCGGCGGCGAGTTCGAGACCTTCGACCTCTTCAACCTGTTCGTACCGAGCTCGAACGGACGGTTCGTGTTTCAAGACTTCGCAGCCATCGCGAACCGTACCGCGCGCGTCGACTACGTCAACGTACCATCGAACAACGCCTTAGACGGTGCGGCCTCGTGGGGTTACCGCCGCACCACGCTCTTCGTGCAGGACACCTGGCAGGCACGGCCGCATCTCGAGATCACCGCCGGGCTGCGCTACGAGCGTTTCGCGCAGGACGATCCGCCGGCGTTCAGCCGTTCGGTCGCAGACGCGTACGGATTCCGCACGGACGTGGGCCTCGACGGCCTAGCCCTGGCAATGCCGCGTCTGAGCTTCCGCTGGACGGGCCTTGAGCGAACCGTGGTCAGCGGTGGCGTCGGCAAGTTCTCGGGCGGTGATCCCAAGGTTTGGACATCTAACGTGTTCCAGGTCCCGACTGTGTTCTCGCGCGCTGTCGCGAGCGACGTCTCGCCAATGGCGGTGCCCGACGATCTGCGCGCGGCGGTTGCCGCCGGGAGACCGGCGGCTATCGACGCCATTGCGCCGGGTTTCGAGGTGCCTTCCGACTGGAAGGCATCGCTGCGCATCGAGCGTGACTTCGACCTCGTTCTGGGCGGCCTCGACCTGGGCACCGGCTACACCTTCACCGCGCAGGCGCTGATGACGTGGACCGGCGACGGCTTCCTCTGGACCAACTACGCACAGACCCGGCTGGCGGCAGCCCAGCCCACTGGCGTCGCCCCGGACGGACGCACGATCTACGCGGACTTGGACGACCTTCGAATCCTCAACCTGGTTGCGTTGGGCAACCACGGCGAGGGCAGCGGCAGGATTCTCACGGCCGCCGTGGGCAAGCGCTTCGACTCCGGCCTGGATTTCCAGGCGAGCTACGCGTGGCAGGACGTGGAGGCCGTTACCGAGGGCTTGTCTTCGCGGGGCATCTCCAACTGGCGGAACATTCAGGATGCCGACCGCAACCGCCCGTCACCGCGTATATCGCCGCACCAGGTCACCCACTCGACGAAGCTGAATCTCGGCTACGAGCGCACGTTCGGCCGCGGCTTCGTGGCGCGCGCCGATCTGTTCGCCCGCACCTGGTCCGGCGACCGCTTCACCTATACCTTCGACGTCGACCGCGGCAACGCGCTCTTCGGCCGCGCCGGGGCCGGGGAGAGCCCCTATGACAACAGTCCCCTCTACGTGCCAACCGACCGGAATGATCCGACCGTGGTGTACGCGTCGTCCTTCGACCAGTCCGCGTTCTTCGCGTATCTCGGCGAACACGATGTCGACGCGGGCATCCAGGCGCCCTATTCCTCGGACCCGGGCATGAACCACGTCTGGGATCTGCGCCTGCGCATCGAGCTACCGAGCCTGGGATTCTTCCAGCGATGGGTGGGCGAGAACCACGTAAGCCTGGCGCTGGACATCGAGAACTTTCTCAACCTGCTGAACGACGAATGGGGCACCTACGAGGCCGGACCGAGGTTCGGCCAGGCGGCCATCGTCCGGGCGGACCTCGTCGCCACGAAGGATGTCGCCATGCTCGGCGCGGACGGCGCACCCGCACTGACCGGCGACGCGCCGCGGACGGCGTGTCGACGACAAGACGACTGCGTCTACCGCTTCAACAGCTTCCGAGACGTGGCGACGGCCTATCCTTCCGCGACCCGCTCGGTCTACCGGATCCGTTTGGGCATACGGCTAGACCTGTAGGGGCGACCCTTGTGGTCGCCCTACCCTTGTGGTCGCTCGTGCCAGTCACCGCACGGTGTGGGTTGGCCAAGAAGGGCGACCACAAGGGTCGCCCCTACTGCGAGATGGCTTCCTCAACCGGAGAAGCCGATCCAACGCCCCGCGGCGGCGACAGTGAACCAGAGGCTGAGGGACAGCACCGCCGCGCCCTGCATCAGGCACGTCGACGAGTCGTCGCGCCGAGCGATGCGATTGCGCACCAAAACGGTGTAGAGCACCGCGAGGATCAACCCCGCGATCTTCACCTCGAAGGAGTGGTTGAAGCAGCACTTGGTCGTTTCCGACAGGAAGAGCGGTACACCGGTGGCGATCATCACCCCCAATCCGACGAAGAACCAGGGTCGGGTGTTGGCGAGGACCTGGGCCGGGGCCGCATTCCTCAAGCCCGCGCCCAAAAGGCGCAGGTCCATGACGATCACCGAGCCGCCGAGCACCGCGAGGCCGAACAGGTGCACGATTTCGATGACTGGGAACAGCCACAGCGAGTCGTTGATGGTCTGCCCGACCCACCCCTCGCCCAGTTGCTCGTAGAAGCTCCTCCATCCGAACCCCTCGCACCACGTCGCCGCATTGGACTTCCACGGCAGCAGGAGCCACCAGAGGATCGCCACCCCGCCGAAGGCACCCAGGGCGCACCGGTGTCCGGCAATCCATCGGCCGAGCAAGGCCGGCCATTGGAGCATGGCCGCGGTCGTCACAGCGTCGGCTCCACCGCGCAGCCGGCCGCCCAGATGATGAACGCCGATTGGTCCGGCCCGCACTCGAACCAGTTGTAGGCGATCATCCGCCCGGCGAAGATCACGCCCGCCCACACCGAGACGGAAGTCGCGGCGACCAGCCGAACCGACAGCGGTGGCCGCGGCCGGCTGTCCCAGTGCTCGCGGTCTCGGGAGACCCTACGGTGGAACGCCCAGGCGTTGATCGCCGCGACGACAAGCAGAATGAGCTTGGCGCGGAACCAGATGTTGTGGGCGAAGTGCACGGGGTTGGAATAGAACAGCAGTAGGCCGCTCACCACCATTATGCAAAAGCCGGCGATCGACCACGGCAGCACCCGCGAAGTCATGGCCGACACGGAGGTGTCCTTGAACGCCACACCGAGAAGGCGGAGGTCGACCATCACCAGAACGCCGACGAACAGGGCGACGGCCAGGACGTGGGTGGACTCGACCAACGGCCACACCCAAAGCGACTCGTGCAGCGCGGTGCTCCACGCATGGCTGTCCAGCCACGCCGCAAAGGAGTGGAGCAACGACGGATCGTAGCGCGAGTCCATGTCGGCTCGACGCCGCTACGGAACCGGTGGGTTCCCGGGGCTATTCCTCTTCCTGTTCCTCGGACGAGGTGACTTCCTCCGCGGCCTCCAGCTTCTGCTGTTCGTCTTCTGTCGCGCCCTCGGTCGGGTCCGCGCCGTCCCGCGGCGCGCCCGTGCCGCTCGATCCCATGAACATCGTCTGTCCATTGGCGAAGGTCATGTTGCGACCGTTGGCGCGCATGGAGAGATCCTTCGACTGGTAGCCGTCGACGACCACCTCCGTGCCGATCGGCACGGAATTACGATGGATGCCCCGCCGCAGGAGCGTGTTGGGCGTGCCCGCCTCCACCATCCACACGGTCTTGGTGCCATCGTCGTTGGTGTGCTCGATGTGGAACCAAGCATGGGGATTGGTCCACTCGATCTTGACCACGGGTCCGCGCAGGATCAGCGGACGGTTGGGGTCGAATTCCGCGCCGAACGCGTGGTGGGCGGACGACTTGACGCCGATCAGCAGCGGCAGCGCAAGCAGCGCACCCAGACAGACTCGTGACAGGTTGTTCATCGTAGCTCCTCAATCGCCGCTCGACGCGGCGGCTTTCTCCATTGCTTCCCGTTCCAGCCGGCGGGCGCCACCAAGGATTCCGAACATCGAGTAGTTGCCTTCGTGGCAGGCGTATTCGTAGACCGGTTCGTCGGTCTGTTGCCATGTGTACTGGCCCGTAAAGGACGTCTCCCAGACGTTCGGATCCTCGACCGTGAAGTTGTACAGCACGGTGTCTTCGTCGAGCCTGCTGAACCGTTCCACCACACGCATGTCCCGGGTGCCCTGGGAGAAGTTGGGTCGGTCGGTGAAGTTGGTGGTTTCGACTACGAGCGTGTCGTCCTCCCACCAGCCGATGGAGTCGCCGAACCAGCGTCGCACGTCGTCCGGCGCATGCTCGCCGTCAATGCGCACGATGCGGGCGTCGTGAACCATCTCGGTGAGGATCATCACCGCGCCCGGTGTCTGCACGATGCGCTTGTGGTTGTTGTAGAGCGTGGACAGCATCGGCGGTCCCGCGGTGCTACCGAATCCCGACAGGCACCTGTCGGGGTACGGGCGGACCTCTGGATTGTCGTAGGGTCCCGGCCCCGGATACCACCACGCCGTGCCGTTGTTGCGCCGGCCGTAGTCGCCACCCAGCCGAACCCTGCTGCGGAAACGCTCCCGAGCCGCCTCGGTGTAGCTTGGAA
Source organism: Gammaproteobacteria bacterium (assembly GCA_009839505.1). GTDB lineage: Bacteria > Pseudomonadota > Gammaproteobacteria > Pseudomonadales > Azotimanducaceae > VXYL01. The sequence goes on from VXPO01000132.1 coordinate 43,139, forward strand.
ACCGCCCGTTCGGCGGGTCGATGATGATCGAGGTCGGATACTTGCCGTCGATCTCGAAATTGCTCTCTCCCGGATCGACCCAGAACGAGTCGTAGCCGCCGACGTTGCCGGCCGCCCCGCCGGAACCGTCACCACCGACTGGCGGCGCCTCCCGGTCGGGATCCTGGTTCGCCGAACCCGCCGCCAGTCCGAACGCCGTGCGCTCGGCATTCTGCTCCGCCTGTTCCTCGGAGAGGAACTCCGCCCCATCTCCGCCTCGCTGCATGGGCGTGATCGTCGCGGTGTCGTAGTAGCCGGAAAGGTCCGGCTTGCCGTTGGTGGTACGCGGAATGTCGCCCCAGGCCATGTCCGCCACGACCACGATCAGCACGACCGCCGCCGCCGCGAACGCCAACTGCACAAAGGTCATCAGGTTGAAGCGGTGCGCCGGTCGGCGCGCGTGTGCTTGTTCAGTCTTCACTTGTCCCTCCTCGCAGATTTGCGAATCGCTCGATCAGGGTCCGTTATTCAGACTCGGCCGGTTCGGCCGAGGGATCCGGCAGATGGAATCGCTCGAGCGGTTCGCGCCGGTACTCGCCGTAGATCAACTCCTCCACGAACTCGACGCACTTGAAGTCGAGGATCATGGCGTTCGGCTCCATGCGCCTGTACAGCGGCATGCTGATCTTCCAAGGCCTCGTGAAGGTCTCGGGATCGGTGATCGTGGCCTCGTAGTGCAGGTGGTTGGGGCCCGTCGGCGTATACCGTTCGACGACGACCATCTGGTTGCTGTGATGGTTGCCCGCGCGGTCGAACCACGTCCGCTCGTCCTGCGCCGTTACCGTCAATACCAGGGTATCCCCGTCCCAGCTCGCCACCGACTGGCCCATCCAGGAGTCCACCGGCGCAGGCCCGGGATCCTCGCTGTAGATATTGCGAACGGCGCCAGCGTACTGATAGACGATCTCGATTTCCTTCTCACCTTGAAGGATCTGGAACGGCTGCGGCATGTAGGTGGCCCGCGGCACGCCCGGCAGGTAGCACTTGACCTCCGGGTCGCGGTGAGCCCACGAGCGGCGATTCTCGTCCCGCGTGGCAAGCGCCTCGGGCTTGTAGGGAATATTGCCCCCTTCAACCACGCCCAGGCTCGGCGGCACCGAGGCCACGGCACCCAAGTAGAGCGTCGCGAGGTCGGGCACAGGACCCTCCGGGCCCTCGCGCAGACCCATCGAAGCCCGCGCCAAGTGGCGCTCGATATCGTAGTTGGCTTCGTTCATCGCCTGCCAGACGCCGTTCAGGTCCGGATTCACGCCACCCGGCCCCCGCGGCGCCACGTAGTCCTCCGCCGCGAAGGCGGTCCAGGCGGACACGGCGAGCGTCCCGGCCAGCAAGCGGGTTGTGGTTCGGATCAAATGCATACGTGTCGTCCCCCTATGACCGAGCGACAATATCACAGTAGCGCTCGGGCTTGTCCGTCCCGTGCACGCATACGAGACTCGCCGAACCAGAATACCCCCAGCTCGGCGGCCACGCTGTCGGACCGGACCGTGCCCGTTTGCCATCGTGCCGGCATAAACGCACGGTAGGCCGGGCGTGCGAAACGGGGATCAATGAGCACCGCCACGCCCCGATCCTCCACCGACCGGACTACGCGCCCGACGGCCTGCACCACTCGAGTCATCGCCGGTTGCCGGTACGCGATCTCGTCGCCGTCGTCGGCGATACCGAGCTTGACGTTGTCGGCAGCAACGAGGTCCCGCTCCAATGACTGGGGCGGCAGTCCCGCACCGACGACGATCACCCCGTCCAGCGCGCCGCCATCGAAGTCGACGGATTCGGCGAACACGCCACCCATGACCACGATCCCCGTACGTCCGGTGTTCCGCTCCGACAGCCACGCGATGAATTCGTCACGCTCGGCGAGGCTCATGCCGGGCCGTTGGCAACGGCAGTCGGCGACGCCCTCCATCGCACCGGCAACCGCGTTGGCGTATTCGAATGACGGCAGGGCGACCAAGTAGTTGCCGCCGGTCTGCGAACAGACGCCTTCTATCACCTCGGCGACCCGGGGCAACGTGCGTTGGCGGTCCCGGTAGTAGGTGGAGATGTCCGTGACCAGGTAGACGCCGAGATTCTCCGGGGGAAAGCAACCCGGCGAGACGACGACGTTGTCGGGTTCCGCCGCCCCGTGGATCCGCTGGAAAAGCCCCGCCGGGGTGAGCGAGCCGGACACCCGCGCGCTGCCGTGGAAGCGCGCCATGCACTCGCGGATGTGATGGCCGGGAACCGTGCACACCAGTTGCACGGCCAATTCGCGCCGCGTGCCCGAAGCGGTGTAGTGAACCGTCCCCTCGCGGGCGATTTCCGAGAGATGGCCGAACCGACCCGCTTCGAAAACGGCGGCCTGGCTTGCCGGGAGACGCTGCAGATCCACGGCTGTCTCGGTCACGGCCGCCGACAGACGATCGAGGGCCCGCAGCAAGGCCGCAGGCTTGGGGATCTCGACCTGTTCAGACGATGAGGCACTGCCCAGCGCGGCCAACGCACGGTCGATCGAACGCAGACAGCGAGCTAGGGGTTCCGGCAAACCGGATTCGTCCAGGGCCGACTTCACCGAGCGTCTCGACAGCGTCGCTCCCAGCATGTCGCGGACCCGGTCGCCGAGTTGGTGCGCCTCGTCCACGATCAGGCCGACCCGGGAAAACGGGGGATTCTCCACTCTCCCGAGGCGGACGACGGGGTCGAAAACGTAGTTGTAGTCGCCCACGACCACGTCCGACCAGGCCATGACGTCCACAGACAGTTCGAACGGGCACACCCGGTGTTCGCGTGCCGCCACCTCGACGTCCGCGCGGCGCACAAGGCCACCGCCCAACAGTTGTCGGCGCGCGGCCGGCATGCGGTCGTAGTAGCCCTTGGCGTAGTCGCATTGCCCGGGATCGCACGGCGCGCCCGGATTGAAGCAGATGCGGTCCTTGGCGGTGACCGTCACCGCCGAGAGCGCAGGTTCCCCATCCAAGACCTCGACGACGTCGGCGAGAGCTTCCTCGGCGGCCCGCTGTCCGGTGGTCCGCGAGGTCAGGAAAGCGAGCCGATCCAAGGCTCCCGCGCCCATCGCCTTCAGTGCGGCAAACAGCCCCGCCATGGTCTTGCCGGAGCCGGTGGGCGCCTCCACCAGCCAGTGCTCGCCGTCGCGGAATGCCCGGAACAGGTGCTTGGCGACGCGCCGCTGGTCCGCCCGGAAATCGCCGTAGGGGAAGTTCAGGGCGGCCAGTTGGCGGTCGCGTTCGGCAAGGCGTTCACGAACCGTGGTGATCCAGGCGGCGAAGATCGCGCAGGTGGTCTCGAAGTAGCCGATCAACTCGTCGCGATGGGCGGTTTCCTCAAACGTTGTCTCGCCGGGCCGTGTTGGATGCAGATAGACGAGGCGCAGGCGGAGGCCGTCCAGCGACTCGTCCGCCAGCACCAGCATGGCGCCGTAGAGCCGCAGTTGGGCCAAGTTCGCGTCGCCGGCGTGGGCGTGCAGCTCCTTGGGGTCGACCCGGGTCGTCTTGACCTCCTCGACCAGACGCGCCTCGGGATCCCAGCCGTCGATGCGCCCGCTGATCTCGAGGTCACCGAACGTTGCGCTTACCCTGACCTCGCGCTGATAGCTACCGCCGCGGCTTTCCTGGTAGTCCTTCTGACGGGCGATGCCCTCCTCAGCCAGGGTCGACGACTGGTAGCGGTAGTGGAGATCCCCCTTGCGGTGGACGAACTCCGCAAGCTCCTTGACGCCTATGCGCATGTACGAATCGGTCGGTACCTGATGACACGAACCGGAAGTCCCCGCCGCTCCAGGGCTTCGATCCAGAGTCGCTGGTGGATCTGCAGTTGATCGCCCGGCCCCTTGACCTCAACGAACTCGTAGCGGCCGGGTCCGTAGACCACCGTGAGGTCCGGGAAACCCGAGTGTCTGCCGCCGAGATCCTCTCGGACGATCGTGAGCAGCGCCCTCAAGTCGGATTCCGGGACGGCATCGATCACGGCCTCGGCCACCGACGGTGTGAAACGCTGCCAACTGAACAGGCGGTTCGCCACTCCCTCCTTGGCGTGCGCGGTCTCCCGCAGACGCCCCTTCAGGGGTCCGTCCAGGGGGTCGGCGCAGGTGTCTTCGCGTGAGCTGAAGAAATCCGGCCAATAGAGGTCCACGGGGCCGGTCTGGAAAGCGTTGACGAACGCACCTTCGACAGGCGCGAACAGCCAGGACCAGTAGGCGAGCGCGAACAATCCCATGGGCAGGTTGTTCTCGAGATGCCAGCCGACCCCGCCATCGGCCGTCAGTTGATCCAGCGCGTACGCCTCGATCCGATCGGCCGCCGTGGTCAGTGCAAGGTCCACCATGGGTGCGGGACGCCGCCGGAACCGAGATCTGAAACGCGTCGCGAAGTCGGATTCCAGCGTCGACCAAGGCGACTCGCGAATCGAGGCTCGAAGATGCTCGACCCCCGTGCCGTCGCCGAGCCGGTGCAGGATACGCATACGTCGTTCCCGGGCCGGCGCGAGGCCCGACCGGGCGTAGCAGGCGAGCGCCCCATCGAAGTCCCCTTCCCTCTCCAAGCTACGTCCGAGGCGGTTGAGAGCGCGGCTTCGGCGCCGTTCGAGCATGCGGTTGTCGAGGGGATCCCAGAGGCGGTCGACGAGGGCGGCAACAGCGCGACGTCGTTCCTCCGGTTCCAACCCGCCGTCTTGCCGCTCGGCGATGCGCTTGGGAAACAGCGCGCGGCCGGCTTCCTCCACCGCGGCGATCTCCAGGTACCGATCCAACGTTGTCCGGTCGGGAAACTGGCGACTCCGGCGCGACAGGTCCACCGGTTCGTACCGATGCACGCCGAGGTCGCGCAGCACGAAGGTGGTGAGATCCTGGTGGCGGTCGCCGAAGAACAGCAGTCGATAGAGGTCCAGGACTTCCACCTGCGTCAAACGGAGCCAGCCCACGAAGCGGCGGACGCGCCAGCGGCAGAAACACGGCGGGTTCGCGGCGAGGATGCGCGCCACCTGGTCGACCTTGGTGTCTTTCCGATTCCCCGGAAGTTCCCAGAACACCTCGCCCAGCTCGGCGCGGGTCAGCAGCCGCATGATCGTCTCTGGCGGCATCATCGGACTCCGATCAATGAGCCCGCATCCGGCAAGTTCGGCCAGCGCCGCCGGAACATCGTCGACTTCAGCGTAGTCGATACTGTCCTCGCGGATGGCCGCATCGGGGCGTCCCGAGAAACGACCGATCAGGCGGGCCAGCAACCGCTGTCCGGAGACGGACAAGGCGACAACGAACTCCCCGAATCGCTGTTCTTCGGCGGTGAGGATGTCTCCGTAGCGGTCGAGGACCGTGCCAACGAGTGTCAGCAGGTTGTCGGCATAGTAGTGCACCGGCGGCGGCTGCCGGGGATCGAGCCGAACCTTGCGCGTATGATGCGAGAGTCCCTGCACTAGTAATCGCTAGTCCATGTGCGATATGGACATACATACAGCAATTTGGTCTCCGAAGGCAACTGTCCGCATGGCGGTCGCCGAGAGGCAAGCGTGAGGGCCGCCGGGCCGATGTTCGCAGTCGTCGCGGCACTGGCCGGTTGTGGCGACGACCGGGACCGGGCCCGGGAACTGACGCAGCGTCATGTCGTCGTCGATACGCACATCGACGCACCCTATCGACTGTACCGCGAGACGGCGGATCTAGGTGCACCGGTCCCCGACCGCGAGTTCGACTATCCGAGCGCTCGGCTCGGCGGGCTCGACGTGGCGTTCATGTCGATCTTCACGCCCGCAAGGGCGGCCGACGCCGGCGAGTCGCGGCAGGTCGCCGATGAGCTTGTGGACCTCGTCGAAGCGTTGGTCCACACCCATCCCGGCAAGTTCGCGATCGTCTCCTGCACCGACGATGTGGAGCGCCTACGGGACGCCGGGATCGTGGCGCTCGCCCTCGGAATGGAAAACGCGAGTCCGCTCGAGGGTTCTCTCGAAGCGCTCGACCACTTCGTCGCGCGCGGAATACGCTACGTCTCGCTCGCACACTCGAAGTCGAACCGCTACGCCGACTCCAGCTACGACCTGAACGAGCGCTGGCAGGGTCTGTCCGAACTCGGCCGGCAAACCGTTCCCGAGCTGAACCGGCGCGGGGTGATGGTCGACCTCTCGCACCTGTCCGACGACGCCGCTTGGCACGTTCTCGAACTGTCCGAGTCACCGGTGATCGCGTCGCATTCCTCGCTGCGGCATTTCATACCGGGCTTCCACCGCAACATGAGCGACCGGATGGTGAGAGAGGTCGCCTTGGGCGGCGGGGTCGTGCAGATCAACTTCGGCAGCGGATTCGTCTCCCGCGAGGCGCGCGAATGGACCGCCCGTCGCGAGGCGGCGACGCTTGCACACTTCCTCGGCCGGGAGGTCGACGCCGACGCGCGGCGTGCGTTCATGGCCGAGTACACGGCCGACAACCCCTACCCGTTCGCCAGCGTGGACACTGTCCTCGACCACATCGACCGAGTGGTCGCCATCGCCGGCATCGACCATGTCGGCCTCGGCTCCGACTTCGACGGTGTGGGCGACACGCTGCCAGCGGGCCTGAAGAATGTCGCGGACTTCCCGAACCTGGTCGAGGGAATGCTAGGTCGGGGTTACGCTGACGACGACATCGCCAAGATCCTCGGGCTCAACCTGATGCGCGTATGGCGGGACGTCGAGCGATTCGCCGAAGCCCAAGGCCACCCCCCGTTGTGCCATCAAGATGGCATCACGTTGCAATAGATGCTGGAAAGCGTGTAAGTAGGTGGCCCCCAAATCACCCAAGCCACCATGAGACCAGCAAAACGACACGTTCTCGGACACAAGAGGACATCTCCAATGGGCGTCGTACAAGTCACGGCCACCGTGCGCAACCCTGCTGATCCCGACCGCTCCTGGGACGGGCTCTTTCTGGTGGACACCGGATCCACGGACTCCGTTGTGCCAAGCGAGGCACTGCGCAGCATAGGCCTCGTGCCGAAAGGGCGAAGAACCTACGAACTGGCAGACGGGCGCGAGGAGACCGTGGACGTAACCAGCGCGGAGATCGAGTTCATGGGCGACTTCGTCGGTACGACGGTCTGTTTTGGCACCGACGGCGTTGAACCGATTCTCGGCCTGACCGCGCTGGAGTCCGTCGGCATCGAGATCGATCCCGTGTCGCAGCGGCTCAGGCGTCGTCCCGCTGTACGGATGAAGCGACGAGCCGCCTGACGCTAGCAGGCCACCGATCGTGGTCGTAGGGGCGACACTTGTGGTCGCCCGTCTTGACCAACGAACACTTCGCGCTGGCTAGGCACGGGCGACCACAAGGGTCGCCCCTACGAGTCGTTGGCGGCGTCGACGAGATCCCGCGGTAGCGCTTTCTTGACGTCCGCGCCGAGTTCGCGGAACTGCTCGACCTGGCGAACCAGGTTGCCCTTGCCGCGGACCAGCCGGGCATACGCCGAGTCGTAGGAGCGCTTGGCCGTACCCAGGCTCTTGCCGAGTTGGTCCATGTCCTCGAGGATCACGCGCACCTTGTCGTAGAGTGCTCCGGCCCGGTGGGCGATCTCCTGGGCGTTGCGGTTCTGCTTCTCGTAGCGCCAGACGTTGTCGATGATCCTGAGGGTCATCATCAGCGTGGTGGGGCTGACGATCACCAGGCGCTTGTCGAAGGCCTCGGTGAAGATCGACGGGTCGCGCTCCATGGCCATGGTGAAGGCCGCCTCGACGGGAACGAACAGCAGCACGAAGTCCAGCGACCGGACGCCCTCCAGGCGGTCGTAGTCCTGGGAAGCCAGGTTCCGGACGTGGTTGCGCAGACTCTGCACGTGGCGGGTGATCGCCTCGTCGCGGACGGAGTCGTCGGCTGTGGCCAAGGCCTGTTCATAGGCCGCCAGGGAGACCTTCGCATCCACGACGACGTCCTTGTCGCCCGGCAGGTGGATGATCACATCGGGGCGTTTCAAGTCCCCGGTTTCCGTTCTGAGCGACGCCTGCACGACGTATTCGTGATCCCGCCGCAGACCCGAGTCGGTGAGCACGCGCTCAAGCACCACCTCGCCCCAGTTGCCCTGTACGCGCGTGTCGCCCTTGAGCGCCCGGGTCAGGCTCTCGGCCTCGCGGTTGACGCGCTCGCTGGCCTCCTGGAGGTTGCGCACCTCGGTCAACAGCGAAGCGCGGTCCTTGGCGTCGGTGGTGTAGACCTCCTCCACCTTGCGCTTGAAGTCGGTGATCTGTTCCTTGAACGGTTTGAGGACGTTGCTGAGCTGTTCGGTGCTCGTGGTGCGCAGACGCTGGCCGTGCTGCTCGAAGATTTCGTTGGCGAGTAGCTGGAACTCCTTCTTCAAGGCCTCGCTCGACTCCCTAAAGAGCGCCTCCTTCTCGCGGAAGCCCTTCTCGGCTTCGTCGAGGCGAGTTCGGATCTCTGCCAGCTGGACCTTGGCGGCGTCCCCGTCCGTCCGGGTTTTCGCCAATTCCTCCCTGGATTTCGCGAGTTGCTCGGATAGCTGCGTGTTGCTCGCCTCGAACTGGGCCGCCCGGGTCTCCGCGGCTTGGCGACCGGCCATGGACTCGCCGAGTTCACGCTTCGCCACGGCCAGCTCCGTCTGCGCGCTCTCGGCTTCCTTGGCGTGCCTGTCGAGCCGTTCCTCGAGGAGACGCTTTTCCAGGGTCGCATTCTGAACCTGCTGGCTCAACGCGGCGTCGAGTTGGCGGGCGTGGCGGCGTCCGAGCCACCACGCGATGCAGGCACAGCCCGCGACGAGACCCAGGAGGAAGGCGATGGCGATAGTCAGGTTGCCGTCCATGGCACGCTGCGTTCCGTTCTTTCCTAGACGCCGTTGTCGTCGGGAGGCCGACGCCGGAACACGGGCGGGCGCTTGGCCAGGAAGGCGTCCACCGCCTCCTTGTGCTCGGCGGAGACGTAGGCCTTGGCGAGCACTTCGCCCTCGCGCTTCTGCACCAGGGCGATGTCGGTCTCGGAACCGTTCTTGGTCAGCAGTTCCTTGACCCAACGCAGGTGCGGTGCCGGATTGGCAGCCATCTCCCGGGCCAAGGACGTTGCCTCCTCCAGCAGGCTGGCGGCGGGGACCAAGCGGTCGGCAAGGCCCATGTCGAACGCTTCCCGACCCGAGTAGAGCCGCCCGGTGAGGCACATTTCGCTGGCGCGCCCGAGGCCGATCCGCTGGACGAGGAAGTGCGAACTGGCCAGCTCCGGGGTGACCCCCATCTTGACGAAGAACATGCCGAACCTGGCGTCTTCCGAGGCGACGATCACATCCATCGGCAGGATCATCGTGGCGCCGACCCCGACGCAGGCTCCGTTGACCGCCGCGATCAAGGGCTTCGAGGAACGAACGAGGCTGATCCAGTCGCCGCCGCCGCGTTGTTCGCTAGCCGAAGCGTCCATGCGGGCCTTGAAGTTGTCCTTGATGTCCGCGCCTGCACAGAAACCCCGGCCCGCGCCGGTCACCACCATCGCGCCCACCTCAGGATCGTCGTTCAGCGAACTGATAGCGGCGTGCATCTCGCGGCTCATCTCGTGCGTCCAGGCGTTGAGCCGTTCGGGGCGATCGAGGGTGATGACGGCGATGTCGTCTCCCGTCTCGACCCTGATGGTGTTGAACGGTCCCACGATCAATACCCGGTGTGTTCGCGTTTTCCTTCAGCAGTCTTCCTCGCTGCCGCTAGATCGGTCGCCGCCGCCCGCGCGAGGAAAGCGCTGTCCGTCCCGAGCGTCACCAGGTTGAAGCCCTGTTCGAGGTACTGCCGCGACCGTGCGAGGCTGCCCGTGTGGATGCCTGCGGCGATACCGTGCTCACGGCAGGCGGCGAGAATCTTGTCGACGGTCTCGATGTGTTTCGGATCGTCGTCCTGGCCAGGCTTCAAGCCCAGGGCGAAGGCGAGGTCCGCGGGGCCGATGTAAATGGCGTCGAGGCCCGGCGTCGACGCGATCTCGTCGAGGTTGTCGATGCCTTCCGCGGTCTCCACCATCGCGATGCACGCGATCTGGTTGTTGGATTCCGTCGTATAGCCGCGACCGGCATACATGGCGGCTCGGATCGGTCCGAACGAGCGTAGGCCATCCGGCGGATACCGACAGGCCGACACGGCGCTCGCGGCCTCTTCGCGGTTGTTGACCATGGGCACGATGACGCCGTAGGCGCCGGCATCGAGAGCCTTCATGATCTCGTAGGGTTCGTTCCAGGGCACCCGCACGATGGGTACGGTGTCGCTGGTCGAGATCGCCGGCAGCATGTAGGTGAGATCGTCGTAGCTCAGCATGCCGTGCTGCAGGTCCACGCACAGCCAGTCGAAGCCGAGGCTCGACATCGTCTCGGCCGTGTAGGCGTTGCCGATGCTGAGCCATCCGCCGATCGTGGAACCGCCCGCCCGCCAGGTCGCCAGTGCCTTGTTTTCTCTCATTCTGGGCCGAACCGCCGATCCCGACATGGTTTGCAGCCGAGGATTGTATAGAATCCGCGCGCTTGGGGGCGACCTACGCACCGGTTTTCGAGGGGGATTCCGTGCCAAACAAGCCAGACGCGCCGGCTCCGTCGGCGGCAGGTGGATCCGCGGTCGCCTGGGAACCGGGGTTCGCCCTGCGCCCCGAACTCGCCAACGCCATCGCCGAGGTGACCGCCCCGGGCAAGCCCTTCGAGACCCGTGTGCAGAACATCCGCGGCGTCGAATTCACCGTGTTCTCCAACGCGCCCGCCAACCTCCGCGACCTCTACACGAGCGGCCTCGCCCACGCCGACAAGGACTTCTACGTCTACGAGGACGAGCGCTACACCTACCAAGCCATGTGGGACATGGCCGCCCGGTGCGCCAACGGTTTGAAATCCCGGGGCATCGAGCCCGGCGACCGGGTCGGGATCGCCTTCAGGAACTACCCGGAGTGGATCGCCGCCTTCATGGCGATCACCTCGATGGGCGCGGTCGCCGTGGCCATGAACGCCTGGTGGTCCGGCGAGGAACTGGTCTACGGAATCGAGGACAGCGGCTTGAAGCTCCTGTTCACCGATGTCGAACGAACCGAACGCCTAATGCCGCACCTCGACGACCTCGGCATCGAACTGGTCACTGTCCGTCACAGCCATGGAGACCTCCCGACCTGGGAGGCTTTCATCGACGCTGCCTCCACCGAAATGCTGGCACCGGAAATCGCCCCTGAAGACAGCGCAACCATCCTCTACACCTCCGGCTCCACGGCACACCCCAAGGGGGTTCTGTCGACACATCGGGCGATCGCCAACGCCTTGCTCGGTTGGGAGTGCGGCGGCGCCATCGCCATGGCGATGAACCCGCAGATGGGAGCCGCGGTCGGGCGTGCCGCCCCGCCGCCGCAGGATCCGCCTTCGATCATCCTCACCGTACCGTTGTTCCACGTCACGGGACTCGTGGTGCAGATGCTGTCCTCGTTCCGGCGCGGCCGAAAGGTCGTCGGCATGTACAAGTGGGACGTCGACGAGGCCCTGCGCATCATCCAGGACGAACGCGTCACCGAGTTCAACGGGGTTCCGACCATGGCGTGGGAACTCGTGCAGGCACCGAATCGGGGCAAGTACGACCTGTCCAGCTTGAAGAGCGCCGGCGGCGGCGGTGCCCCGATGGCGCCGGAACATGCCCGGCAGATCGACAAGACCATCGCCAAGGGCGCCCCGGGCACCGGGTGGGGCATGACCGAGACCCAGGGCCTCGCCACCACGATCGGCGGCCCGGCATTCCTCGAACGGCCGCGCAGCTGCGGTCGCGCCGTACCTCCCATCGTCAAGGTCAAGGCGGTCAAGAGCGACGGGACGGATGCAGAGCCGCACGAGACCGGTGAGTTGTGGATCTGGGGTGTCATGAACTTCTCGGAGTACTGGAACAAACCCGACGCCACGGCGGAGTCCTTGAGCGACGGCTGGGTCCACACCGGCGACATCGGCCACCTGGACGAGGACGGCTACGTGTTCATCACCGACCGCGAGAAGGACATGGTGATCCGCGGCGGCGAGAACATCGGCTGCCAGGAAGTGGAGGCCGTGCTCTACGAGCACCCCGCCGTTCTCGAAGCCGCGGTGTTCGGCGTGCCCGACGAGCGCCTCGGCGAGACCCTCGCCACCGTCGTCGCGGTGCGCCCGGGAATGACCTTGACCGTCAATGAAGTGCAGGCGTTCGCCGCCGAACACCTCGCCCGGTTCAAGGTTCCGGACCACGTGTGGATCCGCCACGAACGCCTGCCGCGCATCGCGTCGGAGAAGATCTTCAAGCGCGGGCTGCGCGAGGAGGCCGTCAAGCTCCTCGAGTCCGGCAACCCATGAGCGAGTCGCCGGAGCCGGCCCGCAAGCGAGTTACGACGCGGCGGTTCAGTTCGGGACGAGAAACACGCACAACCAGTGCCCTTCCACCCTCAGGAAGTGTCCTTGGCCCGTTTCGATCCTTGCGGTCGACTCTCGGGGCCGCGTGGTGACCGCCGAAAAAGTCCCGTTCCTGCTCGCCGACACCTCGACGTCGGCAAACTCCAAATACTCGCCGACAAGGGGACTGACGGCTTTGTAGACCGCTTCCTTGGCGGCGAACAGCATGGTCTGCCAATCTTCCTCGACCAGCCTCGCGCGTTCCTTCGGCACGAGCACCCGCGCCGCCACGCGTGCGTCCACTCGATGTTCCTGCTCCACGTCGACCCCGATCCCGGCCACGCTTGCATCGCGGCCCACCATCGCCATCGCCAGTTCGCGGCTGTGGGTGATGGACCCAACGATGCCCGGCGGCCAAATCGGTACTCGTCCACGTGCCGTGACGCCGCAGTTCTCGATGCCGAGCAGAGCGAGAGCCTCCCGCGCAACACGCCGTCCGGAGGAGTACTCGGCGCGGCGGACATCCGCCATTCGCTCCAATCCAACCCTCTCGTCCGGCAACAGCGACAAGGAGTGGTCGCCGACCCGTCCGCAGGCGGCAACGATTCCGGTCTCGGTGACCGGCACACTGAACGGCTCGACTCCGTCGAGGAGGCGGATGGGCGACGTGAGGGGACGCGTGGACGGCATGGCCACCCATCATACGGACACTCGCGACGGGACCGCCGTGATACGCTAGTCGCAGGGTTGACCCGAACCGGGACGACCGACAATTCGCCAACCACCCTGGATCGACAAATGATGCTCGTCGAGCAAATCTGGACCGGCAACGCCTACCGCAACTTCAACTACGTGCTCGCCTGCTCCGAGACCGGGGAAGCCTTGGCGATCGATCCCCTCGACCACCGCAAGTGCCTGGACGCGGCAAAGTCCAAGGGCTGGGAGATCACCCAGGTCTTGAACACCCATGAGCACGGCGACCACACCGGCGGCAACGGTCCGGTCATCGAGGCCACCGGCGCGAAGTTGCTCGCGCACCACAACGCCGGTCCGAGAATCGACGGCGTCGACGTCGGCCTGTCCGCGGGAGACGTGGTGAGCGTGGGTCGCTCCGTGGAGCTCCTGGCCCTGGACACGCCCGGCCACACCATGAGCCACGTCTGCCTGCTGTCGAAGACCGACCAGCCCGCGCTGTTCAGTGGCGATACGCTGTTCAATGCCGGCGCGGGAAACTGCCACGGGGGTGGCCATCCGAAGGAACTCTACGAGACCTTCGTCACCCAGCTCGATCAGCTGCCGGACGACACCATGGTGTATCCCGGCCACGACTACATCACCAACAACCTCGCCTTCACCCTGGACCGGGAACCCGACAACGCCGCAGCGGCGGAGCTTCTCGCCGAACTGGAGGACAGCCACGATCCGGGTAGCGCGATGGTTACCACGCTGGCCCAGGAGAAGGAGTTCAACACGTTCTTCCGCCTGTCGAGCCAGACCGTGATCGCGAAGCTCCGCGAGACGTTTCCGGACATGCCCGAGGAGCCAACCGAAGAGGACGTCTTCCTCCGTCTGCGGGAACTACGCAACAGCTGGTAGCTCTCCCGACTGCCAGTGGTCGTAGACGATCCACGCCAGGCGGTCGCGTCACGCAGGTAGCGGACGTCCACGGTCGGACCCCGTCCTAGTGTCGTGTCCCGCAAGTTTCTAGTGCTTCAGAGCTCGCCCTGTGCGTCAATGCAAGGCGTGGTCCCG
>VXPO01000100.1 GCA_009839505.1 Gammaproteobacteria bacterium
GGCCGTGTCTCAGTCCCAGTGTGGCTGATCGTCCTCTCAGACCAGCTATGGATCGAAGCCTTGGTAGGCCATTACCCCACCAACAAGCTAATCCAACGCAGGCTCCTCCGATAGCGTGAGGTCCGTCCCGTCTCGGCCGAAGCCGTGACGGGGGTGGATCCCCCACTTTCATCCCCGACCGTAGTCGGCGATCGCATGCGGTATTAGCTCGAGTTTCCCCGAGTTGTCCCCCACTACCGGGTAGATTCCTACGCGTTACTCACCCGTTCGCCACTTTACTCAGCCCCGAAGGGCCTTTCTCGTTCGACTTGCATGTATTAAGCCTGCCGCCAACGTTCAATCTGAGCCATGATCATACTCTTCACTTTATAAGCTAGGCCGAAGCGCCGGCGTACGCCGAAGCGTCCACCAACTCAACGGCCGGAAGTGTTGCTCGAGGCTCGTGAATCGAGCGCCCACACGAATGGCTTGTCTTCACGTTCTTAAAGAGCGGGCGCGAAGACTTCCGCCTTCGGGCCAAGGGCTGCGTATCATACGCCCGACCCTTACCTTGTCAATGGCTATCTGGCCCTGCCGCGCTCCCGCTGCAGACCGGCCCGGACAGGCCCTGCGCCTAAGCGCCGGCGAGCACGAGCAGATGCCAGTTCTTCCGGCCTCGTCGCAGCAGATGGAAGCGCCCGTGAAGGGCATCCGCAGTGTCCAGCCGCAGGGTGGGATCCGCGACTTCCGTCCCGTTCAGATGAATGCCCTTGCCCTGGATCAGGCGCCGCGCGGCGCCGTTGGAGTTGGCAAGACGGGCACTCGTGAGGGCAGTCAGGAGGCCCGTCCCGGGTGCGACCTCCGTTCGCTCCATGCCGTCGCGTTCCAGTTGCGCCATGTCGTCGGCCCCTAGGCTCCGGACGTCGCCGTCGAACAGTGCCGCCGTGATCCGTTCGGCAGACGAGACGCCGGCATCGCCATGAACCAACCGTGTCGCCTCCGCGGCCAGCAGGCGCTGCGCCTCGCGGCGCTCCGGGTGGTCGGCCGTCGACGCATCGGCTGCGTCGATGGCCTCGTCGTCGAGTAGCGTGAAGCAGCGCAGGAAGTTCCCGACATCGGCATCCGCGCTGTTCAGCCAGAACTGGTAGAAGGCGTACGGCGAGGTCCTTTCGGCATCCAGCCATACGGCACCCGCCGCGCTCTTGCCGAACTTCGAACCATCCCGCTTGGTTGCCAGCGGCATCGACAAGGCGTACGCGGGTCGATGCAGCACACGGCGCACGAGGTCGATGCCGGCGACAATGTTTCCCCACTGGTCCGAGCCTCCCAACTGCACCTCGCAGTCGTAGCGACGCGCCAGCTCCAGGAAGTCGAAGGCCTGCAACAGCGCATAGCTGAATTCTGTGTAGGAGATACCCGAACCCTCGCGCTCGAGCCGCGAGCGCACGAAGTCGCGCTGGATCATCGCGTTCACCGAGAAGTGCTTGCCCACGTCCCGCAGGAAGCTGACCACGTCCAGGTCGCGGGTCCACTCAAGGTTGTTCACCACGAGGCCTGCATTCGAACCCTCGGTATCGACGATTCGCGATACCTGACGGCCAATGGACTGCACCCATGCGTCGATGGTCTCGAACGTGTTCAGGGACCGTTCCTCGGTCCGGTCGGACGGGTCGCCGATGGCACCGGTCGCGCCGCCGAGCACAACGATGGGGCGGTGGCCGGCCAACTGCAGGCGGCGCAGCATGAGGAGAGGCACGAGGTTGCCGACCTGCAGACTCGGCGCCGTCGGGTCGAAACCGCTGTAGACGCTCCGCGAGCCACTGGCGAGATGCTCATCCAAACCGACACGGTCGGACACCTGGGCGATCAGTCCACGCCGGGAAAGAGAACTCAGTATCGAGGTAGCCACGATCGGCGATTATCAGACGCGCCCCCGCTCGGCACAACACCGCCACCCGCGAGGGCCCGCCGATCTCTCGGCGACGACCGATCCGAGCCTGGAAGATGAAGAGGAAACAGAGTGTTACAGAGTGTCACGGGGGCTTCACATCCCCGCGAGTTCGCCTATACTTTGGTGCTTTGGGCGCTCGTAGGGAGGATCCGGTGTAACGGCGGGCGACCGCCGGGGATCAGGAGCGACGTTGGTACGGTTTCCAGCAACCCATCTCGCCTTGCTGGCGGCGTTGTCGTTGTCTCTCGCCGCAGTGTGGATCTTCGGCGGCATTCCGGAGCTCGCCAGCGCGGCTGACTCCACCGAATCCGCGCCGACCGTTCCGGCAACTCCCGTCCCCGCACCTCCCAACGCCGCGACGAAACCACTGGATCCGCCACGACTGGAGACTTTTGTCGCTCGCGTCCGGCGGGGCGACACGCTGTCGGACATCTTTGATCGGCATGGCGTCCCGGCCCGCGATCTACAGCTCTTGATCGACAGCGGCCCGCTAGGCAAACGGCTGGAGAACATCTTCCCCGGCTACCAGTTCGAGTTCGGCCGCGACAGCAAAGCCAACCTGGTGCATCTGAAGTACCGTCCGAGCCGCGAGGAGACCGTCGAGTTCCAGCGGATCGGCGACCGCTTCGAGGCTTTCGCCCTGGTCAAGGAACCGGAGAACGTCCGCGCCTACCAGCACGGGCGAATCGAACGCACACTGTTCTCAGCCTGCCAGGGCGTCGGTTTGGACGACCAGTTCGCCACGCGCCTCGCCGAGATCTTCCGCTGGGACATCGACTTCATCCTCGACATCCGCAAGAACGATGAATTCCACGTCCTCTACAACGAGCAGCGCATCGACGACCAGTTCGTCGGCTTCGGCGACATCCTCGCCGTGGAGTTCGTTAACCAGGGCGAGACCTACCAGGCTGTCCGCTACGATGACGGCAAGGGCGCCGTCGGCTTCTACACGCCCGATGGCGAGAGCATGCGCAAGCGTTTCCTGCTGGCTCCGCTGGACTTCTCGCGCATCAGTTCGGACTTCAACCTCAAGCGAATACACCCCCTGTGGAAGAGCGAGATGCCACACCTCGGCATTGACTACGCCGCTCCCACAGGTACGCCCGTGAAGGCCTCGGGCGACGGTACCGTCCTCACGGTCTCGACGACGGCGGCGAAGGGCAACTACATCGTCATCGGACACGGTGACGTGTATCAGACCAAGTACCTGCACCTGTCGCGCTTCGCTCGGGGCATCGAGCCGGGCAAGTCCGTTCAGCAGGGCCAGGTCATCGGCTATGTCGGTGCCACCGGTTGGGCAACCGGTCCCCACCTGCACTACGAGTTCCTGGTGCGCGGCGTCCACCAGAATCCCCGCGAAGCCCTGTCGACGCTGCCACAGCCGAGCCCCGTCAGTTCCGAAGACCGGGTGAGCTTCGATACTTCGACCGCGCTGCTGCTGGCCGAACTGGACAGCCACAAGAAAAGTCAGCAGTTGGCGTCCCTCGACGCCGCCCGGTAGTGGCGACCCTCGGGGTCGCTCCTATTCATTAAGCGAACGCCGCGCACGCCTCGGCACGGACCCATGCGGCTTGTCGGCGTGATGTCCGGAACGAGCGTCGATGGTCTCGACGTGGCGGTGTTGGAAGTCAGCGCGGGCGCGCCCCGCATCGTCGCGGCCGAGACCGTGCCATTGCCGGACAGTCTCGCCACCGCTCTGTCGAACCTGGCGACTCCCGGGTCCAACGAGATCGTACGCATGGGTGATGCCGATGCGGCCCTTGGCGTGTTCATCGGCGAGACCGTGGCCGCCTGCCTGGACCGTTGGGGAATCCTTCGTGGGGACGTGCGCGCAATCGGCTGCCACGGCCAGACAATCCGTCACCATCCCGACGCGACAACGCCGTTCACGGTGCAGATCGGCGACCCCAATCGAATCGCCGAGATCACCGGCATCGACGTGGTCGCGGATCTTCGCCGTCGCGATCTGGCGGCCGGGGGCGAAGGCGCTCCGTTGGCGCCGCTGTTCCACGAAGCGCTATTCCGGGACAAGGTGCGACACCGCGTCGTGGTCAATGTCGGCGGCATCGCCAATGCAACCATGCTGCCTGCCGCGTCAACGTCGATACTCGGATTCGATACAGGGCCGGGAAACGCTCTCCTCGATGCCTGGACCCGGCATTGTCTGTCCACGCCGTTCGACCACGACGGTACGTGGTCCGCAAGCGGTGAACGCCAGGCACGCCTGTTCGATGTGCTGTGTGCGGACGCGTTCGTCGGCCGGGAGCCACCCAAGAGCACCGGCAAGGAGACCTACAACCTCGACTACGTCATCGACGCCTGCCGGGGGCTCGATCTAGAGCCCGCGGACGTGCAGGCGACGCTCGCCGAGTTCACCGCGTGGAGCATCGCCACGTCGGTTCGGCGTTGGGGACCTCCCGGCGGTGACGTCGTGGTCTGTGGCGGCGGTCGTCGGAATGCCCACCTCATGGAGCGACTGACAACCCATCTCGACGGCTACGACGTGATGCCGTGCGACGATCTGGACGTCGACGGGGACGCCCTGGAAGCCGCCGCGTTCGCATGGTTCGCGCATCACCGCCTGGAAAGGCGGGCGGGCAACGCTCCGGCGGTTACCGGCGCGAGCGGGCCACGGGTGCTCGGTGCGGTATACGCCGGTCAGCCGCCGTGAACGGCGTTGCCGGGGTGGGATCTTAGATCGCGAACGAGTTGCCGCAGCCGCAGGTGGAGGACGCGTTGGGATTGGTGACCACGAACTGGGCACCGGACAGATCCTCCTTGTAGTCGATCTCCGCGCCCGCCAGGTACTGGTAGCTCATGGGGTCGACGACCGCCGTCACGCCGTTGCGCTCGACCACGGAGTCGTCGGCAGCGATGCTGTCGTCGAAGGTGAACCCGTAGGAGAACCCGCTGCAGCCGCCGCCCGTGATGAACACGCGGAGCTTCAGCGCATTGTTGCCCTCGTCCTCGATCAGTTCACGGACCTTGTCGGCGGCGCGGGGCGAGAATTGAAGGTTCACATCCATTTGATTCCATTATAGCGGTTCGCCGCCATCCATCGGCGCACCCAGCCCGCATATCTCACCAAGGGCCGCGCGTCGGCCACGGGGCGCTACGGTTATAGTTGTCCGGTCCGCCGATCCGCCCATACCGGCAAGGAGCCGAACCTGTCCACCCTCTCCCGAGCCAAAGGCGCCGCCGCGGAGTTCGTTCACCGACAGCTTGCCGGAGGAACGGCCCTACCCGAGCTGTCGTTGCTCGCGATCATCGTCGGCGTTCTCACGGCTGCTGTCGTGTTGCTGTTTCGCGGCGCCATCGAGGCCGCCGCCTGGATCACCGGGCGTGCCGAC
Organism: Gammaproteobacteria bacterium; assembly: GCA_009839505.1. GTDB lineage: Bacteria > Pseudomonadota > Gammaproteobacteria > Pseudomonadales > Azotimanducaceae > VXYL01. Next base: position 5,281 of record VXPO01000100.1, read on the forward strand.
GCCGAGAGCTTCGAAGGTCTCGGCGCTACATGGCACCTGCTGCTCCCGATCGCGGGCGCCGTCGTGGTCGGCCTGATGCTCACCCGACTGCCGCCCGATTCGCGCCGTTTCGGTGTTGTCCACGTCATGGAACGCCTGGCGCGCCACCGGGGTCGGCTGCCTTGGCGCGTAGCGGTGCATCAGTTCGTGGGCGGGGTCATCGGACTGGCGACCGGACTGTCCGGCGGCAGGGAAGGTCCGGCCGTGCATCTTGGCGCCGCCACTTCGAGCCTGCTCGGCGATGCTCTCCGACTCCCCGACAACTGTGTCCGCACACTCGTCGCCTGCGGGTCCGCAGCCGCGATCGGCGCATCGTTCAACACCCCCATGGCCGGCGTGATCTTCGCCATGGAAGTGGTCATGATGGAGTACGCGATCACGAGTTTCGTCCCCATCATCATCGCGACCGTGACGGCGACCCTGCTCAGCCGCTGGTTCGTCGGCGATGTGATCGAGTTTCCCATTCCCCACACCGAGATGGGCTCGCTCGTGGAGGTCCCGTACATCATGGTCGCGGGAATCGTCGTCGGCCTCCTGGCCGGCATGTTCACCTACCTCGTGTCGACGTTCGCCAAGATCAGATCCCTTCCGTTCTGGGTCCAGGCAACGTTGGCGGGCGCCATCACGGGGGTCGCCGCGCTGGTCGCGCCCGAGGTCCTCGGCGTCGGCTACGACACGGTGAACGCGGCGCTGCTCGGCAACTTCGCCTGGACCGCACTGCTCGCCATCCTCGTCGCGAAGTTCGTGGCATCCGCCGCCTGCGTCGGTGTGGGGCTGCCGGTGGGCGTGATCGGGCCGACCCTGGTGATGGGCGCACTGCTCGGCGGTCTCATCGGCATCGCCGCTCCCGTCGTGGTCCCCGACCATGCTTCAACGCCAGCGCTGTACGTGATGCTTGGCATGGCGGCGATGATGGCGGCCGTGCTGCAGGCGCCGCTGGCCGCGCTGGTCGCAGTACTGGAACTGACCGCCAGTCCACGCGTCATCCTGCCCGCCATGCTCATCATCGCCGTCGCCACCCTGACGACCAGCCTGTTCAAGCGTCGTTCGGCACTGTTGTCCACGCTCGCCACGCTCGGCGTTCGCTATCCTCCGCATCCCGCCGCGCAACACCTGCTCCGGGTCGGTGTCGCGAGCCTCATGGATCGCGACGTCGTGTTGCTGCCCGCCGCACCGTCCAGCGACGAGCTTCGCAGCAGCCTGGCTCCGATGCCGCGTTGGCTTGTCTTCCAAAGCCCGAACGACACGTTCTCGGTGGTCGATGCGCGAGACCTCCAACCACGCGGGGAAGCACCCGGAGACACATCGGACATCGCCGAACGTCTACAGCTTGCGGAACATTACAAAGCCGGCGTCATCGACGTTCGTGCCACGCTCCAAGAGGCGCTCACCGAACTCAACCGTTTCGGTGTCGACACGCTGTGCGTAACCCGGTCGAAATCGATCCTGTCGAAGAAGGGCGAATCCTTCGGAACCGTGGTCGGCGTGCTGACCCGCGAAGACATCGAAAGCCAGGCATGGTGGTAGTGTGCCGCCAGCCTGCATGCGACTATCAGCGCCGCCCAAGGAGCCTAGCTAAATGAAACGCGACACTTCCTCCGAGCTGCTCGCGAGAGCGGAACTGTGCATCCCCGGGGGAGTGAATTCACCCGTCCGCGCGTTCCGTGGCGTCGGCGGCACGCCGGTGTTTTTCGCCGCCGGGGACGGTGCCTGGCTCACCGATGTCGACGGCAACCGCTATGTCGACTACGTCGGCGCCTGGGGGCCGATGCTGCAGGGACACGCCTTCAACCCCGTGGTCGATGCCGTCCGCGACCGCGCCCTGTCCGGTCTCGGTTTCGGTGCTCCGAGCGAAGTGGAAGTCGACCTGGCCGAGGCCATCGTCGAGCGGTTTCCGTCGATCGACAAGGTGCGCATGGTCAATTCGGGCACCGAGGCGACCATGACCGCCATCCGCCTGGCCCGGGCGCACACCGGGCGCGACCTGATCGTCAAGTTCAAGGGCTGCTATCACGGGCATGCCGACGCCTTCCTGGCGCAGGCCGGGTCGGGACTCCTGACCCTCGGGCTGCCGGACTCGCCCGGCGTGCCGCAGGACACCGCAAAGCACACCATGACCCTGCCGTACAACGACGCGGCCGCCGCGAGAGAAGCCTTCGACCGCCATGGCGACCGCATCGCCGGAATGATCGTCGAGCCGGTGGCTGGCAACATGGGTTGCGTCCCCCCGGCCGCGGGATACCTCGAAACGCTCCGCACGCTGGCCTCCGACGCCGGCGCGATCCTCATCTTCGACGAGGTCATCACCGGGTTTCGCGTACACCCCGGGGGTGCCCAGACCCGTTACGGCGTGACCCCCGACCTGACCACGCTGGGCAAGGCGATTGGCGGTGGGCTGCCGGTGGGGGCCCTCGGCGGACGCGACGAACTCATGGATCAACTCGCGCCCCTCGGCTCCGTCTACCAGGCGGGCACGCTGTCCGGCAATCCGCTGACCATGAGTGCCGGACTCGCGATGATCGGTTCCCTGGACGAGGCGTTCTACGGGACCCTGGCGACCACCACCGAGCGCCTCGCCCGAGGCATCGAGGACTGTGGGCGAAACCACAACCTGGCGGTCACGGTGAATCGGGTCTGCGGCATGCTTAGCGTGTTCTTCACATCGGGCCGCGTGGGGAATTTCGACGACGTCGCCGAGGCGGACGTCGACCACTATCGCCGGTTCTTCCACGCCATGCTGGACGCCAACGTCTATCTCGCGCCCTCCGCCTACGAGACCGTTTTCGTCTCCGGCGCTCACGGCAATGCGGAGGTCGAGCACACCCTCGACGCCGTCGACCGGGCATTCGCCGGGCTAGCGACCAGCTGAATCCGCAACGTCCCACCCAACGGTTTCCACCATGGCCCCATCTCCCGGCGCACCACCGGCCTACGACATCTGCGGCATCGGCAATGCCCTGATGGATCTGGAGTACGCGGTCGACGACGTCTTCCTGCGCGACTCGAAACTGGTGAAGGGTCACATGACGCTGGTGGACGAAGACCGGATGGACGCCTTGATGGCGAGTTTGTCCGATCACGAACCGCGTCACCGCTCGGGAGGTTCGGCGGCAAACACCGTTTTCGCGGTGCGGGGCTTCGGGGGTCGGGGCGCCTATTCGTGCCGGGTCGCGCAAGACCGGGTCGGTCTTCGCTTCCTCGACGACATGCGTCGAGCCGGGATCGACACCATCGGCAACCACCGGGGCGACGGCAAGTCGGGCCGCTGCCTGACCCTGGTCACCGATGACGCCGAACGAACGATGACGACCTTTCTGGGCGTTTCCGAGAATCTCTCCATCGACGATCTCGACGACGCCGTGATCGCGAAATCCGCCCACCTATATATGGAGGGCTACCTGGCGTCGTCGACATCGGGGTGCGCGGCGGCCGTTCGGGCACGCGAGCTGGCCGAGTCCGAACGCGTCGCTGTGAACGTCTCATTCTCCGACCCCTCCATGGTGTCCGCCTTCCGAGATGGTCTCCAGCGGATGCTCGGCAACGGCGTGGCGCAACTCTTCTGCAACGAGGAGGAGGCGCTCCTTTGGGCGGGAACCGACCGCCTGGACGTTGCCGTTGTCGAACTCGCAGACATCGCACCTTTCGTCAACGTAACCCTGGGAGCGCGCGGCAGCCTCGTGGTCGCCAAGGGCAAGCGGACATTGACGCCGGGCCATTCAACCGAGGTCGTGGACACCACCGGAGCCGGGGACATGTACGCCGGCGCCGTCGTCTACGCCCGTGGCGAAGGGGCCGACCCCGCGGACGCCGCCCGGTTCGCGAACTTCGCCGCAGCGGAGGTCGTGGCCAAGCACGGCGCACGACTGGACGGGATCGACGACTACGCAGCTCTGAAGAGACGCTTCCGGACGGGCGGGTAGTAGCGCGGTCGCCGCTACGGCGGAATGCTATGAACAAACGGGGAGCAGTCCCGTTGGCTCGATTCCGTACACCGTCACCCTGCATCGCAGCGCCAGGACGCGCACGCCCGCGTCCGCGGCCCGGCGCAGCGCACGTCCGTAGTCCGGGTCGATCTCGTCCGCAGGGCGCACCCTGTCGATGCCGTTGTGCAGCACGCAGAACACGAGTGCCGCCCCGAGCCGGGACCGGGCAAGGCGGGCGAGCGCATCGACGTGCCGGGTCGCCCGAACACTCACCGCATCGGGGAACGCTCCGCCGTCGGCAAGCCGCAGCGTCACCGACTTCACTTCCACGAAGACATCGTCCACGAGCAGATCGAAGCGGCCGCTCTCCCCCGGAATGGCCACTTCGCGCCTCAGCAAAGAAACTCCAGCGAAACCCGGCAGAATCCCCGCCGACAACGCCTCGACCACGAGTCCGTTGGCCCGTGCCGTGTTCACACCGACCAGGTGGCCGTCGGCATCCTCCACGATCTCCAACGAGTGGCGGTACTTGCGACGGAGATTCGCCGAGGTTGAATACCAGATCCGGCTGCCGGGGTCGGCACATCCCGTCATGGCCCCGGTGTTGGCGCAGTGGATGGTCATCTCGCACCCGTTCGATGTCTCGACATCCGCCAGGAACCGCTTGTAGCGCCGCACAAGCACGCCTTGCCGGAGCGCGGGTTCGAATCTCATCAAGCTCCCCCGGAAACGCCGTTCCGGGCAGAAAACAGTGAAACGAACGTTAACGACTTCGATATAGCCATCGCCTAGACGTTTTGGTAGGTTACGCGCCCTCTCGGTCCGAGCCGAACACTGTACAGCTATGAGTGACCCATCAGGCAACACGTCCACCGACGGCGGCGAATCCGCCACTGCGGTCGGCGGTGGCGATGCGCAAGGCGGCCATTCTCCGTTCAGGAACTTCGTTCCCTACCAGGGAGACGCCGACGAGCCGTACATGAACCCCAACCAAGTCGAGTACTTTCGCAACATGCTCCTAGGGTGGCGGCACGAACTGATGGAACAGGTGGACCGGACGGTGAACCACCTGCAGGACGAAGCCTCCAACTTCCCCGATGAACTCGACCGTGCGACACGAGAAGAGGAACTCGGCATCGAGTTGCGCACCCGAGACCGAGAACGGCGGCTGATCCGCAAGATCAACGAGACCATCGACCGGATCGATCAGCAGGACTACGGCTACTGCGACACCTGCGGCGTGGAGATCGGCTTGCGGCGACTGGAAGCGCGTCCCACCGCCACGCAATGCGTGGACTGCAAGGCCCTGGACGAACTCCGCGAGAAGCAACTCCGGGGCTAGCGCGCCGCCCTCACGCGCGCGCTGGTAGTTTTCCAGCCGCGCCAACTCCGACCTACAAGCTCCCCAGGCAGCGCCACCACACCACGAGCAGAGCCGATTCCCGAACCTTCCAACCTGCCCTACACCGGACGGTTTGCGCCGACGCCGTCGGGACCCCTGCACTTCGGTTCGCTGCTGACCGCGGTGGCGTCGTGGGTCGATGCCCGCGCCGGCAACGGCCGATGGCTGCTGCGCATCGACGATCTGGACACACCCCGCGTGGACCCCGATGCCGAGTCCGAGATCCTCGCAACATTGGAAGCCCACGGCCTGTATTGGGACGGACCGGTCGCCCGACAGAGCAACCACGTCGCACAGTACCGCGCCGCCTTGGACAAGCTAGCGCAACGCTGCTTTGCCTGCCGGTGCACTCGACGGCAACTGCGCGGGACGGCCCGCTACCCGGGCACGTGCCGGAACCTGTCGCTGCCTTGGGAGGGAAACGCGATCCGCATCCGTGCTGAAGGACGCGTCGGTTTCCCGGACCGTGTGCAACAAGCGCCGACCTCCGGCGAGTCCGGCACCCTGGATGACTTCGTTGTGCGGCGACGCGATGGGTTCGCTTCGTACCACCTGGCAGTCGTCGTCGACGACCATGCGATGGGGGTCGACCACGTGGTCCGCGGCGCCGACCTGATGGACGACACCGCCCGGCAACTCTTTCTCATGGCTGCCCTCGGCACCGCCCCGCCGAGCTACGCCCACATTCCCGTGATCGTGGAGGCCTCCGGCGTCAAGCTGTCGAAGCACAATCAGGCGACGGCGATCGACTCACGCTTCGCCCGGCAGAACGTCGGCGCGGCGCTGACGCTTCTCGGTTTCGAGCCACCGGACGAGAACACCCCGGCCCTTCTCGACTGGGCGATTCGTCAATGGGACATCGCCAGGGTTCCAGCCGGTCCTGTCGTCCGAGGGTTCACGGCGCTTTCCTGACGGCGCTGCTACCATTGCGCGATGACCCGCGTCCTCGTAGTCGAGCCGGACGACTCCAGCCGCCGGAGCCTACGCGGGGAGTTCGAACGCACCGGCTTCGACGTCATCGAAGAATCGCACCCGAAAGACGCGCTGCGGGCGGGCGCCGGGCAGGTGGACGCTGTCGTGGCAAACGCCTCCCTCGCCGTCGACACCGGGGACTTTCTCGCCTTGTGCGCGCCGGTTCCCGTTGTGCTCGTCGCCGACTCGCCCAGCATCGAGCAGGCCGTCGAGTGCATGCGGCTCGGTGCGGCGGACTACGTTCCGCGACCGCTCGAGCCCGCAACCCTCATCGCCGCCGTGGAGCGAGCCACGAGCCGCGCCTTGCCGACGGTCGGCGGCGAAACGGCCTTCCCCACCATCATCGGGAACTGCGCTGCGATGCGCGATCTGCTCGACCAGGTTGGCACATGGGGACCCACGGAGGCGACGGTTCTGATCCAAGGGGAGTCGGGAACCGGCAAAGAGCTCATCGCGCGTGCCCTGCACGCCTCCAGCAGCCGCCGCCACGCCCAGGTCATCGCCTTCAACTGCGCGGCGATTCCGGAGACCATGATCGAGTCGGAGCTGTTCGGCGTCGACTCTCGGGTCGCGAAACTGTCGCATGCCCCACGCCCCGGTCTGCTGGAAGCGGCGGATGGCGGCACCCTCTTCCTCGACGAAGTCGCGGACATGCCGCCATCAGCCCAGGCACGTCTGCTTTGTTTCCTCAAGGACGGCCAGGTCAGGCGTTTCGGCAGTGCCCAGGCGCGTGACGCAAACGTGCGCATCATCGCTGCAACCCGCCGCGATGTTGCCGAGTTCGCAGGTCAGAACCGCTACGGCGAGGAACTCTTCCAGTGCATCGATGCCGTGCTGCACGTCCCGCCCTTGCGGGAGCGTGGCGAGGACGTCGTTGTTCTCGCACAGGCGGTGCTCGAGCGCACGTGCAACAAGCTCAACAAGCAGGGCCTGACATTCGCCGCGGCTGCTCTCGACGCCATGCAGACCTACCCATGGCCCGGAAACGTGCGCGAGTTGGAGAACGCCGTGGAACGGGCCGTGATCTTGACCGACCAGGGCGTCATCGATGCCGAGCGGCTCGCGATCGCCGACCGGTTCCGGCCAGACTCCCGGGAACCCGACGACCAGGCGTCGAGCAGCCTGGAGGACTATTTTCTGCGGTTCGTCCTCGACAACGAGGACCAGTACACCGAAACGGAGCTTGCCGCGAAGCTGGGTATCAGCCGAAAGAGCCTCTGGGAGCGCCGTCAGCGGCTGAACATACCGCGGCGTCGCACCCACAAACGGGGCCCACGTCGGTCGTAGCAAGAACCTCGACGCCATCGTAGTGACAGCAACCGGCGAACAGCAGCGGGTCCGCCTCAGCGCGCGTGCGCGTCTACGGGTACAATCGCGTCCGAACCACTCAAGACGCGTCCTGCATCGCTTCGAGGCACATCCTTGCTGAATCGCCTAGCCGACCACGGAATCGACCGCAGCCGTGTTTCCAAGAACGCGGTTGCCGTGATCGACAAACTGCGCAGCGGCGGCTTCGACGCGTACCTCGTGGGCGGTTGCGTCCGCGACCTCCTGTTGGGCGTCGTGCCCAAGGACTTCGACGTGGCGACCGATGCCACCCCGGAGGATGTGCGGCGTGTGTTCCCCCGGGTACGCCTCGTTGGGCGCCGGTTCCGTATCGTCCATGTTCGCATGGGTCGCGAAGTGATCGAGGTGTCGACCTTTCGGCGTACGCTTGACGACGAGGAGGACGCTCAGCCCCAGCATCTGTCCGAGGAAGGGATCATTCTTCGGGACAACGTCTACGGCAGTATCGACGAGGACGCGTTCAGGCGGGACTTCACGGTCAACGCGCTCTACTACGACCCCGTCGACGACGTGGTGCTCGACTACTGCAATGGCATGGCGGACATCGCCAAGCGGACGCTGCGCTTGATCGGCGATCCGCAACAGCGTTTCCGCGAAGATCCCGTACGGATCCTGCGGGCCATTCGATTCGCTGCGAAGCTCGACCTTGAGATCCACCCGGCCACGCACGATGCCATAGCCCCGATGTGCGAAATGCTCAACGCGATCCCACCGGCGCGGCTATTCGACGAGTTCACCAAGATGTTCATGACCGGCCACGGGGAGCAAACATTCGAACTCCTGTGCCGGTACGAACTGGTCGATATCCTGTTTCCGTTGCCCCCCGACGGGGACGTCGTTCCTCGTCTGGCGTTGGCAAGTACCGACCGTCGTATCAAGGAGGACAAGCCCGTCACCCCGGGCTTCTTGCTAGCCGCTTTCCTTTGGCCGGAATACGTCGAACGCGCGGACATCGCCCTGGCAGAGGCCAACGGCAGTCGGCAGCGCGTGGCTGCGGCCGAGGAGGAGTTGTCTCGATCCGTGCTCGCCGCACAGCAATCGACGATCGCGATTCCTCGACGACACAGTTGGTTCGCGCGCGATGTGTGGCGTCTTCAGCCAATGCTGGACCGACGCACGCAACGCAACGTGAACAAGCTGCTCGCCCATCCCCGCTTCCGGGCTGCCTACGACTTCCTGCTGTTGCGCATCGAAGCCGGCGATGCGCCGGAAGATCTCGGACAGTGGTGGACGGAGGTCCAGACACGGGAGGGGCACGACCCGGATGCCCGTCCTGCACGTGATCAGCCACGGCGACGCCGACGGCGGAGGCGGCGGTCCTCCCCAGCCGTCAACAACCCGGAGTTCGCCAACGGCGGTGCGACGCCACGTTGACGTGTCCTCCGAGCAGTGCAAGAGCCTTCAGCGGGGGAGCGCGAGGGGGCACCCCTCGCATGAAGAGAGCCTTCAGCGGGGGAGCGCGAGGGGGCACCCCTCGCATGAAGAGAGCCTTCAGCGGGGGAGCGCGAGGGGGCACCACTTCCATGGATAGCGGCGCATCGCAACGCGACGCCGGACGAGCCCAGGGCGCCGAGAAAGAGGAACCCTCGGCCGCACCGTCCCCGCCCAACTACATCGCCGTCGAGGGGCCCATCGGCGTCGGCAAGACCACGCTCGCCCGCCGCTTGGCGGACACGTTCCATCGTCCACTCGTGCTCGAACCAGCGATGGAGAATCCGTTTCTCGACCGCTTCTACCGGGAGGGACGGCGCCACGCGCTTCCCACACAACTGTTCTTCCTCCTGCACCGTGCCAACCAGGTGGCGAACATCTCCCGCGACGACATGCTCGGCGCCATGCTCGTCACGGACTTCCTGATGGAGAAGGATCGGCTGTTCGCCAAGGCGACCCTGGACGACAACGAGCTCGAACTCTACGAGGAAATCTACCGGAGTCTCGACATTCGCCCACCACAACCCGATCTGGTGGTCTACCTTCAGGCGCCCGTGTCCGTACTCCTTGATCGAATCCGGCGACGCGGCATCGCCTACGAACAACGGATCGACTCGGAATACATCACCATGCTGACGGACGCCTACACCGAGTTCTTCCACTACTACGACAGCGCCCCGTTGTTGATCATCAACGCGGCGGAGATCGACTTCGCCGACAACGAGGCGCACTACCGTGCCCTCGTCGAACAGATCAGGTCCATCGACGGCGTGCGCCAGTACTTCAACCCCAACCCGAGCCTTCTCTGACGTTGCAAACCGACGCTCCCGGTGGGAAGGTGGCCCCATGAGCGCACAGTCCCGAAAGTCGCCGGTGTCCCTCAATACGCTGAACCAGAAGAAGCGTCGAGGAGAACGCTTCGCGTCCCTGACTGCCTACGACGCGTTGTTCGCCGAGTTGATTTCCAGTTCCGGAGTCGACGTCCTGCTCGTGGGGGACTCCCTCGGCATGGTGCTGCACGGCCATGACAGCACGCTGCCCGTCACCCTCGACGACATGGTCTATCACATGAACTGCGTTCACCGAGGCAACCAGGGTGCACTGATCATGGCCGACCTGCCGTTCATGAGCTACGCCTCCGAGGAACAATCGCTCGAGAGTGCGGCCGTGCTGATGCGGGCCGGTGCCCACGTGGTCAAGCTGGAGGGTGGCGCGTGGCTCGCCGAATCCACGCGGTTGTTGACCGAACGCGGTATTCCGGTGTGCGCCCACATGGGTCTGACGCCGCAGTCGATCAACCGCATCGGCGGCTACCGGGTGCAGGGCCGCAACCCCGACCAGGCGCAGACGATGATCGACGAGGCGCTGATCCTCGAAGAGTCCGGTGCCTCGATACTCCTCCTCGAGTGCGTACCGGTGGAACTCGGTCGGGAAATCACCGAGCGGCTCAAGGTTCCCGTGATCGGGATCGGCGCGGGTCCACATACCGACGGACAGATCATGGTCATGCACGACATGCTCGGCCTCACGCCTTCGAGCATTCGCGTGCCCAAGTTCGTCAAGAACTTCCTGCCGGAGAGCGACGACGGCATCCCCGGGGCGTTTCGCGCCTATGCCGATGCGGTCAAGTCCGGAACGTTCCCAGGGCCGGAACACTCGTTTGCCTGACGCGCGCGTGGATGTCGCCGAGGACATCGCCACGCTACGCGACAGGCTCCGAGCCGGCCGCGGCAGCGTCGGCCTCGTTCCCACCATGGGCAATCTCCACGAAGGCCACCTCGCCCTCGTGGCCGCGTGCCGGCAGACCTGCGACGTCTGCGTGGTGTCGGTCTTCGTCAATCCCACCCAATTCGGGCCCAACGAGGACTTCGCCAGCTACCCCCGCACGCTCGACGACGACCTTCGGCTCCTTGGCGACGCCGGCGTGGACCACGTCTTCGCACCGTCCGTCGACGCTATGTATCCAGAGGGACGCGACGGGACAGTCACGATCTCGCTGCCGGTACTGGCGAACACGCTCTGCGGGGCCAGTCGGCCGGGGCATTTCGATGGCGTCGGTACCGTGGTCGCGAAGTTGCTCAACATCGTCGCACCCGACAAGGCGTTTTTCGGCGAGAAGGACTGGCAGCAGCTCACCCTGATCCGTGCCATGGCGCGGCAACTCGACATGCCCGTGGAGGTGGTCGGGGTGCCCACCGTGCGCGAACCCAGCGGTCTCGCGCTGTCCAGCCGCAACAACTACCTTACCGACGACGAACGCCGCCGCGCGGCCACGCTCAACCGCGTCCTGACAGGGATCAAGACGGCGGTCGAGGATGGCTGCCGGGACTATCCTTCCGCGGAGGAGCGCGGCTCGCGGAACCTCGTCGAGGCGGGTTTCGACGTGGACTACGTGGCGATCCGGGATGCCGAGCGGCTGTGCGCGCCAGACACCGAGACTACCAGCCTGCGGATTCTCGCCGCTGCCCGGATCGGCCGGGCCAGGTTAATTGACAATGTCGGCGTGGAAATAGCCCGCACAAGCGACCGGGTGAGATATGCGGGCTAGCCCGCCACACGAGCTCGCCGCATGGCGGCGTCTCGCCAAACTGGCGGAACCCCGAACCGGTTCCCGACCTAGCCATGTCCCCAACTCGCTGCGCCTCGGCCCCCTGCTCGTAGACTATTCCAAGCAGGGCATCGACAAGCCCGTGGCCGGTGCACTCGCCGACCTCGCGGCACAGAGCGGGCTGGAATCCGCGATCGCCGCCCTGTTCTCCGGCGACCCGGTCAACCGGACCGAGGACCGGGCGGCGTTGCATACGTCATTGCGCGCCCACGACTGTCCCGACGAAGTCCGCCGGGAGCGTGACCGTTTCCTCGATGTCGCCGAACGGGTGCGGTCGGGCGAGTATCGAGGCTATACCGCCAAGGCCATCGACACCGTCGTGGCCATCGGCATCGGGGGGTCGCAACTGGGTCCCGAGCTGGTCGTGGATGCGCTCGCGCGGTCCTCGGGAACGGCACCGGAGATCCGCTTCCTGGCCAACGTCGACGGGACCGCTGCGACATCGGCCCTCGCCGGACTGGACCCGGCGACCACACTCGTCATCCTGATCTCGAAGAGCTTCACGACCCTCGAGATGCGCGTCAATGCCGCAGCGGCGCGCAGCTGGTTCCTGGAACGGACCTGCGAGGCGAATGCCCTTGCCCGGCACTTCCTCGCCGTGACCGCGAACGAGGATGCCGCTGCCGAGTTCGGCGTGGCCGGGGAACATCGCTTTCGCATGTGGGATTGGGTCGGCGGGCGTTTCTCCCTCTGGTCTGCGGCGGGGCTGCCCATCGCAATCGCGTTGGGGCGGGACGGCTTCGAAAGCCTGCTCGCCGGCGCACGCCAAGTCGACGACCACTTCCGCAGCACCCCGTTCGAGCGGAACATCCCGGTCCTGCTCGCCCTGTTGCAGGTCTGGAACACCAACTTCCACGGTGCCGCCAGCCACGCGCTACTCGTCTACGACAATCGCTTGAAGCTCCTCCCCGATCACCTGCAGCAGCTCGAAATGGAGAGCAACGGCAAGTCGGTTCGAAACGACGGCCAGCCGACGGAAACCCACACTGCCCCCATCGTCTGGGGTGGCGAGGAGACCAACGGCCAGCATGCCTTCCACCAGTTGCTGCACCAGGGCACGCGCGCGTTCAGCGCCGATCTGATCGCCTGCGTCGACCCCGGCCACGACCTCGAAGCGCACCACGACTGGCTGCTTGCCAACTGCCTCGCGCAGAGCGAGGCCATGCTCCTTGGCCGCGAAGGCGAAGCGACGGCCCCGCATCGACGAGTAAAGGGCGGCAACCCCACGACGACGATCCTGCTGGACGAGCTGGATGCCCGCTCGCTGGGTGCACTGTTGGCGCTCTATGAGCACAAGGTGTTTTGTCTCGGCACGCTATGGCAGATCAACCCCTTCGATCAGTGGGGCGTGGAGCTGGGCAAGGAACTCGCCGGTCCGATCCATGGCGAGCTGATCGAAGGCAGCCAGCGTGGAGGCAATCCCGCGACCGCCGAATTGATCGAGGCGATCAAACGGGCACGGAACGCCCGACCGTAGCGACCTCGCGCCGTTCGGGCGCAAGACGCGCCGTGCTTTGAACAGACGCGGGCGACGACAAGCGTCGCCCCTACGGGCTAGACTCGCGCTGTCGCAGGTTTCCTTGTTGCTTAGCCATGGCGAACACCTATCCCGTACCCGAGTCGCTACTCGGAGCGAGCCACATCGACAACGCTCGCTACCTCGAACTCTACGAGCAGTCCATCGCCGACCCGGACGCGTTCTGGAGTGACCGGGCGCGGGAGTTCGTCGACTGGTATTCCGAGTGGACGGAGGTGTCTTCCCACGATTTTCCCGCAGGCCGGGTGAGCTGGTTCAAGGGCGCGACGCTCAACGCTTCCGTCAACTGTATCGACCGGCACTTGGCGGAACGGGCCGACCAAGTGGCGATCATCTGGGAGGGCGACGAGCCCGACGTTCAGGAGCACATCACCTACCGTCAACTGTCCGACGCCGTCGGTCGGCTCGCCAACGCCCTAGCCAGCCGTGGCGTGGCCAAGGGCGATCGGGTGTGCATCTACATGCCGATGATCCCGGAGGCCGCCTACGCCATGCTGGCCTGCGCGCGCATCGGCGCCATCCACTCGGTGGTCTTCGGCGGGTTCTCGCCGCAGTCGTTGAAGGACCGGATACTCGACTCCGACTGCCAGACACTGATCACCGCCGACGAGGGAGTCCGCGGCGGGCGCACCGTGCCGCTCAAGGAGAACGCCGAGGTGGCGCTGGCCGACTGTCCCAACGTCCACACGGTGCTGACCGTCCGGCGAACCGGTGCCGACGTGCCGTGGAACGAGGGGCGCGACGTCTGGTACGACGATCTCGTGGGCGGCCAGTCCGCCTCCTTCGAGCCGGCGGTCATGGACTCGGAGGATCCGCTCTTCATCCTCTACACCTCCGGCTCCACGGGCAAGCCCAAGGGGGTACAGCACGGCACCGGCGGCTACCTGCTCCAAGCCGCCATGACCCACAAGTACGTCTTCGACTACCACGACGGCGACATCTACTGGTGCACGGCCGACGTCGGCTGGGTCACCGGCCACTCGTACATCGTCTACGGCCCGCTGGCCAACGGCGCCACGACGCTGATGTTCGAAGGCGTGCCCACGTATCCGGACGCGTCGCGCTGCTGGCAGATCGTCGACAAACATCGCGTCAACATCTTCTATACCGCGCCCACCGCCATCCGCCAGCTCATGGGCCAGGGCAACGAGTACGTCACCTCCACGAGCCGCGCGAGTCTGCGAATCCTCGGCACCGTCGGAGAGCCCATCAACCCGGAAGCCTGGGAGTGGTACCACGGCGTGGTCGGCGAACGTCGCTGCCCGGTGATGGACACTTGGTGGCAGACCGAGACCGGCGGCATCATGATCACGCCGCTGCCCGGCGCCACGGCGCTGAAACCCGGCTCGGCCACACTTCCCTTCTTCGGCATCCGGCCCGCCCTGGTGGACCCGGACGGCAAGGTCCTCGAAGACACCGAGGCCACCGGCAACCTGGTGATCACGGCACCCTGGCCGGGACAGATTCGCACGGTCTACGGTGACCATCAGCGTGTCGTCGACACCTACTATGCGACCTACAAGGGCTTCTACTTCACCGGTGACGGCGCCCGGCGCGACGCCGACGGCTACTACTGGATCACCGGCCGCGTGGATGACGTGATGAACATCTCCGGACACCGTCTGGGCACGGCCGAGGTGGAGAGCGCCCTAGTCCTGCACGAAGCCGTCGCGGAAGCCGCCGTGGTGGGCTTCCCCCACGAGATCAAGGGCGAGGGCATCTACGCGTTCGTCACGCTGATGGCAGGCATCAACGAGAGCGACGCCTTGGTCGATGAGTTCGTCCAGCAGGTGCGCACGGAGATCGGGCCCATCGCCAAGCCGGACGCGATCCAGTTGGCCCCGGGATTGCCCAAGACCCGCTCCGGCAAGATCATGCGCCGCATCCTGCGCAAGATCGCCGCCGGAGACGTCGAAGATCTCGGCGACACGTCGACCCTCGCCGATCCGGCGGTGGTCGACGACCTAGTGGCGAGGCGACAGACGCCGTAGCGGCGCGCCCCTCGCGCCCGAAGGCGCGCCGCCGCCCGTGCCGGTTGCTAGTGGCCGTTCGCGGGGCCGTCAATCGACGGCGGCGTAGTTCTGGACTTCCTTCATCGACAGCTTGATGCGTCCGCGCTGATCGGTGTCCAGGCAGACCACTTCGACCTCCTGTCCCTCCTCCAGGTAGTCGCCCACTTTCTCGACTCGCTCTTCGGCGATCTGCGAGATGTGCAGTAGACCGTCCTTGCCCGGGAGGATGTTCACGAACGCGCCGAAGTCGACGATGCTCACGACCTTGCCCTGGTAGATGCGCCCGATTTCCGCCTCGGCGGTGATCTCCTGGATGCGTGCCACGGCGGCGTCCTTGGACTCACCGTCCTCCGCGTAGATGCGCACGCTGCCGTCGTCTTCCACGTCCACCTCGGCCCCGGTCTCCTCGACGATCGAGCGGATGGTTGCGCCGCCCTTGCCGATGATGTCGCGGATCTTTTCAGGATCCACGTTCAGCACCACCATGGAGGGTGCGTTCTCGGATACCGTGTCGCGGGACTTCGACAGGACCTTGTTCATCTCGCCCAGGATGTGCAGACGGGCCTCGTGCGCCTGTTCGAGCGCAGTCTCCATGATCTCTTCGGTAATCCCGTCGATCTTGATGTCCATCTGCAGCGCCGTCACGCCTTGCGCGGTTCCCGCCACCTTGAAGTCCATGTCGCCGAGGTGGTCCTCGTCGCCCAGGATGTCCGTCAGCACGGCGAAGCGGTCGCCTTCCTTGACAAGCCCCATGGCGACGCCCGCAATCGGAGCCTTCATGGGCACGCCGGCGTCCATGAGCGCGAGCGAGCTGCCGCACACCGAGGCCATGGAACTCGAGCCGTTGCTCTCGGTGATCTCCGAGACGACCCTGACCGTGTAGGGGAAGTCCTCCTCCGTCGGCAGGCAGGCGGCGATGCCGCGCCGCGCCAGGTTGCCGTGACCGATCTCGCGGCGCTTCGGTGCACCAAGGAACGATTCCTCGCCCACGCTGTAGGGCGGGAAGTTGTAGTGCAGCATGAAGTTGTCCTTGAAGGTGCCGTCGAGGCCCTCCACCAACTTCGCATCCCGCAACGTACCCAAGGTGGCGACGACGATGGCCTGGGTCTCGCCACGCTGGAACAACGCCGATCCGTGGGTCTTGGGCAGCATGCCGACTTCAACGCTGATGGGACGCACGGTCCTCGTGTCGCGGCCGTCGATCCGAGGTTCGCCGTCGAGCACACTGTTGCGCACGATGCTCTTCTCAAGCTTGTAGAACGCTTCGACGACGTCGTCCGTCGGGTACTCGCCATCATCGCCGCCCAACGCCTCAACCAGCGCATCGCGCGCCGCGCGTACCTTGGTCTGGCGCTCCTGCTTGTCCCGCGTCCGGTACGCATCGGCCAGGCTGTCCCGGGCCGCAGCATCGGTCTTCTCCGCGAGGCCGGAGTCGATCGAGGCTGGCTCGAACTCCCATTTCGGCTTGCCCGCCTCGGCGGCGAGTTCCGTGATCGCGTTGATCGCTACCTGCATCTCCTGGTGGGCAAAGAGGACACCGCCGAGCATCTGGTCCTCGGACAGTTCCTTGGCCTCCGACTCGACCATGAGCACGGCCGACCCGGTGCCCGCCACCACCATGTTGAGCGCCGACGAGGACAATTCCTCGTACCCGGGATTCAACAGGTACCGGCCATCGGCATAGCCGACGCGGGCCGCCGCAATGGGACCGTCGAACGGAATGCCGGAAACGGCCAGCGCGGCCGACGACCCGATCAGTGAAATGACGTCCGGATCCATGTCGCGGTCCACCGACATCACCGTCGCGATGACTTGGGTGGCGTTCATGAACCCGTCCGGGAACAACGGCCGGATCGGGCGGTCAATCAGTCGCGACGTGAGCGTCTCCTTGTCGGACGGTCTTCCCTCGCGGCGAAGAAATCCGCCGGGGATTTTCCCGGTGGCATAGAACTTTTCCTGGTAGTTCACCGTGAGTGGGAAAAAGTCCTGCCCCACGTTTGGGGAAGGGTTGGCTACGACAGTACACAGCACGACGGTATCACCCATCGTGGCCATGACACTGCCGGTCGCCTGCTTTGCGATCTTGTTTGTCTCTAGAACGACGAGGTGTTCGCCGAACTGGAATTCTTTCCTTACTGGATTCAATTTAACTTCTCCGTTTTGTCTTTATCGACGTAAACCCAAACGGGCGATCAGCGACGAGTATCGCTGCTGATCCTTGCCCCTCAGGTAGTCCAAGAGTTTCCGCCTTTGATTAATCATGCGGATCAGGCCTCGGCGCGAATGATGGTCCTTGCCGTGGGCCCGAAAATGCTCCTGGAGCGAGTTGATGTTGTAGGTCAGCAACGCCACCTGCACCTCTGGAGAGCCAGTGTCGTTGTCGCCTAGGCGATAGTCCTCGACTATCTTCTGTTTAGTTTCGGCAGTCAGTGCCATTTAAGTTTTCTCCAATATGCCTTGTTGGATGAACGGGAGACCGCGCATACGTACAGTCGCATCCCGCACACTTCTGTTGAATCGTCTTGCTCTACTATTCCGTTTTATGACCTTGCGATAAGTCGCCGGGGAGCCACACGGCCGTCCTCGAGAATCTCGCCGACGCCGATGAACCGCCCCTGGGTTTCCTCTTGCTCGTACAACCGCACCCATCCTTCGGTGGGCGCGTGCGGTACCAGCACCGGCTGCCCCTGCTTGAGATAGAACGCCGGCGCACCGGTAAGTTCCACGGTCGGCCACTGTCCGACCGTCGTGGCGACCGGTCGCAGCAGACCGTCGAGACGGCCTTCCTCGGCGGCGGCGTCCATGTCGTCGAAGCTCACCAGGTCGTCTTCTCCGTACGGCCCCGCGATCGTGCGACGAAGCGCGTAGACATGCGCACCGCAACCCAAGGCCTCGCCGAGGTCGTGGGCGATCGTGCGCACGTACGTCCCCTTGCTGCAGTGGACGTCAATGGTCAGCGTACCTTCGGCGAAGTCCACGATTTCGTTGCTGTACACCGTGACCGGTCGTGCTTGGCGCTCGATCTCGATGCCCTGGCGTGCAAGCTTGTAGAGCGGCTGGCCCTGGTGCTTGACCGCCGAGAACATCGACGGAACCTGCTCGATGTCGCCGCGAAAGTCGTCCAGCGCGGCCTCGACGTCGGCGCGCGCGATGTTCCCCGGGTCGCGCTCTTCGATCACCCGGCCGTCGGCATCGCCACTGTCCGTGGCAACCCCGAGCCGCAGACTGGCGACGTAGCGTTTGTCCGAAGTCAACAGGTACTGCGAGAACTTGGTCGCGTCTCCGAGACACAACGGAAGGACGCCGGTCGCAAGCGGATCGAGGCTTCCCGTGTGACCCACCTTGCGGGCATCGAAACGCCGCTTGACGCTCTGTACCGCATCGTTGGAACTCATGCCGCGCGGCTTGTCCAGCACGACGACGCCGCTGACATCGCGTCCACGTCTTCGGTGTGCCATGTCAGTTGGTCCCGACGTCGCCGTGGCCAGCGCTGGCATGTTCGTCAGTGCTATCCGCCCGAATCGCGTGGTCGATCAAGGCGTCCAAACGCGCGCCTTCGACGAGCGAATCGTCGTAGTGGAACCGCAGACGGGGCGTCGTCCGCCACCGTTGCCGTTTGGCGACGGCGCTGCGAAGGAATCCGCCGGCCCGCGTGAGCACGTCGACGAGCTCCGCCGCGTCCGCCTCGTCCTTAACCGCAAGCGACGAGACGTAGATGTCTGCGAACGCCAGGTCTCGACTCACCTTGGCATCCGTTACCGAGACCAGGGACACCCGCGGATCGCGCATATCGCGCTGGATGATGTCGGCAAGTTCGGTGCGGACGAAGTCCGCCACCCGCTGCGCTCGGTCAGGCGTCATTACCGTGCCCGGGGTCAGCCCCGCGCATCGCCCCCGTCGAGGACTCTCGCCACCTCGCGCGCCTCGAACACCTCGATCAGGTCACCGGCCCGCACGTCGTTGTAGTTACGCACGCCGATCCCGCATTCGAGGCCGTTGCGAACTTCGTTGACGTCGTCCTTGACCCGTCGCAGGGATTCGAGTTCGCCTTCGAAGATGACGATGTTGTCGCGCAACACGCGGATCATCTTGTTCCGTGCCACGGCGCCGTCGACCACCATGCAGCCCGCGATTTGGCCGAAGCGCGGCGAGTGGAACACCTCGCGCACCTCCGCCATGCCGAGAATCTCCTCGCGGACCTCGGGCGCCAACATGCCTTCGAGAATCGCCTTGATGTCGTCGAGGAGTTCGTAGATGACGCTGTAGTAGCGCAGGTCGATGGACTCCCGCTCGATCATGGCCTTGGCGGTGCGATCGGCGCGGGTGTTGAAGCCGAAGATGGACGCCCCGTAGGTCAGCGCCATGTTGGCGTCGGATTCGGTGATGCCGCCAACCCCCGAGGCGAGAATGTTCACCGACACTTCGTCGTTGCCGATGTCGGCACATGCCCGCGTGACCGCCTCCAGGGAGCCGCGCACGTCAGCCTTGAGGATCACCTTGAGGACACGCTTCTCGCCTTGGCCGAGGTTCGCAAACATGCTCTCGAGACTTGCCGCCTTCTGACTGGCATGGCGCTGCGCCTGGCTGCGCCCCGCGCGGAAATCCGCCACCTCGCGCGCCTGCCGTTCCCCGGTGACCGCGGAAAACTCGTCGCCCGCTTCCGGTGTGCCGTTCAGTCCAAGCATCTCCACCGGCGTCGATGGCGCGGCTTCCTTCACGGTCTCGCCGCGTTCGTTGGCCAGCGCACGCACGCGCCCGTAGCATTCGCCGGCGATGATGACGTCGCCTTGGTTCAAGGTGCCGTTCTGCACGAGGAGCGTCGCCACGGGACCGCGTCCACGGTCCACCCGGGACTCGATCACCACGCCCTTGCCGGGCGCCGAAGGCACTGCCGTGAGCTCCATCAACTCGGCCTGCAGGAGCACGGCCTCCAACAGCGCGTCGATACCCTCGCCGGTCTCCGCCGAGACGTTGACGAACTGCGTCGTGCCGCCCCAGTCCTCCGGTGTGACGCCCAGTGCAGCGAGTTCGTTCCTCACCCGCTCCGGGTCGGCCCCGTCCAGATCCATCTTGTTGACGGCGACTACCATGGGAACGTCCGCCGCGCGCGAGTGGTTGACGGCCTCCTCGGTCTGCGGCATCACGCCGTCGTCGGCCGCAACCACCAGGACGACCACGTCGGTGGATCGGGCGCCGCGGGCACGCATCGCCGAGAAAGCGGCGTGTCCGGGCGTGTCGATGAAGGTGATGTCGCCGTGCTCCGTGTTCACGTGATAGGCGCCGATGTGCTGGGTGATGCCCCCGGCTTCGCCGGCCACCACGCGGGTGTGGCGGATGTGATCGAGAAGCGAGGTCTTGCCGTGGTCGACGTGTCCCATGACCGTGACCACCGGCGCCCGTGGCTGGCTCTCGCCCTCGACCTGCAACGACTCCCGAAGGTGCTGCTCCACCTCGTCCTCGGCTACGACCTTGGCCTTGTGGCCGAGTTCCTCGACCAGCAGGATCGCGGTGTCTTGGTCAAGCGGCTGGTTGATCGTGGCCATGACGCCCATGCCCATCAGCGCCTTGATCGCCTCGCCAGCCTTGATGCTCATCCGCTGCGCCAGTTCGCCCACCGTCACCATGCCGCTTATTTCCACTTCGCGGGCAATGAACTCCTGGGGTTTCTCGAACTCGCCGCCTTGTTTCTGGACCGACAAGTGCCGCCGTTTGGAGCGCCGCGACTCCTGCTTCAGGGACAACTCGCGACGGCGCGTTCTGCCGTCGCCGAAGTCGTCCTCGCGGGACATACGGTCGCGGTGACGCGCCCCCGCACGACCCGGAGCTCGTCGGTTGCCGCTCTCGGCGGCGCGCGCCGCCGCCTGCGCCTTCGCTGCGGATTCCGCCGCCGCCCGGGCCACCTCGTCGGGAGAAGCCTTGGCGCGTTGCTCGGCCGCGTCTCGGGCCTCTGCCTCGGCCTTGGCCTGGGCTTCGGCCAGCGCGGCTTCTTCTGCGCGGCGACGTTCCTCGGCCTCTTCCTTGCGCTTGGCTTCCTGGCGCCGAACTTCCTCCTCGGCCTCCTTGCGCTGCAGGTCCTCGCTGCGGATACGTTCCGCTTCGAGCTGGGCCTGGGTCGGCGCAGCAGACGCTTCGCCTGCCGCCCGACCGGCCTCGTCCGGCTGTCCCGCAGGGGGACGCGCGACGTAGATCTTCTTGCGCCGGGTCTCGACTTTGACCGCCGCTCCGCGACCGCCCTTGCCGGTTCGCAACGTGCTGACGTTGCGCCGGCGCACGGTGATCTTCTTCTGCTCCGTCGGCCGATCGGTGTGCTGCCGGCGCTGGACGAAGCTCAGAAACTGCGTCTTCTGCTCGTCGGAGACGATGTCCTCGTTGCGCTCATGGGGAAGCCCCGCCTGCTGCATCAACTTCAACAGGTGGTCGGCGGGCAGATTCACCTTCTCCGCCAGTTGCCCGACGGTGACGTCAACCATAATGGTCCCCAACGGTTGGCGCTCTTGCCGACGCTTCGTCGACCGGGGCCGACGTCTCATCGACCGGCACTTCGTCCGCAGATGCTTCGTCCGCAGCCGCTTCTTCCGCAGATGCTTCTTCAGCGGAGGTCTCCGCCTCGGACGTTCCGTCCGCATCGTCGTCCGCTTCATCCGCGAACCACGGTGCACGCGCCGTCATGATGAGTTCGGCGGCGCGTTCCTCGCCGACAGCCGCCTTGATGTCGAGGAGATCTGCGATCGAAAGCTCGGCCAAGTCCTCCATCGTAACGACGCCCGCCGCTGCGAGTTCGAACGCCAGGCCACGTTCCATGCCTTCCATTTCCAGAAGATCCTGGGCCGGCGTGCCGTCCGTTCCACCGGCGATTTCTCGCGTCAGCAGCGCGTCCCGCGCCCGGTTGCGCAACTCGTCGACAATCTCGCTGTCGAAGCCCTCGATGCTGTTCAACTCCTCGATCGGCACGTAAGCGACTTCCTCCACATCCGTGAAGCCCTCTTCCACCAGCACCGTGGCGACGTCCTCGTCGACGGACAGCAGGTTCATAAAGTCGTTGACGTAGCCGAGCGACTCTTCCTCCTGCTTGCGGGCCGCTTCCTCCTCGCCCATCACCTGCAGGTTCCACCCGGTGAGTTCGGTCGCCAGGCGAACGTTCTGGCCGCCCCGGCCGATGGCCTGCGCGAGGTTGTCCTCCTCCACGGCGATGTCCATGGTGTGGGTGTCTTCGTCCTTGAAGATGGACTTCACGTCGGCGGGCGACATGGCGTTGATCGCAAGCCGGGCGGGATCCTCGTCCCAGAGCACGACATCGATCTTCTCGCCGGCCAATTCACCGGACACCGCCTGCACCCTGGAGCCGCGCATGCCAACGCACGCGCCGACGGCGTCGATCCGTCCGTCGTTGGTCTTGACCGCGATCTTGGCCCGGGAACCGGGGTCGCGTGCGGCACCGCGAATCTCGATGACATCCTCGGCGATCTCGGGAACCTCGATCTTGAACAGCTCGATGAGCACCTGCGGCGTGGTCCGCGTCAGGATGAGCTGCGGTCCCCGGTACTCGGGGTTGATCTCGACGAGCAGCGCCCGTACGCGGTCGCCGATGCGGAACGAGTCCCTGGGGATAAGGTTCTCGCGGGTCAGGACGGCCTCGGCGTTGTTGCCGAGATCGACGATCACGCTGTCGCGGGAGGTCTTCTTGACTTGGCCGCTGACCAACTCGCCGACCCGCGCCGAGTACATGTCCACGACGCGGGCGCGTTCCGCATCGCGAACCTTCTGCACGATGACCTGTTTGGCGGTCTGCGCCACGATGCGGCCGAACTCCACGGATTCGGCGGGTATGCGGTAGAAGTCGCCAATCTCCAGCGACGGATCCTTTTCCTTGGCTTCCTCCAAGGTCAGCTCCGCATCCGGGTTGGGTTCCTCCCCTTCTTCGAGCTCCCGGTCCGGATCGACCACCTCCCAAGTCCGGAACGTGTCATAGCTTCCGGACTCGCGGTCGATGCTGACCGCGAACCTCGCGTCCTCGCGATACTTCTTTGCCGTGGCGGTGGCGAGCGCCTGCTCGATGGCCTCGAACAGCACGTCTGTCGAGACGCCCTTCTCGTGGGAGACGGACTCCACGACCATGAGCACTTCTTTGTTCATCTGTGCCATCGTGATCTCCCTAGTGTCCCGTCAACCCGCCTAGCCGCCTAGCAGACCAGCCGTGTACGCTGGATCTGTTCGAGGGGGAGCACCACCGCGTCGTCGCCGACTTCCACGACCACGTCGTCGCCCTCGATGCCGGCCAACCGACCCTCGAAGCGCCGCCGGCCCTCCATCGGAAACGCCAAGTGCACGTCGATCTGTTCGCCCACGTTGGCGACGTACTGCTCCCGGTGAAACAGGGCACGATCAACACCCGGCGAGGACACCTCGAGGCGGTAGGAGTGCACGATGGGATCCTCGACGTCCAGGAGCGCGCTGACCTGACGGCTCACGCGTTCGCAATCGTCGATGGTTACGCCGTCCTCCCGCTCGATGTAGAGCTTGAGCGTGGAGTTCCGGCCGCGGGGGTTGTACTCGACACCCCAAACCTCACAGCCGAGCCCGCGCACCGTCGGTGCGAGCAACGCCTCCAGCTCCTGTTCCTTGCGTGTCATGGCCTCGAGCCACTTCCCTTCACGTACAAAACCTGCACCTACAAAAAATGGGCAGCAATGCCCATCCCTCGTTCGGGCACGACCGCACATCTGACGCGGCGTGCGCTTACCTCTCGAGCCCGGCAAACGGCACCGGGCCAATGTGCAGACGCCGCTAAAAGCGGCGCCTGACCTTGTTGGTAGCGGGGGCAGGATTTGAACCCACGACCTTCGGGTTATGAGCCCGACGAGCTACCAGACTGCTCCACCCCGCATCAGGTTGGCGGATTATAGGGAGGGCATTGGGTCCCGGCAAGTGTGCCGGAGGGCCTCAAGAGCGGCCGAAAAACGCCGCCCGGACTCGTCCTTGGGGGCGTCCGCTACGGGGTCTGGACGGCCGAGACAGCGGGGAATCTTCTGGGGTCGCCGCCGACCGGGACGGTATCCGAGGTTCTCATGAACCAGTCGAGCATGGCCCCTTCGAGATCGACCTTCGTCTCCCGCATCCCGGGCTCGTCGATGAGGTTTCGCAGCTCCCCGGGATCCTCCTGAAGATCGTACAGCTCGTGCCGACCCGCGGTACGTCGTACAAGCTTGTACTTGAGACTCCTGAGCATCGTGGTCCGGCAGACGCTCTCGCGGACTTCCTGCTGGAGCCGGCCCTTGGGATAGTAGATCCCTTCTACGGGCGGATTGTCCCAGTCCCACCGTCCCTCGAAGGCATGGGGCTCATTGGGGTCGTAACCCCCCTCCGCGAACACCAGCCTTTCCCGATCTTCCGCCTCTCCGTTGAGCTGGGGAACAAAAGACGTCGCAAAGTGCGTATGCCGCGTCGATAGTCCCGCGAGTTCCATGACCGAAGCCATCAGATCGAACATCTCCACCGGCCCTTCGACGACATGGCCGGCCTTGCATCCGGGTGCCTTGACCAGCAACGGCACCCTGGTGAGCGGATCACTGTAGTCGCTCGGCCACTTCTCGACCAAACCAAAGTCGCCTGCCCAATCACCGTGGTCGGATGAAATGATCAGGACCGTGTTGTCGAAAAACCCACCTTCATCCATAGCCGCGATCAGCTCCCCAAGAAGCCAATCCGTATAGCTGATCATTCCGAGATACGTGGCGTTTATTTTTCGGAAAAAGTCAGTCGGCAGTTCGTCCAACCGTCGGTATTTTCTGATGAGCGAATAATAGTCGGGCTTTTTTTCCAAGTCCGACGGTCTTAGTTCCGGCAGGTCTTGGGGATCGTACATATGGTGAAAATCACGATGGGTCGTGTAAGACGGATGAGGCTGGAGAATGGGAAGGAACAGAAAAAACGGATTCTCATCGCTTCTTCGATTCTTTAGGAAATCAATACCGGCCTTTACCTTGATGTAGTCGGCTGTCGCTTCGCGGTCGCCATCAAGTGTCTCGAAGAGGAAGCTGTAGTATTCCTTATCCCCGAATTTGTATGCATTTTTTCTCTCGTGGCTTTCCGGTTCGACAAATTCCTTGACACACGACAGGTTCTCTCTTGCGAGCATGTCGTTCTTGCCGTACCAGTGAATGTCGTAGCCGGCCTCGTGCAGATAGCCGAAGAGATGCGGTTCATGCGGTCTGATCAAGTGCCACAGGGTGCGATGACCGGCGCAATGAGGATAGAGTCCCGTCATCATCGACACCCTGGACGGAGAACACTGGGCGTTCTGCACATGGCATTGGTCGAAACGGATCCCCTCGGCGGCCACGCGGTCGTAGTTCGGGGTACGGATCAGCGGATGGCCGTAGCAGGCCAGGCTCTCGGCGCGCATTTCATCCGGCTGGAAGAACACGAAGTTGGGGGGTCTATTCTTGGCCATGTTGCTTCCTTGTCCGACGCCGACATGGTGTACACAAGGGCGACCACAAGGGTCGCCCCTACGGGAGTTCTTGAGATGGTGCCGAAGAGAGGACTCGAACCTCCACGGACGTAAGTCCACTACCCCCTCAAGG
This sequence comes from Gammaproteobacteria bacterium, assembly GCA_009839505.1. Lineage (GTDB taxonomy): Bacteria > Pseudomonadota > Gammaproteobacteria > Pseudomonadales > Azotimanducaceae > VXYL01. The sequence continues at coordinate 31,135 of VXPO01000100.1, forward strand.
TAGCGTGTCTACCAATTCCACCACTTCGGCAGTGGTCTCCGTTACCGATCATACATCGGGAAGATCGGAGTCCGGTTCGTCGTCCGGCGCAGGTAGCTCCAGCGGATCCTCGAACTCGTCGACGGCGGGCGGATCGAATCCGGGCAGACCGGCATCGCGCATGCCGGCGGCCCGTTCTTTCGCCGTGTACGCGAGGCCGAACGAAATCACAAAGAAGCCGATGGCCAGCCCGACGGTCAACTTGGTCAGGAACGACGCCGACCCCGCGCTGCCAAACACCGTATTGGCGCTGCCCGCACCGAACGCGGCGCCCACGTCGGCGCCCTTGCCCTGCTGGATCAGCACAAGTCCGCCCAAGGCGATGGCGTCCAGCAACAGCAGGATCAGCAGAACAGTCTGTAGTGTCGCGAGGGTCTCCATCAATTCACCTCGGCGCTACGCGGCGGCGCAGCATATCTCGGCAAACTCCACGGCGTCCAGCGATGCGCCGCCAACCAGCGCGCCGTCGATGTCGGGCTCGGCGAAGAGTTCCGGGGCGTTTGCAACCTTGACGCTGCCGCCGTAGACGATGCGTACCCCCTCGGCCTGCGCGACACCTTGCCGGACCAGCTTCGCGCGGATAGCCGCATGCATTTCCTGGGCTTCGGCCGGCGTCGCCGTTTCGCCCGTGCCGATCGCCCAGACGGGTTCGTAGGCGATGACACAGTCGGTGAGCATCGAAGCCCCGCACTGGTCGATGATCGCGTCGAGCTGAGTCGCCACCACGGTCTCCGCAGCGCCTTGGCGGCGCTCGTCGAGGGTTTCGCCCACGCAAAGGATCGGCGTCAGACCGGCGCGAAGCGCCGCCGCGAACTTGCCCGCGACCACTTCGTCGGTTTCGCCGAAAAGACGCCGTCGTTCCGAGTGTCCGACGATGGCGAACTCCGCGCCGAGATCCCGGGCCATCTCCGCGGCATGTTCGCCCGTGAACGCGCCATGCGGCTCGATCTCCGTGTGCTGCACGCCGAAGCGAATGTCCTTGCCGTCGAAAACCGACCGCACATGGCCGAGGTAGCCCCAAGGCGGACAGAGCACGATGTCGACTTGCGGAGTCGTTTCGGGCCAGTCGGATGCGTAATCGAGCACCATCCGCCGCGTGCCGTGCATCTTCCAGTTCGCGGCGACGAACGCACGGCGGCGGGATTCAGTCATCGGTGGCCGGGGTCAGACCCCGTTGGCTTGCTGTACCACCGCCGCCAAGGCGTTGGCATGTTCATCCACCTCGTCGGCGCGTTCGCCTTCCACCATGACCCGCACGACCGGCTCCGTACCGCTCGGGCGGATGACGATTCTTCCCCGATCGCCGAGCCTTGCCTCTATGTCGCGGATCGTGTCTTTCACCACTCGGCCGTTCAGTGCCCCCGCGGGATCGGTGGTCTTGACGTTGACCATCGCCTGGGGAAGCTTGTGCATGCCGTTGCGCAATTCCGCCAGCGAGCGGTCGCCCTCCACCATCGCCACCAGCACCTGCAGTGCGGCGACGATGCCGTCGCCAGTGGTGGTCAATGGCAGGCAGACGATGTGCCCCGAAGTTTCGCCGCCCAATTCCCAGCCTCGCGCACGCATGCGTTCGAGCACGTAGCGGTCACCGACGGCGGCGCGCTCGAACGGGATGCCGCAGGTCTCCAGGGCGCGCTCTAGGCCTAGGTTCGACATGATCGTGCCGACCACGCCACCGCTCAGGCGGGCCTTCATGAAGCCGGACTTGGCGATGATGTAGAGCATGTCGTCGCCGTCGGCGATCACGCCATTGGCGTCGACCATGACCACCCGGTCGCCGTCGCCGTCGAAGGCGATGCCGACGTCCGCGCCCACCTCCGCCACCTTCGCGGCAACCGTGCCGGGATGGGTCGATCCGCATTGGTCGTTGATGTTGGTGCCATCCGGTTCGGCACCGATGACCGTGACCTCCGCACCGAGTTCCGAGAACACCCCAGGGGCCACGGCGTAGGTGGCGCCGTTGGCGCAGTCCAGTACGACCTTGAGGCCGCGCAAGTGCAGACCGCGATTGACGGTGCCCTTGCAGAACTCGATGTAGCGACCGCGCGCGTCGTCCACCCGGTACGCGCGGCCGAGCGCTTCGGAGCCGACCGACACCACCGGCTGTCGCAGCCGTTCCTCGATGGCGACCTCCATCTCGTCCGGCAGCTTGTTGCCGTCGGCATCGAAGAACTTGATGCCGTTGTCGTCGAAGGGATTGTGGGAAGCGCTGATGACGATGCCGGCATCCGCCCTGAGCGTGCGCGTCAGGTAGGCGATGGCGGGCGTGGGAATCGGCCCGAACAGGTTCACGTCGACGCCCGCCGAAGCGAGGCCGGCTTCGAGGGCGGACTCGATCATGTAGCCCGAAATACGGGTGTCCTTGCCGATGACCACCATCCGCGAGCCGCCCGACGCCAGAACCTTGCCGACCGCCCAACCCAAGTGAACGCAGAAGTCGGGAGTTATGGGCGTCTCGCCCACGCGGCCCCGGATTCCGTCCGTGCCGAAGTAGTGCCTTTCCATGTCGCTCTTCCGCCGAAGGTCGCACCGCCGACAACGGCGCGAACCCTCGTTCCGTCAGTGTTCCTCGGCCGGCCGGCCGATCGGCCCCGGGTTCGGGCGGGGCCGCTGCGGCTCGGGGCCGCTGTCGGGCACGTCCGGCGCATCGTCCGGCTTCGGGTCTGGATTGCCGCTGGCCACGTCCACCTGCCGAGGCGGCTTGCCGGCCATGATGTCGTCGGCCTGATCCGGGGTCAGCGTCTCCAACTCGATCAGCGCCTCGGCCATCTTGTTGAGCTTGTCCTCGTTGTCGGAGAGGATGGTCTTGGCCGTCTCGTAGCACTCGTCGATGATGCGCCGCACCTCCTCGTCGATCTCGCGCGCCGTGCGGCCGGATACCGGTTTCGGCTGGGCGGCCGCGGACATGCCGAGAAACACTTCGCCGTCGTCCTCGTCGTAGAGCAGCGGCCCCATGCGTTCTGAAAAGCCCCACTTGGTCACCATGCTGCGGGCAAGCTGGCTGGCGCGTTCGATGTCGTTCGCGGCACCCGTGGTGATGCCGTCGACGCCGTTGATCATCTCCTCCGCGACCCGTCCGCCGAACAGGGTGCAGATCTGGCTCATGATCGACCGGCGGCTTAAGCTGTGGCGGTCTTCCTCGGGCAGGAACATGGTGACGCCGAGCGCCCGTCCACGTGGGACGATGGTTATCTTGTAGAGCTCGTCGTAGTCCGGCACCGAGCGGCCGACGATGGCGTGTCCCGCTTCGTGAAAGGCGGTGTTGCGCTTCTCGTTTTCCGACATGACCATGGATTTGCGCTCGGCACCCATCATGATCTTGTCCTTGGCCTTCTCGAAGTCGTCCATCTCGACGGAGCTCTTGCCCGACCGCGCGGCGAACAGGGCCGCCTCGTTGACGACGTTCTCGAGATCGGCACCACAGAAACCGGGGGTGCCGCGGGCGATGATCGAGGGATCGACGTTGTCCGCGGCAGGAACGTTGCGCATGTGGACCTTCATGATCTGCTCGCGTCCACGGATGTCCGGCAACGGCACGACGATCTGACGGTCGAAGCGGCCGGGTCGCAGCAGCGCGGGATCAAGCACATCCGGCCTGTTGGTGGCGGCGATGACGATGATGCCGTCGTTGGCTTCGAAGCCGTCCATCTCCACGAGGAGCTGGTTCAGGGTCTGCTCGCGTTCATCGTGGCCGCCGCCGAGACCCGCGCCCCGGTGGCGTCCGACGGCGTCGATCTCGTCGATGAAGATGATGCACGGCGCCTGCTTCTTGGCCTGCTCGAACATGTCGCGCACCCGCGAGGCGCCCACCCCGACGAACATCTCCACGAAGTCGGAACCGGAGATCGAGAAGAACGGAACCTTGGCTTCGCCGGCGATCGCCCGGGCGAGCAGCGTCTTGCCGGTCCCTGGCGAGCCAACCATGAGGGTGCCGCGTGGAATCCGGCCGCCTAGGCGCTGGAACTTGCTCGGGTCGCGCAGGAACTCGACCAGTTCCTGGACGTCCTCCTTGGCTTCGTCGACGCCGGCGACATCGGCGAAGGTGGTCTTGATCTCGTCTTCGGACAACAGCCGCGCCTTGCTCTTGCCGAACGTCATGGGGTTGCCGCGTCCGCCCATGCCGCCCTGCATCTGGCGCATGAACAGCATGAACACGGCGATGATGATGAGGATCGGGAAGCTCGCGATGAGGAGCTGCGCCCAGAAGCTCTGTTCCTCGGGCATCTTGCCCTCGACATCGACTTGCTGTTCGAGGAGCGTGTCCATAAGCCTGTCGTCTTCGATCGAAGGCAATACGACGACGTAGATCTCGTTGGAGGTGCGGGTGACGATCATCTCCTGGCCTTCGAAGACCACCGACTCGACCTGGCCCGCCTTAACCTCGTCCATGAAGTCCGAATAGGGCAACTGCGGCGGCTCGGCGCGCTTGTTGAAGGTGTTGAACACCGTGATCAACACCACGCCGATGATCAGCCAGAGTAGTAGGTTCTTGCCCATTTCCTTTCAACTCGATCCGTGCGACTCCACCCGCCCGATCGGGGCCGACGAAGGCAGGCGGGAAGGGTACACCACCCGCCAGCACGCGGCCATCAGCCCCGCACAGTTCAACGTGGGGGCGCGAACCCGAATTGCAACCCGTTGCGGCTTGTTCAGAGCATCCCCGGTCGACGCGCGGGTGTGGCCGCGCGTGCGGCGACAAGCATCGCCCCGACGGTGATAATCGGCACGACAGTGGACGACCCCATCCAGGCCAAGCGTTTCGTCGACGTCGCCGGCGTCATCGGCCTGCTCGGATATGCCGCGCTTGCCTACTACTCGAGGGGCGGCCTGGGCGAACCCGAACTGGTCCCGTTCTTCGCCTTGATCGGGTGGGTGTCCCTGCCGTGGCTCCTAACGTGGATAGTGGTCTTCGGCTGTTTCCAACGCGCCGGAGTGCCGGAACTGCCCATCGGCCGCCTGCTCATCTGGGCGGTGCTGTTCCGCGTCTGCGGTCTGTTCGGCGTCCCGTTGTTCGAGGACGACTACTTCCGCTACCTGTGGGACGGGTTCCGCTTCGCGGAAACAGGCACGCCGTACGGCGCAGCACCCGCGGCGTTCTTCGCCGACGCGCAGATCCCCGAGGTGTTCCAACGCATCCTCGATCACATCAACTATCCCGACGTGCCGACGATCTACGGACCGGTCACCGAGCTGCTCTTCCTGCTCGCGTACCTGCTGGAGCCCGGCAGCCTGATTCCGTTGCAGGCGCTGTTGATCGGCGTGGACATCCTGCTCATCCGGCTGCTGCTGACCGTGGCCCGGCCTACGCACGTGCTGCTCTACGCGTGGTGCCCGTTGGTCATCAAGGAGATCGCCTTCACCGCCCACCCCGACGGCCTCGGGGTCTCGCTCGCCATCGCCGCCATCGTGCTGAGTCTGCGCCGCCATACCGTCGGCGCCGCCATCTGCATCGCCCTGGCGGTGGGCGCCAAGGTGTTCGCCTTGCTGCTCGTGCCTTTCGTCCTGGCGCGAGCCGGGCCGCGCGCGTGGCTCGCCTTCGTCGCGGTACTCGCGCTGCTCTACCTGCCGTTCGCCATCCGCGGCGATACGGATCTGCCGGCGCTTGCGCTGTTCGCTGCCGGCTGGGAGTTCAATTCCGCACTCTATGGCGTCGTGACCCAGTGGCTGTCCCCGACACCGACGAAATGGTTGCTCGGGGCAGTCCTGATCGCCCTCGGTGGGAGCTACTGGTTGGCCTACCGGCGCGACACGCCGGGGCAGATCCCGCGGGGGGACTGGATCTACGGCGCTTTTCTCGTCGCCGCACCGGTGATCAACCCCTGGTACGCCCTGTGGCTGTTGCCGTTCGCCGTAATTCATCCGAGCCGCTGGGCATGGACCGCATCGGCGGCGCTGTTCCTTTCCTATGTCACGGCGATCAACCTGGGCTCGCTGCACCTTGATCCCTTTGCGCAGCCGTTCTGGGTCCGTCCCGTGGAGTTCGGGTTGATCCTCGGCGCGCTGGGAATCGACATCTGGCGCCACCGGTCGGATCGCTCGAATCCCGACATGGAACTGGCTGATCGGACTACCATCCAATCTTCCAGACGACCCACCCGAGGCTGAAATGGGAAATCCGGTCACCGTCACGGTATTTCGCTGGGCCGGCGCCTGGGGCCCGTTCAAGGTCAACATCCCCTGCGGCGAGTGTTCGCTGACCCGCGATGTCATCGAGGACTGCATCGCAACGGACCTGGCCGGCATCGACGTGGAACTGGATCTGCGCGACTGGCTCACGGAGTGGTGGAAACCGCTTCCCAAGGGTGGCTGGCATGCGCCCATCGTGCTCGTCGACGGCACGATCATCTCCCAGGGCCGCGCCCTCAACCGGGGTGTCCTGACCCAGGCCGTCATCGAAGCTGCCGCGACCGACACGCCGCTCGAGGGGAACCACATCTTCGGCAAGGAGACGTGTCCCCATTGCGTGCGCGCGAAGGGCTACCTCGCCGAGGCCGGCATCGCCAACCGCTACTACGACGTGGTGAAGGAACCGCGCGCGCTCTACGAGATGCTCGCACGCGTCAAGCCGATCATCGGCCCCAAGACCCCGGTCACGGTGCCGCAGATCTGGATCGACGGCAAATACGTCGGCGGCGCGGACGAACTCAAAGAAGTCCTGGGGCTGGCCGAAGTGGTTCCCAATCCCGACCGGGGCCAATGTTCCCTGTCCCCCGGTCGCGGGTAGACGGATGCCATAGCGGCGCACTGCAGCCCGGCACAAAGGCGTCTCAAGCATGGCTGGCAAAGTGCCAGGGCCGCGTGTAAGTTCCCCGGTCCATGAGATCCAGCCGCCACCAACATTTCAGCGGCATACGCGAGGACATGCCCATGCTCCCATTTTGGTCCAGCCTTAGACGTCCGCTGCTCGCGATGACGGTGCTGACGGCCTTCGCGGTCGGCGCACCGCTGGCGGTCCAAGCCTCGGGCTCCATCGGCGGCGGCAGTGGCGTCAGCCAGTACGGAAAGATGTACACGCAGGGAAAGGTCGTCTTCTTCCGCAAGCTCGCCTGCCGTGAGGGATGTCCAATCGATCGGCGGGAGCTCGACAAGACCCTGGCGGCGAACCTGGTGGAGAGCATCAAGACCCGCGACGCTCTCAAGGCCGAAACGAGCATCCACGACGAGATGATCGGACTGCTTTGCCCCGGGACCAACGCCAAGGGCTGCGGCGACGGCGTAGATGAGCAGGAACTCGTCCAGCACTACCTGAGCCGCCGCTTCGGCGTCTGACACCGCGCGCCAGAGCACCTTCCGCCGGTGCCGTCTCGCCAAGTACGGAGATTCATCCAATGAACCGCTTTCGCCAATGGACCATCGCCTGCGTGATGGGCATGACCACAACCCCTCTCCTCGCCCAGTCGTCCCCCTGGCTGCCCGTTCCCAAGACCGGCTCCGTCACCATCAGCCAGGTTTCCCAGACCGCCGACCGGTTCTACCGAGGCAGTTCGGCCATCGGCATTCCGTTCGGCGAACTTGAACAGAACACGACCTGGGTCAGCGTTGCCTACGGGGCGACCGATGCCCTGGCCGTAGACGCCCGGATCGGGCGCTCGGCGGTCGATGCCGGTCCGGTGGGCGAGGACAAGGGACCCACGGACATGACCGTCGGCGTCACCTGGCGCTTGCTCGACGAGGCCACCGACCCAGGCATGCCGAGCTTCGCGGTACGTCTCGGCCTGGTCCGGGCCGGCGACTACGATGTCGGCCGACCCAACGCCATCGGCGACGGCGGCGACGGCTACGAGGCCTCGCTGCTCGTTGGCAAGATCATCGCCGAGCAGTTCGCGCTGTCCGCCGACCTCGGCATTCGCTCCCTCAACAACGACGTACCCCAGCAGACGCTGTTCACGGCGACTGCCCATTGGGTGACGCCGATACCGGCGCTGAGCGTGCGTGCCCAGTACCACCAGCAACGCTCGGACGGCGATCTCGACATCGGCGGTTCGGGCTTCAGCCCTCCCCGTTTTCCCGAGGTGACCGAGGACATCGACCGCGTCTCGGTGGGCGCAACGTTCAGCCAGGGACCGTTCAGCATCGGCGTGGACAGGTTCAACACCACGGGCGCACGCAATACCGGCGACTTCGACGCCTGGGCCGTGTCGGTCGGCTACCACTTCGACCTTTACAGGCCCTGACCGACCAAGCCGCCGACGTCGGTTCGCAGACCACCGATGTACCGCGGTCTGACAGTCGGTGTGGCCATACCCGCCCTCGACGAGGAGCCGTCCATCGGCCTCGTCGTCGGGGATCTCCTGGCGCTGCGGACCCCCGACGGCGTTCGCCTCGTCGACGACATCGTCGTCTGCGACAACGGCTCAACGGACGCCACGGCATCCGTTGCGGCGACCGCTGGAGCACGGGTCGTTCAAGAAGCACGTGCCGGCTACGGCTCCGCCTGCCAAGCAGCCATCGGGGCGCTTGATGCCACCGACATCGTGCTGTTCACGGACGGCGACCACGCCTTCCATGCGAGCCAAGCGGTCCAACTGCTCGACGGCATTGCCGACGGTGCGGACCTCGTCATCGGCTCACGCACGCTCGGACGCCGGCAGCGGGGCGCGTTGACCCGTGGTCAAGCGATGGGGAACCGCGTGGCGACCACGCTGATCCGTCTGCTGTGGCGCCGGCGGATGACCGATCTCGGGCCCTACCGCGCCATCCGCACGCAAGCGCTTGAACGGCTCGCGATGGCCGATCCAGCCTTCGGCTGGACCGTGGAGATGCAGGTCAAGGCGGTCCAGCAGGATTTAAGAGTCGTGGAAGTCCCGGTAGACACGCGCGTTCGCCTCGGCGAGTCCAAGATCAGCGGCACGCTCAAAGGCGCACTCGGCGCAGGCTTCGGCATCCTGTCGACGATCGCTAGACTGCGCCTGCAGCAAACTCGACGCAGCCACGACCCAGAGCCTTCGCCGGCCAAGCCGTAACGGGAAGACAGCAATGAACAACCGACTGCTACTTCACTGGTCCTTTGTCATCGCCGCGGCGGTTCTTGCGGCCGCAACAGCCGCCGCAAGGCCGCCGGAACTTATCCCGATGTGGGATGCGAGTGATGAGACCAACGCCGCCAGCATCGACCACGCCCCATGGCAGGAGCTTCTCGACGCACACTTGAAGACGCATCCTTCGGGCATCAACCGGTTCGACTACGGTGCGCTCAAAGCCAACGCTGAGGATCGCAGGAAGCTCACCACCTACCTCTTGGACCTCACCAAGCTCGACCCGCGCAGTTACTCGCGGAAGGAACAGTTCGCCTACTGGGTCAACGTGTACAACGCCCTGACGGTTCACGTCGTCACCGGCCGGTACCCGGTGGACTCGATAAAGGACATCAAAAGCGGGTTGATCACCTTCGGCCCTTGGGAACTCGAGCTGATCACGGTCCAGGGCGAGAACCTGACCCTGGACGACATCGAGCACGGGATACTCCGGCCGATCTGGCGCGACCCGAGGATCCACTACGCGGTCAACTGTGCGAGCCTCGGGTGTCCCAACCTGTCTCCCGAGGCGTACCGGTCCGACAACGCGGAACGCCTCTTGGAAGCGAGCGCACGGGAGTACATCAACCATCCGCGGGGTGCCCAGGAAGTGGACGGTGAACTGCTGGTCTCCAGCATCTACGACTGGTTCAAGGTGGACTTCGGCGGCAACGACGCCGGCGTCTTCGCCCATCTCAGAAAGTACGCCCGGCCCGAACTTGCCGACACACTCGACGGGCACGACAGTTTCGATCACGACTACGACTGGAAGCTGAACGACCCGAGCCACTAACGGTCGAAATATCAGCCACCGTCCAATCGGGAGCCCCATCCTTGAAACGCCGGATCATCCTGCTGATCGCCATCGTCGCGGTGGTGGCGCTGTTCTTCGCCCTGGGGCTGCACCGCTACGTGAATCTCGAGTTCTTCCAAGCCCAGCGCGCGGTGCTCGTCGGGTTCTACGAAGACCACCCCGCACTGACCATCGTCGTGTTCATGGCGGGTTACATCGCCATGGCTGCGCTATCGATCCCAGGGGCCACGATCGTGACGCTGGCCGCCGGCGCCGTGTTCGGCCTGCCGCTCGGGTTGGTGTTGGTGTCCTTTGCCAGCAGCATCGGCGCCACCCTCGCTTGCCTGCTCGCCCGCTACCTGTTCCGGGACGCGGTGCAGAACCGTTTCGGGAAGTTCCTCAAGCCCATCAACCAAGGTATCGAGCGCGACGGCGCCTTCTACCTCTTCGCCATGCGCCTCGTGCCCGCAATCCCCTTCTTCGTCATCAACCTGGTGATGGCGCTGACGCCCATTCGTCTCCCGACCTTCTACTGGGTCAGCCAGCTGGGAATGCTGGCGGGCACGGCGGTCTACGTGAACGCCGGCAAGGAGATCGGCCAACTGCAGTCCCTCGAGGACATCGTCTCGCCGACCCTGGTGGTCTCGTTCGTCCTCCTCGGGATCTTTCCGCTGATCGCCAAGAAGGCGCTCGACATCATCTCGAAGCGCTTCAAGAAGGGCGAAGCGGGTAGTGTGGCGGAGTGACGTCCGGACAGCCCCATCGGGTGTAGAATCCGCCTCCCACGTGTCAAGGAGCGAAAACGCTTCGACACCGACCGCAACGGGGGCGACAAGGCTTCGACGGCGGATGCGATGTCGCAAGGTGCATGCCGAGAGGGTAGTGACTCTCGTTAAACAATCGCTGCAACTTTATATAGTTGCCAACGACGAAAACTACGCACTAGCGGCGTAAGCCGCTTACCTCGACGAGTCGGTGCCCGCGACGGCGACTCGAGGGCAAAAGTCCGCGGGATAGTGGCTGCCGGTGCGCATACGCGAACCGCCTCGGAAGCAGCCATGAAACTTGAACGAGGCTCGCCCAAACGCACCCTGTCCGCCGGGTCGCAAACGGGCTAAAACAATAGACGGCCTAAGCATGTAGAACCGGCGACAGAACACCGTTGGACGCGGGTTCGATTCCCGCCGCCTCCACCAATATTTATTGAAATACAATGGCTTATACGACTTGTACCCCAAAATTCATACCACGATCTCGCGGGGGCTTGGTTTGACACTCTTCTGCCCGAACCAGCTCGAGGTGCTGAGGTGCTTCGACCCGCTCTGGGACACGGTCGATATTGACCGAGTCCCTAGGCCATCCTCGCGAGTAGTGCCGTCTCAACTCCCCTGACCTCCAGACCGCACCCGTTCGTTGAGACTGCCGATCGGCAACCAGTCATCACCGTAGCCCTCCGCAGCCCGTGCGTAGAGCGTCCGCCCCTTGGCTCGTACCGCTTCCCGGTCCCGCCCGACCACGAGCCGTTACTCTTGAGAGCACTCCGATGTCGCCGCGTGGCCGTCCCACGTTTGGGACTCGACCTACGCCGACAAGCGGCTGTCGCCCGCCAGCGGCGGCAAGCGTCCGATCTCAGCTCCGTGCTCCCGTTCGGCAACCCGCAACTCGTAGAGCTTCTGCAGGTTGAGCCAGAACTCGCCCGACGTTCCGAAGAACCGTCCCAGACGCAGTGCGGTGTCTCCCGTAACGGCACGCTGGCCGTTTAGGATCTGCGTGACGCGGTTCACCGGCACTTCGATCCGCCGCGCCAGCTCCGCCGCGCTCATGCCGAGCGCCTCAAGGTCATCCCGGAGCGTCTCTCCCGGATGTATCGGTTCGCGCGTCATGTCCTGTCCTCCTCCATCAGTGGTAGTCGACGATCTGCACCTTCGTCGGGCCGGGGCTTCCGTCCCGCCACTCGAAGCAGATTCGCCACTGGTCGTTGATGCGTATGCTCCATTGCCCTCTGCGATCGCCCTTCAACCTTTCCAGGCGGTTACCCGGCCGCCCCAGATCGCGCAGCCCGGTCGCCGCATCCAACTGGTCCAGCTTGCGCGACGCAGTCCGTGCGAAGCCGGAGAAAGCGGCAACCCTTCGTCCTTTGTAGAAGTCCTCCGTTCTCTTGTCCGCGAAGCCGGCGATCAACGTCTATGCGATTCGTTCGGTAGTCGCATTCGAGCGTAGACCTCGGTATGCGTTACGTCAAGCGTAAATTACCCATGATGGCAACGTAGACGTGGAGTGCTCCCGTAATCCGCTTACCTCGACGAGTCGGTGCCCGCGACTCGAGTGCAAAAGCGGACGCTCCGCTGGTCATGCTTCTAGTGCCCCGCTAGATTTGGTGCCATGGACGAACCCGGACGCCCTAGTGCTACAGGATTCCTCGCTGTCGACGGCGGCAATATTTACTACGAGGTCGAAGGGGCGGGAGAAGCGCTGGTGCTCATCCACGGGTGGCTCGGAAACCTGCGCATGTGGGATTTCCAGGCGCAGGCGCTCGCCGGCAGCTACCGCGTCGTGCGCTGTGACATGCGCGGGTTCGGCCGCAGCACGACCGAGCACGTCGAGTTCGCCTATTGGGCGGATGTCGCCGCCCTCCTCGACCACCTTGGAGTCGATCGGGCTCACGTTGTCGGCCAATCGTTCGGAGGCACGATCGCGTTGGATCTCGCGTTGGCTCGGCCGGCTCGTGTAGCCTCGCTCACGAGCGTCGCCGGTGGCGTCAGCGGCTACGTCCCTGGCCTCCAACCCGAAGAAGACAACGTACCCTGGAGTGACCTGGACCGGCTCTGGGACGAGAAGAAGTGGAGTGAGCTGGCCGAGCTCGAGACGCGGATCTGGGTCGACGGTTGGGGCCAGCCGAACACGCGCGTGTCCCGGACACTCCGAGACAGCATCAAAAAGGATGTGCTTTCAACGTACCAGGCGGAGAATGAGGAGGGTTTGCCACAGCCACTCGAGCCTAGGGCGGCGGATCGTCTTGGGGAGCTGACCGTACCGGTCCTCGTCATGATTGGAACCTTGGATGAGGCACGAAGTCGCGCCACGGCGGCTCATCTGGTCGCTTCCGTATCCGGTAGCCGGTGCGTCGAGGTCGCCGGCGTGGCCCACATGATCCAGCTCGAAGCGCCTGAGCGTGTGAGCGAAGAGCTGCGCGACTTCATTCACGATCATCCGCTCTGACCCTTGCGACCCTGTGCCGCCGCCCATAGCCCGCGCTAAGTGAAGGGCAGTACAGCAGCGTGCGCCAACATCGCCGCAGGGCGGACGCGATCACGGCGATTCGACCGGTGGGTTAGACTCGCAAAGTTCGGATCTCAACCGAGTACCTGCCGAATGCTTCCAATCCGCATAGCAACGCGACAAGACCTACGCGCCATCGCAACGCTTGAGGAGAATTGGGAGAGAGAAGGGTCCATCATCGGTTTTGAAGCCGGTGGAATCGAAAACTTCGCCAGCTACGTTGACTCGCCCGACAAGTCGATCTGGGTCGCAGAATCACAAGACGCAATCGTCGGATACGTTTCGGCTACCGTCCACCAGACGAGCAAGTTGGCGGTTGTTCCCCATGAAGGGCCCTACGTGGAGATCGATGACCTGTACGTATCGCCAGAACACCGCTCACGATCAATCGGGTCGAGGCTAGTGGAATCCGCACTCGACTTGGCACGAGAGCGAGGTATTCACTACGCCACATTGTTTACGTCGTCGTCCAAGGTGGCCGACATCATGCGGTTCTACGAGAACCAAGGATTCGAGCCTTGGGGAACCCAGTTCTTTAGGCGCGTCTAAACCGCCGTTCCGTTGCGGCATCCCAGCTCAGAGTGCGTACTCGGATGTCCGATCGAATCGATACGAGGACCGCCTCGGAAGCAGCCATGAAACTTGAACGAGGCTCCCCAAACGCACCCTGTCCGGGTCGCAAACGGTTTAAAGCAATAGACGGCCTAAGCATGTAGAACCGGCGACAGAACACCGTCGGACGCGGGTTCGATTCCCGCCGCCTCCACCACAAATTGTCATTAAACAATGCGTGCTCATGTCGCCGCTCCGTGGCGACCCATATCAAATCTCGCTCGACCGATGGGCGTAAGATATGCCTGTATGAGCATGCTGCGTAGAAGCGTAACCGCCTGGAAAAACCGCGCGCCGCAAGCAACCCTCCCGTTGCTGTTCACTCTGTTGATCTACTCTTTGGCGCCCACGGTCGCCGATACGCAGCCGCTCGAGTTCCGTTACGGCGTTTCGCAGATACCCGGCTACGAACTGAAATATCCCGTCGACTTCCCGCACTTCAACTATCTCAATGTGGACGCACCGAAGGGCGGTACGCTCGTGCTGCCCTGGCTCAGGCCCTTGAATACCGTGTCGCCGATGTACCGGCCGGCGGGATTCCTCCGGTCCTACGATCACCTGATCGAGCGCGCAGGTGACGAACCCTCGGGCTACTACGGCAGTCTCGCCGAGTCCATCGCCCTAAGCGCCGACCGCCGGCGAATCGTCTTCCGATTGCGCCCGGAGGCTCGCTGGCACGACGGCCAGCCAATTACCGCGGCTGATGTCAAATTCTCTTTCGACACGTTTCGTGGCGCCGACATCCTGGGGCACGGGTGGGCAGGGGCGCTCACCTGGGTTACTGACGTCAACATCCTGGATCCTCTGACTGTCGAGATTCGTGCCGACTCTGACGCTGCCAAACAACTCTTCCTTCTCAGCTACATACCCATTGTGCCCGCGCATTACTGGCTTGAACGGGATGTGAGCGAACCGACAATGGAGCCGCCGCTGCAGAGCGGCCCCTACCGATTGACAAGTGTGTCTCAGAATCGCTACGTCATATACGAGCGCGTGCCGGATTACTGGGGTAGGGATCTTCCGGTGAATCGTGGCAAATTCAACTTCGATACCATTCGCTACGAACGTTACCTGGACGCGACGGTGGCCCGCGAAGCCCTGCGCGCAGGAGTGCTTGACGTGTGGACCGAGACCGACTCGCGGCACTGGCTGGCATCTTACGACGTTCCCGCCCGCGGGGCCGGCTGGCTAGTGCTGGGCCGACTCCGGTCACGCGATCAGAGCGGTGCCCGGTATCGTCTGGCAATGAATACGGGGCGCCAACCATTCGACGATCTTCGCGTACGCGAGGCACTGTTCCATGCATTGGACTTCGAGTGGCAAATCCGGGTGTTGCACGGGGGCGAACTGACCCGGGCCAACAGCTTCTTTGCCGGCTCCATGTTCGCTTCTTCGGGATTGCCGGATGAAACGGAAACAGCGCTGCTCGAACCACATCGTGCGGGGTTGCCCGGCAAGGTGTTCACCCACCCCTTTTCCTTTCCCAGTACGAATGGCGTGGGCGTCGATCGTGACGGTTTGTTGAGGGCGCGGGCACTCCTTGCGAAAGCCGGTTATCGGGTCGTAGACGGCATACTGGTCGACCCTGTAGGCGAACCCTTTGTGATCGAGTTTCTGTCCTCTTCGCGGGCAGACGAGCGTATTCTCCTGCCCTATATGAGCTCGCTGTCGATACTCGGTATCCAGGCAGATATCCGCATGGTCGATCGCACCAGTTACCAGAGTCGGATGCGCGACGCTGACTACGACGCTACTCTCGTCGGAAGCGGAATGCAGGTACCGCCCTCCTGGGAGTTACGGCCCTTTTTTCATTCCTCATCGACCCGCCTCAATGCGTCCAGTCTCAACGACCCGGCGGTCGATGCCCTGGTCGAGGCAGCGCTCAGTGCAACACATCTCGATGAGTTTGTTGGCGCATGCCGGGCGCTTGATCGCGTTCTGCTATGGAACTATTACCAGTTCCCGCTGGATGCCAGGGGGGACACCCGCATTGTTTATTGGGACAGGTTCGGCCGGCCCGACCTGCCGGAGGAGATGTATATAGCGCCGTTCCCGGACGGCTGGTGGTTCGACGAGGAAAAGGCAGCGCGAATAAGATGACTGGCTCTTCGATTAGACCGATTGCAGACCTGCATGGTTGGCCGCATGGTCCAGTACGCTGCTGAACTCCGACGGCAGTTCGCCCATGCCGTTCAGATCATCACCAGGACAAGAGTCCTTGCCGGCACCACGCAACACCACAACCCGAACCGACGCATCGCCCGCACCCTGCTCCAGGGCAGCATGGAGCAATTCAGCGACTGTGATATAGTCTCTAGCTACCGCAGTTTGGCTTCTAGGGGGAGTCAACTGGTGGACTGACTGTGCATGGCACATGGGTCGTCGCCCACTACCCCCCCCCACCCAGACAAGCTACGGCGTAAACGGAGGAACTCCGGATTGCGTCGGCCCTCCGTCCATGCCATCGGATAGGGGGAAAACCATGTCCATTAAGCTACTAAACCGTGTTGCCACGGCACTGGCCGCGACCGTATTCGCCACTTCCGGCGGGGCGGCCATCGCGGCCGAGGCAGCAGAAGCCGCAGATGATGAAGTAATCGAAGAAATTGTTGTCACCGGTATCCGCGGCAGCTTGCGCCGGGCGATCGACATGAAGCGCAACGCGGACAGCATCATCGATACCTTGGTCGCCGAGGACATCGGCAAGTTTCCGGACCAGAACCTGGCCGAGTCGATGCAACGCATAACCGGCGTTGCCATCGACCGGATGCGCGGCGAGGGCTCGATGGTCTCGATCCGGGGCTTAGGTCCGGAGTTTACGCGCGTGCTGATCAACGGCCGCACGGCGCTGTCGGGCGGTAGCGAATCGTGCGCCGGATCCTGCCCAGACGCCCAACGCACCCAGACTCGGGTATTCCGCTTCGAGTCCATGCAGGCCGAGCTCGTACAGGCGGTCGAAGTGCATAAGTCGGCAAAGGCGAATCTGCTCGAGGCCGGTTTGGGTGGCACCATCAACATCCGTACCCGGCGGCCGTTCGACAACGGCGGGGAACGGATTCTCGCGGCCAACGCGATCGGCACCGACGACGGGCTGGCCGACGACAACGGCTTTAATTTCGCGGCGGTCTACAGCGACACGTGGAACGACGAACTCGGCTTTCTCGTCAGCGTCGCGGGCGACGAACGCACATTGCGCGAGGACTGGTTCCGCATCGGGGGCTATCAGCCGAGGGTGTTCAACAACGCCGTCGATTTGAACGGCGCTCCGTTGCCGAGGTGCACGTTGATCGAAGGCATAAACACGGCGTGCGCGTACGCGCCCAGTGGCCTCGCCCAGGGTACGCTCATCGAGGACAACCAACGGCTCAACCTGAGTGCCGCGCTGCAGTGGCGCCCGAACGAGCAATGGGACATCACCGTCGACGTTAGCCACTCGGATCTGGATCGCGACTACGAAGACTACCACTCGATGTGGATGTACTTTATTGGGGTCGCCAACGCCGCCTCGATCGTGCAGACGGACCAGAACAACATGGTGACGTATCTCCGCACGGAGAACTCGCAGGTGTGGAGCTTCTCGCGGCCCCGGACGGATACGGTCGAAAACCAGACGTTCGCCGTAAACGCTCAGTTCACGCCATCGGAAAAGTGGACCTTCTCGTTCGATGTGGCTCACTCCATTGGGGACAGGGAGCAGGTTAGACCTGACACTTACTACTTCCAAACGGGCGTGCCCGGTGTCTACGATGCCCGTGACAGGTACCTGCCTTCAATCACCCTCGAAACCGACCTCCTAGACCCGGCGCTCTACCATTACGCCATTTTCGCGGACGCATTGAACATATCGGGAGACAATGAGACCGCGTACCGCTTCGACGCCACGTATCACTTCGACGATGGTCTGGCGATCAATGCCGGTATCAGCTTCCGCGACCGAGAGCGTGACTGGCGCCGCTGTTGTGAGTGGGTGGTCGGTCCCCGCGCCCGCCACTTTGGCCCTATCGGCAGCGAGGGCCTGGGCATGGTCGATATCGAATACACTGTCTTACCGGTCGACGACCTCCTCTCCGGCATTAGCGGCATCGAGTCGCCCAGAAGCTTCTTGATGCCGATTGCCGACTCGGTCAGGGATACATATCTCATCGGCCGTGCGGACGAGCTTCCGCCTTCGGTCGCGGCAAGGGCGTCACGCTCGCACGATGAGGACTTCGACTTCTGGGAGGAAACCCTGTCCGTCTACTTCATGCTCGATATGGCCGGCAGCATCGGGGACATACCTTGGTCCGGCAACATCGGCGTCCGCTGGATCTCGATCGACCGCGCCTCGAGCGGCAACGTGCAGCCAGTTACCCGGATCTTCTTGAATGACACCGTGGGTATATGGGAGTTCGAGCTCGGGCCCTCCGAGTTTCAGGAGCACGGCAACCAGTTCGCCGAGCTCTTGCCGTCGCTGAATCTGAAGTTCGATATAACCGACGACCTTGTCGGTCGTTTCTCCTGGGGCAAAACGATGACGCAGCCTTCATTCACGCAGCTGAATCCCGGCGGCGAGAAGGACAATAATCCGATGGTTGTCGAAGAGGGCGACCCGAAGCTCAAACCGTACATCGCCGAGCAGATAGACATCGGGCTCGAGTGGTACCCGATGGACGATGCGATCTTCGCCGTGCATGCCTTCGGCAAGGAAGTGGATGGGTTCATCATCAATGTTTCGGAGCTGAGGGACTGGGTCGACCCGGCCACCGGTGGGACGGTGTGTTGTGAGAACGGCTCGAACGTTACGGTGTTGTTCCAGGGACCGGCTAACAGCGACGATGTGTTCATCGGGGGATTCGAGGTCGCAGCACAGTACCTCTTCACGAACCTGCCCGCGCCGTTCGACGGTTTGGGCGTACAGTACAACCACACCTGGGTCACCACCGACGCTGACTTAAGCAACACGCTGAGGACCGCCACGTTCACCGTGCCGGGCCTGTCCGAGAACACCACCAACATGGTGCTCTTCTACGAGAAGGACAGGATCAGCACGCGGCTCGCATGGAACAAACGCGAAGGCTTCCTGACGGATGTGCCAGCCCTCCACCCGGAGTACACGAACGATTACTGGCAACTCGATGCCGGGTTCAGCTTCGACATTACCGACAACATCACGTTTCTCTTTGAGGGAATCAACCTCACGGACGAGAACGTCGACTACTACAACATCATCGGCCAAACCTCGTCGAAAAGGCACCTCTCCCGCATCAGCAACAGCGGACGACGCCTGCAGGCGGGTGTTCGCGCTCGGTTCTAGGGCCGGCTTGGGTTCCGTCGTTCAGGCGGAACGAACAATCTATCCGGGGCGGCCTAGGTCGCCCCGGATCTCGTTGTGGTTCACCGTGGAGCGCCTTGCGAATCATCATCTCGGGCTTCGTATTCCGGCCCCGGATACCGCGCATCATCCGGCTGCGCGTTTCCTTCCTCGCGTTATCGATATGTTATAACGTACCAATCGTGTGGGAGTAGCAGAAGAGGCAGACGTCTGATGCGACAGGTAATCGGTGATCAGCTGGGCGACTTTGCAGCGATCTACGATGAGGATGTGGAAGTCGTCAGCGTGACACGCCCACAAGCGAGGACCTGTGAGGCCTTGGCAGAGCGTTTGGTCCGTTCGCGTCAGGTTCCGCAATTGCGATGGGTTCAGTCTGCGGATGATCCCGTAGCCCCGGCGAGTGAGCTGCCATCCACAATCGACGCCGACGTACGTTCGGCGCTGCTCGATCAAATCGCTGAGGCCAGCGAGATGTTGGGCGAGTTAATGGACTGTGAACGGGTCGGTGTTCGACTCGAGACACTGAGCGCTCCTATGTGCCCGCGATTTCATGCGGATCACGTGCCTTGCCGAATGTTGATCACGCTCAGCGGAGTGGGCACAGAGTGGATTCCCAACAGCGATGTCGATTGGGCTGTTTTCGCCGATCGCGGAACCACTGCACCTCCCATCCAAGCGAACCGGCAGATCCAGCGATTCACCACAGGCCACTGGTCGTTGCTGAAAGGCGGCGCGTGGAACGATGGCTTCGACGGTGTCGTTCACCGATCTCCCCATGGAGTTGGCGAACGATTGCTTCTATCGCTTGATCCGGTTTACTGAACCGCGGACGTCGACCAGGGACGCCCTGACGGCCCGGCCGACGGCCGATCAGGTCCAACCGACAAGACGTACGGGCTATCGCTACGCTTAAGGAAAATCGCGAAACGGAAGGGTCCATCATCGGTTTCGAAGCCGGTGGGGTCATGGCCAGTACAGACGATTGACACGGCACGCCCGACGCACCTAGAGTTGACCGCGAGCGAGCTATCACGCCAAACCTCTCTTGGTCTCCCCCAGCGAGACCAGCTCTGTGGAGGCAAAGGGGGCACCGTCCTCGAAGCATCATCGACTAACCTGCCTTGAGTGTGGCAGCTGGGGTGCTTGACTTGAGGTTGGAAACGCCGATGACGAAGCAGAATACCCTCAAGCGGCTCATTCGAGCCCGAATCTCCGAGACTGGTGAAACCTATTCAACCGCTCGTCGGCACTTCCATGTCTACGAGAGGAATCGAGTGATGTCTCAGCAACTTATTGACGAATGTGCCAAGGGCGACGTCGCCGCGGTGAAGGCGCTCATCGGCAAGGGTGCCAACGTGAACTACCGCGGGACCCATGGAAACACGCCCTTGGGATACAGTGCCTACAGCGGCCACGACGAAATCGTCCGGTTCCTGTTGGATGCTGGAGCGGACCCGAATATTGCTGCATACGATGGATGGAGTGCGTTGGCCCTTGCCGTTTACGAGGGTCATCCACGCCCGGCGAAGCTCCTGCTGGAAAGCGGTGCCGATCCACACTTTGTCCACGGCGAATCGGGTGAGAACCTGTTGCATGTCGCCGTTGCAAAAAGCGACCAGGGGGAGAACGCAAGCCAATGTGTAGCGCTCTTGCTCCGCGCCGGCGTCGATCCGAACGGTAAGACCAAGCAAGGAGTTGAGACCGACAGCTTCTACAACGTCACTGTCTATTCGGAGACGCCACTTCATTGGGCGGCAGCATACGGCGATGAAGCGACGGTCAAGATGCTGATCGATGCCGGGGCGGACGTGTCCATCGAAGACGGTCGCGGAGACACACCGCTGGTTTGGTCAGGCCGGCACCGACGCCAAAGTTCGATCCGGTCGCTACTCGGCACTCCGTGATGGGCGTCGCCACAAGATCGCCAAAGTGATATGTTATAACGTACCGCTGGTTGGATCACTGCAAGGCACCTGTCGCTCCGGCGCGGCCATCCCATGAATAGGCGCAAGACCGAGTACGACATCGCCGTTCGCAGCAACGTCCCGTGCCCACTGCGGCGCTGGGCTTCGCTTGCCGCGTTGCTGCTGTGCGTCGGGCACTCGGTCGCGGACACGCACGTACACCTCGACGAACACGAAGAAGAGGTCTGCACGCTGTGTGCGATCGCCGAACCGGGCCACGTTCGCGAGGTCGGATGGGTTGACGCCCAACCGTCCGAGTGGTTTCCGTCCCACAGAGTGCCGGTGGTCTCGGCCACCCTCTCTCCGCGCCCATACGAGATCGGCCGCCCCCGCGCCCCTCCTGTCTCCACCTTCTGATCACAACGCAAGCGTACCTCGCGCGGTTTGACGTGCGCGTCGTGCGTGTTCGTTCACTTGGAGATGGGATATGAATCGCAAACTATTATCTTGGCTGGCCTTGCTGGCCGCGGCACCGTGGCTGGCCGCAGCCGCGCTCGATGCGGAGACCCCGGCTGAGGAAGAGCCGGAGGCCATCGAGGAAATCATCGTACAGGCACATCCGCTCGCGCGGGAAGGACTCGCGCAAGCCACCGACGTGATGGACGCCGAAGAGCTTGAACGCAAGACGGTGGACAACATCGGTGCCACCGTGGGCAACGAGCCGGGCATCCACAACAGCCCCTTCGGTGCAGGGGCGGGTCGCCCCGTCATCCACGGTCTCGGCGGCGCGCGTGTGCGCGTTATGGAAGAGCAGATCGACACGCTCGACGTGTCTGTCAGCAGTGGCGATCACGCCGTCACGGTCGACCCCTTCGTCGCCAAGCGCGTGGAAGTTCTGAAAGGGTCAGCGACCCTGCTCTACGGCTCCGGTGCCATCGGCGGTGTGGTCGATGTCCAGACCGGACGCATCCCCCACGAAGTGCCGGAGCGCATGCACGGCGGCCTCGACCTGCGCGGCTCCGACAACGGCGGCGGCAGGAACGCGGCCTTGAGGCTCGACGGCGGCGGCGGCAACGTGGCGTGGCACATCGACGCCTTCTCGCGCGACGCGGACGACTATGACATCCCCGGTTTCGCCGAGTCCGCTGCCCTGCACGCCCTAGAGGAAGAGGAACACCACGACGACGACCACGAAGAACACGCCGACGACGACCACGACCATGACCACGAGGAGCACGAGGACGAGCACGAGGAACACGACGACGAGCATGAAGTCCATGGGCGCCTGCCCGGCAGCGCCGTCGAGGTCCGTGGTGGTTCCGTCGGCTTCTCCTTCGTCGGCGACCGCGGTTCCGTCGGCCTCGCCGTCAGCCGCCTCGACTCCGAGTACGGCATCCCCGGCCACAGCCATGCCCACGGTCACGACGACGAACACGGGGACCACGACGACGAGCATGGAGACCACGACGACGAGCACGGGGACCACGACCACGAAGAACACGCCGACGACCACGACGACGAGGAAGAGCACGGTGACGAGGCCACGCCCGTCGTCGTCCTTGAGCAGACGCGCATAGATCTGGATGCCCGCGTGGCCGACCCGTTCGGCGGCTTCGAGAACCTCAATCTCCGCCTCGGCATCAACGACTACGAACACGTGGAGAACGAAGCCGGCGAGGCAGGAACGGCGTTCGCAAACAAGGCCTGGGAAGCGCGCGCGGAATTGACGCACGGTCCTGTCGGCGATTGGCGCGGCACGTTCGGCATCCAACTCGGCGACCGCGAGTTTTCCGTGGTCGGCGAAGAAGCCTTCACGCCCCCCGTCGACACGTCGTCCGTCGGCTTCTTCTGGGTCGGCGAACGTTCCCTCGGGGACTTGGGTCTCGAGGCAGGGCTACGTTTCGACCAGGTCGAGCACTCTCCGGAGAACGGTTCCAGCCGCGATTTCACCGGCAGCAGCGCTTCGCTCGGCCTGATTGTGCCCCTCGGCGAGGGCTGGGAGGGCACGCTTCTGGGCGACTACTCGTCCCGCGCTCCCGTGGGCGAGGAGCTCTTCTCCGACAGCCCGCACCCCGGCACAGGCGCCTACGAGATCGGTGATCCGGGGCTCGACCGGGAGCAGGCCCGCAACCTCGCGGCGACGCTCACCGGCGGTGGCGATGGATGGTCTGTGCAGGGAACCTTCTACTACACGAGCTTCGCTGACTTCATCTACCAAGCCGCGACGGGCGAGGAGAGGGACGGCTTCGAGGTGCGCCGGTACGCCCAAGCCGACGCGACGTTCGCGGGCTTCGAGGTGGAAGGCCGCCTGACTGTCGCCGAGTGGGGCGCCGGCCATCTGGCAATCGGCGCTTTCTACGACACGGTGTCGCCGGAGCTCGACGTCTCCGGCAACGACAATCTGCCGCTCATCCCCCCCAACCGGACCGGCGTCTCTCTCGAGTTCACGGGCGACCGCCTAACGGCCAACGTGGACTACGTGCGGGCTTCGGAGCAGGACGACGTCGCCGAGTTCGAGTTGCCGTCGGACTCCTACGACGACCTGCGAGCACGTATCGCGTGGCGCTTGCGCCCTGGCGACATGGAGGTCGACCTGTTCGTCGCCGGCCGCAACCTCACCGACGACGAGCAGCGGCTGCACACCTCCGTCGTCAAGGATCTCGCGCCCCAACCGGGACGCACGATCGAAGCGGGTGTGCGCATGCGCTTCTAGAAGCTCTGAATAAGCCGTAGGGGCGACTCTTGTGGTCGCCCGACCTTGGCCAGCGACACCGTGCGTTGACTGGTCATGGGCGACCACAACGCGCCTGCAGGGCGCGCGGTCGCCCCTACGGTTGCTGGACCAAACCCGAAGAACGATTCTCAACCGATATCGAGGATCGCCCGCTCCACCCTACCTAGGCGTTCGAACACTTGCTGGTCGATCACCGCAGGCACATCGGTCGACGATGGGATCGTCGAACGCCCAAAAAACGCGTGTTGCGCACGTCGTAGCTTCCTCGTGCAGTTCTGCGTGCCGCCATGCCACAAGTGCGCGTTGTAGACGAAACAGGAACCGGCAGGGCCCGTCACCTTGACCTCGCCTTCAACGGGCGCGTCGAGATCGCGGGGTTCACCGTTCACCAAATCACCGGCTGGATGAATGCCCGAACGATGCGAGCCTGGCACGACGCGCGTGGCGCCGTTCTCTTCCGTGAACTCATCGATCAGCCAGACGGCATTGACGACCTGAGGCTCTCCCTGCACGCCCCACATGAAATCCGCGTGGATGTCTTGGTGGCCGTACCCCGGCATTGCGCAGTGGTAATTGGAGCCAATGTACTTGAGGTGCACACCAAGCACGTGCCGCACGGCAGCAAGCAACCGCGGGTGCATGAAGATCGGGTCCAAGAGTCCGTCGCGATTCATGGGTTTGACCACGGTGTCGACGACTCTGCCAAGGCCTTTCTTGTCAGCGGCGCTGGCGCCCTCTTCCTCGATCGCTGCATCGTAGCGATCACGCATTTTCTGGAGCTGATCGGTATCGAGGAGCGGACCAAGATTGACGTAGCCGTCACGGTCGAGCGACTGCCGCTGGGCACGAGTAAGTACGCCGTTGTTCTCATCAGCGAGACCGAGGTGATCCATCGCGAACTCGATCTCGGTGAGCGGTAGGCGATTGAGCGGTCCTCCGAGGAACGTTTTCAAACGACGCATGACGTGCTGATCAGCATCGGCACGGGCTGCATACTCGTCAAAGGCCGCACGCCGCCCAGCGTCTGATTCCGCGGCATTCCAGATCTCCGTCATGACGGCGCACCGCTGTAGCCGCTTGCGCCGCTGCTCCGCGCTGGTCACCTTGAAGACGTGGCGCGGCTTCGAGAGATCGTCGGGTATTTCACTGATCTGGGCCGCCGGGAAGTACCGGGCAATCTCTTCGTTAGCGCTCATTGTGGTCGCCCGTGTTCGTTTTCAACGTACGGATCGGATTCGCGAAAAAAGAGGGCGACCACAAGGGTCGCCCCTCGCATGGAACAAACGCGACCGGGAGCGTAAGCGACCGGGCGCGGTTGGTCCATGCAAGGTCGGCGTGGCTGGGCCGGAGGCGAACCCCGGGGCACAGCGAAGCGAAGCGCCGGGGACGGCTTTGGGGCGTTACGGTGTGAGATCGGCGAACGGGGGCCGTTCGGTCCATTCCAGCTCTTCCCGGTTGGGCTGGTTGAATCTCGACTTGTAGGGGTAGTCGTCGCCCACGACCTGGCTCGGACAGTCTCCGGCCGGCGGAATGATCCAGTCGCATCCGGGCGTGTTCTCGGGACCGTTCTTCCAGCACGCCAGCAGCTCCTCGAAATCCTCGGTCAAGCTGCCGGGGTCGCGCGGGGGCATGTGATGAGCCGGATGCCAGTGATCTCCCATGAACTCCTCGACCGTCTTCATGCCGATGCGGTGGCAGCTCAGGCATTCATTGCCCTCGATGTGGATCGTGCGCATGTCCCAGTCGGCACCGCCGATCACGTAGTAGGGCGTGTTGCTCTTGCTCTTGCGGCCGCCGATCCGGGGAACGACGGGATGACTCGGGGCGTGGGGTCGCTTGGCGCCGTCGATGAACGGATTGTGGACGAACGGATCGGCCTGGTGGCACATCACGCACTGGGTCTCGGCTCTGACGTAGGCCCTGTCGAAGGCTTCAGGATCGTCGATCCACGGCAGCCTTCCCATCAGCCGGTTGGATTCGGGATCGACATAGGTCCACTCGCGGTTGTCCCCGCTCTCGAAGAAGGCCGTCGCTCCCGTCACCTTGTTGTAGCCGATCATCTGGACCGAGTCGCCGATATCGAATCCGAACACGTCGTCGCGACCGTCGTGGCGGCAAAAGCTCACCCACACGACGTCGTGACGGGGCGAGCCATCGGCATTGCTGCCGACATAGCGCTGAACGCTGGACCCGGACATGCAGTCGCCGATCTGCAGGCTGGGGTTGTCGCACTGATGGAGGCCCGGATCGCCAACGGACTTTTCGCCGTGAACGTAGACGGGCTGCTCCACGCCTTCGCCGCAGTCGACCACCGGCGGCACACCGAGCTCCGGCTCGATCATCCGGGCGTA
>VXPO01000115.1:0-12611 GCA_009839505.1 Gammaproteobacteria bacterium
CAACGGCCAGTGCGGCGCGTGGAGCGTGGAGTCGAACGAGGTGGTGATCGACTGAGGGCCCCGGTCCCGCGTATGCGTACGTGACTGCTGACGGGGGTGCCCCGCGCGGGCACGGCCCCGGTAGCGCGACGCTGGTCCGGCGGTTGGTCGTGGAGGACGGGCGGCGCGTCTGCGCGCCGCGAATCCAGGCTGGGGCGACATCGCAGTGACCTACGAGAACGAGACAATGATCCGCAGCAAGGCGGTGTTCTCAGGGAGCGGGGTTTGAGGTGCGGGGCGGCCCGCCGTCGGTCGCCCCGGCGCCGCCGGGACGAACTCGCACGCGGATCGAGGCGGTTCGCCCATTGACGGGCCGATGCGGCGGTGGCGTGACGGGAGAATCTGGCGGAGAGGGAGGGATTCGAACCCTCGATGGGCGATTAACCCATACACACTTTCCAGGCGTGCTCCTTCGGCCGCTCGGACACCTCTCCGGGGATCGGTGGAGGTGGCGTACCAGCCGCACCCCGGCACCCAAATCCGCTGCGACCGCTGCTCCCTTCCGGGCCTGACGGGGTTGACAACGGTTCGTCGCGGGGGGACCGATACGGCCACCATCGACTCGACATCCGAGGCGGCGATGCTAAAGCGTTTCCCGGCCGAATGACAGGTGTTCGGGGGGCGACCTGGGGCTTCGGCGAGTTGCTTGTGCCGATGGACCAAAGCATTCGGTTCGCAGGTTACGGGCGACCACAACGCGCCCGTCGGGCGCGCAGTCGCCCCTACGAGGCAAGACGGGCGACCACAAGGGGCGCCCCTACTGGCGCGGCAGGCGGATCGGTGGTGCTTCGGCGAGGTTCGTCGAGCGGAACGGGTTGATGTCGATGCCGCCTCGGCGGAGGTAGCGGGCGTCCACGGTGAGTTCCGTTGCGTCGGCCGCGCCGAGGATGTCGACGAAGATGCGTTCGGCCACGACCTCGTGGAAGTCCGCCGCGTTCCTGTACGAGATCAGGTAGCGAAGCAGCCCCGTTCGATCCAGCAGGCGGCCGCGGTAGTCGACCCGCACGGAGCCCCAATCGGGTTGGCCGGTGATCGGGCAGACCGTTCGGAAGAGATGCGTGTGAACGGCATCCGCACCCCGTTCGTCCGATGCGGTCAGGAGTTCGGGGGCACGTTCGTAGCGCTCCACGAAGGCAGGCAGGTCGTCCAGGCAGAAGCTGGCGAAGTCGCCGGGCGGGTCGACTGCTTGGCTGTCCCGGATCGAAGCGCGCACGTCGCCTCCGGTCTCCGCGGCAAGGTCCCGTTCGACGGCAGCCGCGACCGTGTCCGCATCCTCGAACGTTTCTGCATTGAATCCGTTCAGGTACAGCTTCAAGGACTTGCTCTCGACGATCCGCGGCGACTCGACTGGGACGCGAACCGTCAGCACGCCCGCACGAGGCAGGCCGCTTGGGGAGAGCCAGGAGAGCTCGTAGCAGTTCCAGACATCTTCGCCGGAGAACGGCAGCTCCTCGCCGATCCCCATGCCGAGACGTGCGGTGCGCCGCTCGATGGAACGGAGCACCGCGGGGTCGTAGTGCATCGGAGCATTGACGGGCCGCCCCAGCGGTAGGTCGTCGCTCATCGGATCCCTCGGAACGTCTTTACACGACGTGACCAGGTGCCGCCGTCGCGCGACTCTCGGTCATCCCCCGAGCATCCGTTCGCGGCGGTTGGCACGCATGAACGCGAGCCCGATGACCAGGGCGATGAAGATGGGTACGCCGACCCGGTTCTGCACGGTCATTGCGAAGATGACCTCGGGGTCCGGATCGGTCACCGCCAGGGGGTTCCAAAAAGGTGATGCCCGTACGCCCTGGCCGCCCAGAATGAGCAGGTCGACGGCGAGCACCGCCACGGTGGCCATGGCACCGGCGACTTCGCTGCGGAACAGGGTGGCGAGCGCCATCGACATGACAAGGTAGAAGACCGCACCTTGCAGGGCGCCGTACAGGGTGATGAGCGGATAGTCGGTGAACCAGTAGTAGGTGACGGCACCGACGAGCAGTGCGGCGATGAGCAGGATCAACGCGCCCGCGGCGAGCTTCGACCACCAAACGCGCTCGCAACCCCCGGGGACGGTGTAGGCGATCTCGAGGCTCCGGCCGTCCATCTCGCCCGCGATGATGCGCAATCCGAGGATGATGCCCAGCGCCGCGAGAGGGATGCCCATGAGACCCACCTGCGCGTCGACCGGGTCGAAGCCGCCGGTCGGGCTGATCGCCGCCATCAGCGCCCGCGCGGCCAGCCAAAGCAGCGGCAGCAGGATCAGCAACCAGACCCAATGGCCGGCAATCGCGAGGCCCGCCAGGCGCAACAGGTCCATCCGCGCCACCAGGCGACGGGCACCCCGTCGCAGGTCGTACGACCCTCCGTGCCGCGTCATGACGTGGCCTCGGTGATCGCCGATGTCGGCCGCTCACGCGAAATCAGCCACAGGTAGCCGTCCTGCAGTTGTGCCGGGAGCGGCGTGGCATCCGCCGTCGGGGCCGACTCGGCCAGGACACGTCGAACGGTGCCGCCATCGACCGTGGGCGTCTCCTCCGCGAGGACCGCGCCGGCGGGAAGCTCGAAGTCCGCGTCGGGGCCGAACCGGCTTTCCCAGACTCGACCCTCTGCGGCTTCGGCGAGGTCCCCGGGCAGGCCGTCGAACACCATCCGGCCGCGGGCGAGCACCAGGACGCGGTCGCAGGCCACCGCCACGTCCTCGACGACATGGGTGGAGAACAGCACGATTCGGTCGCGGGCGAGCCGGCCGAGCAGGTTGCGGAAGCGAATGCGTTCGCGGGGATCGAGGCCGACCGTGGGTTCGTCGACGATGATCACCGACGGCAGACGCAGCAGCGTGCGCGCCACCGCCACGCGCTGGCGCATACCGCCCGAGAGAGTCTTGATCTTGTCGCCCGCCTTCTCCGCCAGACCCACTTCCTCGAGCAGACTCTCGACCCGCTCTCGGCGGATATCCACGGGCAGTTCGTAGAGCGCGGCGAAATAGCCGAGATACTCGCGCGCAGACAGGCCTCCCGGCAGGCCCGCGTCCTGGGGCAGGTAGCCCACCCACCGGGCAAGTACCCGCTGGATCTTGCCAAGCCGCACGTTGCCGAGGTCGACGGCACCGCGGGTCGGGTCGAGGATGCCCGCCAACTGGCGGAGAAGCGTTGTCTTGCCGGCGCCGTTGGGTCCGAGGATGCCGACCATGCCGCGCTCGACCGTGAAGCTCACCTCGGTCAGCGCGAGCACCGGCTCGATCTTCAGGTCCAAGCCACCAACTCGGCGGGCAATCCGGCGCAAGAGCGTCCGCGGATGCCGCAACGGACCGGACATCGCCCGCTCGCCGATTATTCCGCGCTGCTGACGCACAGCGCTGCGGCGTGCGATCTGGCCGACGAGAATCAGAACGCCCACCAGGATCGGCAGGAGGATCACCACCTTGGGATCCTCGGCGGCCAACCTCGGCAGCACGATCGCCCAACCCACGAACACCCCGAGCACGGCCCACGGGAGCAAGGCCCGGAACACGGACTCCAACCGGCGGGGCCTTGGATCGACTTGGGTCGGTCGCCGTGCCCGCCGGATCTCGGTGCCCAATCGTGCGACGAACACGGCCGCGAGCAGCCAGAGGATCAGCTTCCAGCCGACCGACTGCATCTGCGACGACAGCAGGATCGGTGCCGCGGCCAGGATCACCATCGGACCGAACCTTCCCATGGCATCGCGCCAGGCGAATGCCATCGCCGCCGATCCGCCCGCGCGACTTTGGACGCGTTCCGCGAAGTCGCGTGGTGCGCGGATCGCCCTGCGGATCGGCCCGGGCATGCCGTAGACCTTCTTCAGGTTGCGCACATCGAGAACCGGTGGGCCGCCGCTGGTCTGGAGTTCGGGGTATTCCGAACGGTGGAACACGAGCACTAGCACGGCCAGCAATCCCGCGCCGATGAGCAGCGTCGTGATGATCTGCCAAGGCAGCGTGGTCACGAGCTCGGTTTGAATCAGCACCGTCATGATGCCCGCGGTGGCCACTACCAGGAACAGCACGAGCCACGGGCCGATGCGACCGAACAGCCGATCGAGGCGCTGCAGCAGGATGTAGCCCACCGGGATCACCAACAGCGTCAGCAGCGTCGCGGTCAGAAGACCGCCGATGACGACGGTGGCGAACGGCGGCCAGGTCTCGTTCTCCCGACCCGTGGTCAACGCCAAGGGCCACAGGGCGGCGATCGTCGTGGCCGTGGTCATGAGCACCGGACGAGTACGTTCGCGCACGGAGGCGAGCGCTGCGGCACCGCTGGTCCAGCCGTTGCGGACGCGGTGCTGCATGCGGTCGACGATCAGGATGGCCGGATTGATGGCGAGGCCCACCAGCACGACGACGCCAACCCCCGTCATCATGGTTGCCGGCGTGTCGGTCAGCACCAGGAGCCACGCGGCCCCGATGACCGCTAGCGGCACGGCCACCAGCACCACGAGTAGCGGCAAGGTCAGCGACTCGAAGGTGATGGCCAGCACCAGCAGCACCAGCAGCAAGGAACACAGCACGAAGACCTGCAGTGCGCTGATTCCCTCGTCGTCCTCCTCGAGTTCCACGGCGTAGCCCTCGGATCGCGGTGTGGCGCGGATCACGGCGTCGATTTCTTCGTCGATGGCATCACGCGCAGGGCCGGACTCCGGTGCTCCCGCGACCAGACGGTAGAACACGCTGGTTTCGCGGCGGCCGTTGTGGTGCATGATCGACGTCTGCGGCGGCATCTGGCGAATGGATGCCAGCGCGGACACCGTGGCGACGCCCGAGTCGGTATGGACCCGCAGCCGACGCAGGTCGCGCATGCCGTCCGGCTCGCGTCCGTTGACGCGTTCCACGACGACGGGAATCTCGCGTCCCGACGGCAGGACGTAGCGCCCCGCGTTCATGCCGTCGCGCCCGACCATCCTCAGGCCCGGGAGTACTTCGTCGACGGTGAGTGCGAAAGCCTCCAGGCCGTGCTCGTTGGGTTGTACCCAGATCTCCGGCGAGCCTCGCGGCGCCAACTGCCAGGCTCGCGCTACGTGACGTACCGCCTCCAGGCGATTCACCAGGTCATCGGCAAGACGCTCCAGGGTGCGGCTATCCGGCCCGGACAGCACGATCGCGCTCGGCTCGCCGCCGGCCATGGCTGGCCCGCCCCGACCTTCGCGCTTGCCTCCCCCATCCCTACCACTGCCACCACGGGTACCCCGTTCCTCACCCGGTCGTGACACGTCGATGTTCTTGGCGCCCTTCGAGGCCTGGAGAACCGCGTTGCGAACGTGGGACACCGTGAGATTCTCGGGGCGGTCGTCGAAATCCACGAAGTTGACGGTCATGAACGCACCGTCTTCGGCGATATCGGATGTCACCATCTCGACGCCTTCGATGGCGAGCGCCACTTCCTCCAGTTGGGCGACGGCCCCGGAAACCGCCGCTATGGAACTGGTGCCCCTCAACGTGTCGATGCTGAACGACACGTTGTCGGCCAGTTCGGGATCAGCCGGCGCCTGGTTGCTCAAGGCGATCGGCAGGGCAATGATCAGGGTGACGACCACCGCGACGCCGGTACCCGTCAACCAGCCGGCTGGCCGCCGCAAGGCGTTGGCGACCAGGCCGCCGAACAGGATGCGCAGCGGATCGGGGGCGCGTTCGCCACTCGCTCTTTCCCGTTGTGCGCGTTGCCGGGCGACGCTGCGGATCGCAGCGGGTGCCGCCAGCTTGTGGGTGAGCACGGGCACGAGCCCCACCGCGACCAGCACCGAGGCGCCCAGGGGCAGCAGGAACGCGGGGACCATGACTTCGATGAGGGATTGCGCAACCGTCGGCAGGTCGATGATCGCCGCGGGCAGCATGACGATCGCGGTGGTCGCCGAGGCACCGAGAATCGCGCGAACGGTGCGTTGCAGGCCGATGCGTGCCGCGCTCGGCGCCGCAACCCCGCGTTCCAGGCGGTGCAACACCGCCTCGTAGACGACGATGCTGTTGTCGATCAGGAGACCGATGGACAACCACAAGCCAGCCAAGGTGAGCAGGTTAACCGAGTGTCCCATGAGGTAGAGGAGCGCCAGTGCACCTGCCAGGCTGACCGGCACGGCTACACCTACCACGGCGACCGCGCGCCACTGTCTGAGGAAGAGGAACAGCACCGCCAGGGCGATGACATAGCCCGAGAGACCAAGTCGGCCCAGGCGCCCGAGCTGTTCCTCGACGTCTGCCGCCGCATCCTCGCCGATGACGAGGTCGACGCCCATGGGACCGACCTCGGCGCGAAGTTCCTCCAACCGCTCCCGGAGCTCGCGGCCCAGACGCACGAGGTTGGCGTTCTGCTCCTGGAAGACGCGGATGCCCACCGCCTCCTCACCGTTGACGCGGAAAGACGACTGCCAGGGCGCGAAGCCCATTTCGATGTCGCCCACATGCTTGAGCTGCGTTGGCCGGTCCGGGACGATCCGCGTCTCAGCCAGTGCCGCGAGGCTCGTTGGACGACCGTCGAGCACAACTTCCACCCGGCCACCCTCCGAGTCGAGATTCCCCAAGTGGCGCACCGTGCCCGCGCGGCGCGATACCGCGGCGATCACGTCCGAAGGCGTGACCCCGGTGGCGGCCGCGCGAGGCAGGTCGACATTGACGATCAGGCGACGTTGGGAACCGCCGCTGGCGATAGCCTCGCCGACGCCGGGAATCGCCGCCAATCGGGGCGCCAGGATCTCGTCCGCGAGGTCGAACAAGGTGTCGCGATCCGCATCGCCGGTGACGTGTACGCGCATGACCAGGCTACCGAACTGGGTCGTGCTCGACTCGAAGGACGAGACCTGCACCCACGAGCCGTCTGGCTGAGTGCGCTGGATGTCGGCGGCAATGCGGCGAAGTTCCAGTTCCCGCACCTTCATGTTGGTCTTGGGTTCGAAGCGGACCTCGTAGCTGCCGCTTGAGCCCCAGATCTGACCTCGGCTCTCCGCGACATCAGGCAGGGCGGAGACCCGCGCGTGCAGCGGCAGCAGAATCTCACGCTCGACCACCTCCGACTCGCTGTTGGCGCGACCGAACTGGACGTTGAGCGAGTCGCCGGTGAGCGGCGGCAAGAGCTCCAACGGGATGCGTTGGTAGGCGACGATCCCGAGTACCACCAAGCCCACGAAGACCATGCTCACGGCGACTGGGCGACGGACAGGCAGGTCGAGGAGGTTCACGCGGTGTTTGCTCCGCGTCGCAAGCGGTCGAGAAGCAGGTACAGACAAGGCAGCACCAGCAGCGATCCCAACGTCGATGCGGTGATCCCGCCGATGATGGTCAGCGCCATGGGTGCGCGGAGCTCTGCGCCCTCTCCGCCGCCGATCACCAGGGGCGTTAGGGCCAGTGCCGTCGTGAGCGTGGTCATCACGATGGGTCGCAGGCGGATGCCCGCCGCAGCCGCCAGAGCGGCCACACGCTCCTGACCCTCCGCCATGAGCTGGCGCGCGGTGACGACCAGCAGCACGGCGTCGTTGACCGCGACGCCGGCGAGCACGATGAACCCGAGCATGGCCATCACCCCGATGGGCTGGCCACCGGGGACCAGGGCAACCGCCACACCCACCAGCGCGAGCGGAATCGCCGCAAGTACCGTCACGGGCTGCAGCAGCGATTCGAACGTGCCGGCGAGCACCATCAGCACGAGGATCAGCGCGAGAATCCCGGCGAGACGAAGTTCGTCGAAGGTCTGCGCCCGCTCCTCCTCCTGGCCGCGGAGCCGCAGATGGGTGGCCGGGGGCAATGGCGCGTCCAGGAGGGCTTCATTGACTGCGGCAACGGCCTCGGCCTGGGTGAACCCGTCGGTCAACTGTGCGGTCACTTGGGCTACCCGGCGTTGATCCCGGCGAAACACCTCCCTTGCGCCCTCCGACTCCTCGAACCGCGCCACTTCACCCAACGCAACCGGGCGACCGGCACCGCTCATGAACTCCACGTCGGCCAGCTGTTCGCGCCGCGGCGTCGGCAAGTGGACGTTGACCACCCACTCCTCGTCGCCGAGGGAGAGACGCGTCGCCTCCAGGCCGTCGAGATTCGCCTCGAGCACGCTCGCCACGGTATTGAGATCAACGCCGAGAGCATCCGCCATGGCCGGATCGAGGGTCACGTGCAACTCCGTGGGACCGCCTTCGAAAGACGACTTGACGTTCCACAGGTGCGGCAACGCCATCAGCCGTTCCTTGACGAGATCAGCGCCCCGGCGCAGATCCTCGAGGGCGTCACCCGCGACCTCGACCACGATGGGAGGTCCGCTCGCCCCCAAGGCGTCGGTGATGGCGGAGCGCGCGATCTCCCACTTGACCTCGGTGTCCGGCAGGGCGTCGAGCTCAGGCGCGAGCAAGGCCGCCACCTGGCGTCCCGACGGGCCTTCCGACGTCATCCGGGCGATGACCCGCGCGGTGTTCTCTTCGGTCAGCTCGCTGCGAATGGAACGGCCGTCCTCGGGCAGACGGCCCACTTCCGACAGCGTCGCCGCGAGGTTGCCGCCCTCCGCAACTGTCCCTCCGGCCGCCTGGGCAATGAGGCTCTCTACCCCGGTGGCGGCCCGGGCCGTCGACTCCACGCGTTGCGCGGCGGGTCCAACCAGGCGGACGGAGAATTGCCGGGGGTCCGTGGGCGCCAGCAGTTCGGTGCCGAGATGGAGCAGCGAAGCGATGGCGATGGCAACGATTCCCACCGCCACCAACAACACGGTGGCGGGACGCCGCAACAGGCGTCCGACGAGGGCTTCCACCGCGGCCCGCGCCCGCGACGCGGCTTTTTCGGTCGTCAATTCCGAACGTGACGCGCGCGGCAGGAACCAGCGACCCAAAGCGGGGATCAGGAAGATCGCCACGGCAAGGGACGCGAGCAGGGACACGACCACCGTGAAGGCGATGCCGTCGATCAGCCGGGCGGCCAGACCTTGGACGAACAACACGGGCAGGAACACGACACAGGTGGTCAAGGTGCTGGCCATGATGGCGCCGGCTACCATGCCGGTCCCCTTGGATGCCGCCACGTCCGGCGAGTCGCCCAGTGCCAAGCGTCGGTACATGGACTCCACCACCACGATGGCGTTGTCCACCAGCATTCCGGCGCCGAGAGCCAGTCCTCCGAGGGTGACGATGTTGAGGCTGTGGTCTGCGAAGTTCATCGCGAACAGGGCGGCGAAGACGGAAACCGGCACGGCCGCCGCGACGATCAACGTCGCGCCTGCCGAGCGCAGGAACAACGCCAGTACCAGCACGGCCAGCGCCACCCCTGCCCCCGCAGCGAGCTTGAGATCGTCCAGGGCGTCGGTCACGAGTTTCGCGTCGTCCGCGATCTCGCGCACCTCGACCCCCGGCAGGTCATCCCCGAGGTCGGCAAGGGCGTTGCGGACTTCGGCAGAAACGGCCACGGTGTTCGAACCCGCCTCCTTGTACACGGAAACGCCGACGCCTTCGACACCATCCACGAGAACCAGGTGGTCGATCTCGGCATCGACCAGATCAACGGTCCCGAGGTCGGATACGCGCACGGCCTTGCGGCCGCCGGTGTCGTCCGACATGTAGCGCACGACCACGTTGGCCACATCGTCGGCACTTCGGTAGCGGGATACACCGCGTACCTGGAAGACCTGGTCGCGTTCCTCCAAGGTGCCGGCCTCGACGTCGACGTTCTGATCGCGCAGACGCCAGCGAAGCTGGTTGAGCGACACTCCGAAGGCGTCCAGCCGATAGCGGTCTACCGAGACCCGGACCTCGAGTTCGCGACCGCCCGTGATGCGCGCCTCGGCGACTCCGGCCAGCTGTTCCAACGCGGGGGCGATCTGACGGCGGGCGAGTTGGCGAAGCTCGGCGAGGGCCGGCTTGCCGCTAGGCGCAACCAAGCCGAGGGTGAGAATAGGCGATTGGCGGGGATCGAAACGCCTGACAAGAACCTCGTCCACCTGGGGGTCCCCCTCGATCCCCCCGACCGCCTTCTGGACATCCACCAGGGCGAGATCGAGATCGGCGTTCCAGTCGAACGTCACGGTGGTGACGAGACGCCCGGTCCGCGCCACCTGGAATACCTTGCGGCTGCCCCGCACGGTGGTGAGCTGACGTTCCACCCGCTGTCCGTAGAGGCGTTCCATCTCGGTCGGCGGGCGGTTGCCCGAGCGTACCGATACGACCACGGTGGGGCTTTGCAGGTCGGGCAGCAGGTCCACCGGAAGCTCGCGCCAGGAAAGCGCGCCAACGAGTGCGACCGCCAAGGCCATGACGGCAACTGCCACCGGACGGCGTACGGCGAAGGCAGCGGCTGATTCCAGAGACGTGGCCAAGCGCTTATCCCTACGAAGAGGTCACGCTGCAGCGGCCCGAGCGAAATCGGGCGACAGCATGAACATGGGCGACGACAAGCGTCGCCCCTACTTTCCGACTTCGCGGACGCGGTTGCCGTCGATCAGGGTCTCGAGGCCGCGCACGACGACGCGGTCACCCACCGCCACACCGTCCAGCACCTGCACCTTGTCGTCGTCCCCCAACCCCAGTCGAACGTCGCGGCGGCTGACGCGCTGGCCGTCCATCGCGAACACCACGGTCTTGCCGGCCCGGTTGGCGACCGCGTCCCGAGACACCACCACCACGTCCTGTCGCTGCTCGATGACGATAACCACCTCCACGAACATACCCGGACGGAGTAGTCGTTCGGCGTTGGCGACGGTCACCTCGGCACGGAATGTGTGCTTGACGGGATCGAGCACGGGCGAGAGACGTATGACCTCACCGTCAAACAAGGTGTCATCGAAGGCATAGTGCCGAATACGCGCCGCGAGGCCGACTGAGACCCGGCCGAGTTCTGGTCCGATCAGGTCGATGTCGGCGATCAACACGTCGAGGGGTGCGATCTCCGCCACGGAGAACCCGGGCTGCACCAGTTGACCATCTGCCTGCGGCCTGTGGTTGTTGTCTCGGGCCAGCCGCAAGATCGTTCCGTCGATCGGCGTGGTGAGCGTCGCCTTGGCGGCATCCAGCGTGCTGCGCTCGAAGTTGTAGAGCGCGTTCTCGTAGCGCTCTTCGGCCGTTTGCAGTTCCTCTTCGGGTTCCAGGTTCGCGGCGTGGAGTTCGCGGCGCCGGGCGAGATGGGCCTCGGCCGCCTCCAGCGCCTGGCGCGTGCTCTCGAGGCGGGCATGCAGGCGGGCATCTTCGCCGGTCACCCGGGCGATCACGTCGCCGGCCGAGACCCGCATGCCCTCGGCGAGCCGGGCGCCTTCATCGTTGCGGGCTATCTGGAGGAGCCCCGGGGTCTCGATGTTCAAGGTCACGATCGCTTTCGGGCGCAGGTTGCCGGTGGCGACCACCAGGTCCTCGACCGTGCCGGTCGCGACGTCCTCCACCTCCACCGGCATGCGGAACTCCGCGTCCTCCCCAGGGATTGGCGGCGCGCAGCCGGCCACCGCGATCAGCAGTCCCAGTCCGAGGAGGCTCCATGCGTTGTGTTGTCTCATCGTTCCTCCACGGGGCGCCAGCGCACGGCGTCGGCGATCACGACCGCCCCGGTCGTCTTGTTGGACACCTCGAGGCTGGCCTCGCCCGCAGGCAGGGAATACTCTCCGAGATCGTTCCAACCGGTCTGCGCCGCATCAGCATCGAATTCGAGGGGAACGTCACCGTCGCCAGTCACGACCTTCATCTCGTACGTTCCCTTTTCTTCGAGCAGGATGCTCATCCGGATCGTCTCCATGATAGGACGGTCTCTGCGTGCCGCCATAACAGGTACATGGTAGTCCACGCGCCAGCGTCCGGCGCTCGGCACGTGCGCCGTAAACCGCACCGACGCGCCTCCACCTCCTGGCAGGGTGCTCGCCACGGTGTGCCGATAGCGGCCCCACATGCCGGGTTGTTCGAACCGCATCCAACCGCCCGTCGGTAGGAAGGGATTGAACACCGGCAGGCCCTCGTCGATGTCCAGTTCGCCGCCGAACCACGCCGTCTGAAGACCATGGCGCTCCTCGTCTTCCGGTGATGCGTAGACAACGCTGAATCCTGGGTCGAGATCGTCCACGACGATGCCGTCGTCGGGTTCCGGCATCCACGAACTCGCGCGCGCGCCGTTGAGCGGCTCGGCGTCCACCGACCCTTCCTCGTCGAACTCGGGCACCGCCAAGCGGATGTCGCGACGGTTCAGGGACAGATAGGGCGAGACCCACAATTCCGTCGGCGGCCCGGAGACGACCAAACCGAGTTCCATCGACGCATGAGCACCAATTCTCACGGGGCCGCTCCACCGATTCCCCTCATGCTCCTCCCTGATAACGACGCCGAGGCGGACCAGGCCCGGTGCCGGCTCACCGTTGTACACGTGCGCGCGGACCTGGTAGCGCGGCTCGCCCCGTTGGCCGTCCGTCAAGCGAACGACCGACGCATTCGAAACCAGGAATCCCGGCAGGGACGCATCGCCCAGCCAGTCTCCGAGCAGCCCGCGCAGGTCGATTCCCGCTTCTTCCGCCACCGCCTCGAAGTCCGCGACCGTGAAGTCGGCCACGCCGGACCGGGCCGCGCTAGGTGAGAGGCAAACGCCCCCCCGGACGACCGGCGCCCCCTCGCGGAGGAGAGCGCGCCGGACACACCCC
>VXPO01000115.1:12621-26892 GCA_009839505.1 Gammaproteobacteria bacterium
CCGGCGTTGGTCTATCCCCTCTTCTCCCCCCCCCGCCTCTAAGCCCGCCCCCGTTACGCCCCCGCCTACTTGGGGGCGGCGAAGTTCGCTGAGCAACGCGGCCGCGGCTTCCCGGCCCAACCCGTCGATGATCGACCGGGCCAACACCGGCGCCTTGAGTTCCAACACATCCAGTGTCCGGTGGCCGGCCTCGGACGGGTCCAGGGTGAGGAGCGGCGTCCCGAGGGCGCGGGTCCACACCGACGCGGCCTTTGGCATCGTACTGGCGGTGCCGCCGAAGAGAAAATCGCCCGTCCCGAGTGCGGCGAACATCGGACCCATAGTCTCGTTCATGCCCGTCGCGGTCGCAAAGATGCGCGGCGAGAAGTAGCTGCCCACCGGTTGTCGGTGGATCAGCTCGGCGGCGAGCTCGTGACAGAGGTAGTCCAAGGCCAGTGCGCCGGGGCCGCGCGCCCCGGTCTGAAACGCGAAGAAACTGCGGGTCACGCCATCAACCAGCTTGCCGCCGCTGAAATCGGTCTCGAAGAACTGCTCCAAGGTCCGGATCTTCTCGCTACCCGGTTGCCGGTCGATGTCGTACTCGCGGCCGGTTCTCGCCCGGCGCAAGTCGAACAGGGTGTCGAAACGAGCGGTCGGCAGACCGTGCTCGCGCACCATCATGATCCCGGGGAGAGCCTGGACTGAATGCATGCGCCATCCGCCTGCATAGACGCGCAACCGTGCCGGTATCTCGACCAGGCTCAAGCCGTCGTAGGGATAGCCGATCCCGGCATCGACAGCCTCGGCAAGAAGCTCCGCGATGCGTTCTTCGAGTGCGCCAACCGCATTCGCGAACACCTCCAGGTTGCCGCCGTGCTTAGGGTGCAGCAGCAGCTCGAACGTCTTGCCGGCTACTTCCACCGCGCGCCGATCGAATCGGGACGCCAGTAGCGCCACCTCCGGCACCGGTGCCGTCGGCGCGAACCGGAACCGTCCGTCGACGACGTCGCGATGCCCACCCGGACCGGCGACCAACCACCCGTCGGGAACGCCAACCTCGAGGTCCACCGTGAAGTAGTCGCGGCCGTAGTGCTCCAGATCGTCCCTGCCCGTGGCCGCCCCCGGGACCGGAAGCCAACTCACACCCGGCATGAGCGCAACATACCGGGCGTCGAACACCGAGGCATCGGTGCCGAGGAGGAACAGGTTGCCCGACGTGCCATGGGCGAGGCCGAGATCTATCTCGCTGTCGAGGTACGCGAACGACGGGTCCGGGACGCCCGACGCCACGAGCCGCATTTCAATCCTGCCGCCCACGGCGATGGGCCGCGGCACAACGATGCGCAGCAGACCGGATTCATGGCGCCACTCCGCGGCGGTTCCGTCGAGCAGGACCTCGGACACCTCGAGCGCGGGATTGAAACTGAAAGTGAGTCCGTCCAGCACCTGCTCCGCGGCAAGCTGGTAGGTCACGTCCAACGCGAGTCGCCGACCTGGTTCGATCTCCACCGTGCCGTGAACGTCCAAGACGTTGGCGCTCGGCTCGGCCTGGGCCGCGTCGTGGGCCGCGATCCAGTCTCCGCGCTGCGCTCGCCCGTCCACCGCATCGCGGACAAGATAGCCAATGACCGCGACGGCCAGCCCGACGAGGACGACACCCAGGATCAGATGCTGGGTCGCGTGGCCATCCCCTCGGGGATGCAGCAACGCCGCGAGCGTGATGAGCCCTGCCGCGAGACTCAGAACGGCAAGGCGCTGCACGACCAAAGCGGCGTTCGCGAACTCGGGCAGCACGTCGGACCCGGTCACCACGTACGCCTGGAACGTCTGCAGCGCCGGGGCGAGGTAGAACGGCGTCTCGAAGCCCGCCCAGAAGTACAGCACGACCGCCAGCAAGGCGACGATGGCGACCACTAGCCTGTTGCGCAACGCCACGGCAAGGAAAATGACCAGCGAACCCCAGAGCGTCAGCACGGGCAACGCATCCCACACCAGGAAACTCAGGGTCGAGATCGGCTCCATGGTGTCGCCGAACCACCAATCGAAACCGCGCGCGAGGAGCCCGATCGCCTGCAGCAGCCCAAGGATCAGCGCCACGGTTAGCCAGAGGATGAATACGACGCCGGCCAGGCGACCGGCGAGCAGCATGATCGTGCCAACTGGTCGGGCATCGAGGACCTCGGCCATGCGTTCCTGCCGGTCCCGGGCACGAATGTCGAAGGCGAGGAAGACGATGCCGACAATGAACACCATCACCATTGGCATGCCCACGGACGAGACCAGCATGCGCGGGCCGAAGCCCCCCATCGTCGCCGACATGCCAGAGCCGAACCCATGCATCAGGGAATAAACGACGTACGTCAAGACCCCCAACAGCAGGGCCACCGCAACGAACACCCAGGTCCGCGCAAGGCGGCGCGTGGCGCGCATTTCGGCCAAGGCGACCGCAAGAAATTCACGAAGATGGTGCACGGTTCCCCTAGTGTCCGGTGGATGTGCGCGACGTGGGCGCGGTGCAGTCCGAGGCGTCTACACCTAGCGCCACGTCGACCCTCAAACGTCGCGTCAGCGCGTCCGCAAGCGTCCAGCCCGCTAGGCGGCGCCTCGATGGCCTATCGGGCATACGTCGAGAGGCGCCAACAACGCGGATGGGCGCTTGCGGGCGCGCCCTTCGGGTGGTCGCCGGAGCGCCCCTCGCCGCGTGTACTCACGCGCCGTTGCAGGCGCTCGACGTACCCCGGTACGACTTCTCGCCTGCGCCTGTCCGTCGCTAGCGACGGGGCGAGGAACACTCCGGAGACCACTGACGCGACGTTTGAGGGTTGACGTGGCACTAGTCCGTCGTGGCGTCGTCCGACGGCGGCGTCTCGTCGTCCTGCCGGGCCGCGTCCGACCGGCCACGCGCGGCCATGAACGCGAGGTACGCTTCCTCGAGGGTCGCCGTCTCCACCGGGCTCGCCCCGTCGGGCATGCCGTTCGCCGTCACGCCGCGCAGCGTGATGTCGGTGCCGGAGACGGCGCGCGAGACGATCTCGTATTCGGACTCGACCCGCTCCGCCTGCATCGAATCGGTCGTGATCTCGAACACCCGGCCCGACGCACGCTGCAGCAGTTCGCTGGGGGAACCCTGAAACTCGATACGACCGCCGTCCAGGAGCGCCATCTCTCGGCATCCGGCACCCAGATCGGCCACGATATGGGTGGACAACAGGATCGTGCGGTCGCGACCCAGTTGGTTCATCAGTTGCCGGAAGCGCATTCGCTCCTCGGGGTCCAAGCCCACCGTCGGCTCGTCCACGATGATCACCTGGGGTTCATGAACCAGCGCCTGGGCAACGCCCAGGCGGCGCACCATGCCGCCGGAGAGTTTCTTGACCTTGCGGTCGGCAACGCCGTCGAGACCCACCA
This sequence comes from Gammaproteobacteria bacterium, assembly GCA_009839505.1. Lineage (GTDB taxonomy): Bacteria > Pseudomonadota > Gammaproteobacteria > Pseudomonadales > Azotimanducaceae > VXYL01. The sequence goes on from VXPO01000115.1 coordinate 16,009, forward strand.
TCTCCAGTGTTTCGGCAACGCGGCGACGCCGTTCCTTGCGGTCCGACATCCCCGACAACCGCGCCAGGGTGTCGAGAACCTCCTCCGTCCGATGATGCCGCCAGGCCCCGAACTCCTGCGGCAGGTAGCCGATCAATTCACGCACCTGGCGACGTTCCCGCGTCACGTCGTGGCCATACACGGAGGCCGTGCCCTTGGTCGGCACGAGCAGCGTGCAGATGATGCGCATGAGCGTGCTCTTGCCCGCCCCGTTGGGACCGAGCAGACCGAAGAGTCCAGTACCGAGCGCGAGATCGACGTGTTCGAGGGCCGTGTGTCCGCCCTTGTAGGTGTGACCGAGGCCGCTGGCCTCGATGACTACGTCGCGATCCCTAGGTACAGCTTGGGAGTCGGCCATCGTCGGGTTCCTTGGCTAGTGGTCGAAAACGCCCTTTATGCCAGACGCCCGAGTCGAGCGCCGGATCAATTTCTGAGCAAAGTGTCCCATGGAAGATGGGCACCCGGCACCTTAGGACATATTATGTCTGCCGTCAACGTCGCGCTGACGAACCCCTGAACCTGTTTGGGAGAACTGCATGAGTCTTTTCGTATTGGCCGGGCTGTTGCTGATCGCGGTCGCCGCGGTGGTGCTGTACTTGCTGCTGAGGCGATGAACCGTCCAGCGGCCGCTGCGGCCCCTAGTTCCCATTCCCGCAGCAAGCAGCGGCGCGACGAGGGCACCGCCGGGCAGGCCGCACGGTGGGATACAGGTCAACAGGCGCCAGGGGGCTCCAAAACAAGCCGTAGGGGATGGTTCTGGGCACGGAGAGTCTGGCGTCCCCTAGGAATCCCTAGGGGGAGTCGAACTCGGACTCATAGTGTTGCGCCAGAATATTCCTTAACAGATTGATAAACTTGCACCTATCGTTGTTTGACGTTGAAGGGCGTTTCTCGTAGCATCTCTTCTCGTAGTGGGAATTTTAGGGGGGACCAGACTGATCGTTCCCACACTTTCCGCGATCGTTCCCACTACGTCTTCAGGGGGCTAGGACGGACTATGCCGAGACAGCCGACGAGACTGAACATGCACTTTGTCCGGAAGGTGACTCTTCCGGGCAAATACTACGACGAAAACGGCCTGATCCTGCTCGTGAGGGAAACGGGGGCGAAATCCTGGGTGCAGCGCCTGACGATCCGCGGTCGCCGCCGCGACCTGGGGCTCGGTCCCTACCCCTTGGTCACGCTTGGCGAGGCGCGCCAGACGGCCTACGACAACCGCAAGTTGGCGTTCGCGGGCGGCGACCCGCGTGAGATGCGAGCCAAGCGGCTCATCCCGACGTTCCAGGAAGCGGCCGCCGCCGTGATCGACATGCACAGCCCAAACTGGCGGAATGCGAAGTCGGTGACGTCCTGGGAGTCGACGCTCAAGTCCTACGCCTATCCAAAGATCGGTAGCATGCCGGTGGATGCCATCGAGCCCGCGGACGTCATGCGTTGCTTGCTGCCGATCTGGAACACAAAGCGAGAGACGGCCCGCAAGGTCCGCCAGCGCATCGGAACCGTCATGAAATGGGCGATCGCGGAAGGCCACCGGAAGGACAACCCGGCGGGCGACGCGATCGGTGCTGCGTTGCCCGAGGTCGGGCACAAGACGACCCACCAGCGCGCGATGGTGCACGGAGAGGTCGCTGCGGCCCTGCGGAAGGTGCGTGGTTGCAACGCGCTCAGTTCGACGAAGCTTGCTTTCGAGTTCCTCGTGCTAACGGCATGCCGGTCCCGAGAGGTCCGGGAGGCGACCTGGGACGAGGTCGACGTGGACGCGGCCGTTTGGACCGTCTCCGGCGACCGCACGAAGACCGGGACCGAACACCGCGTACCGCTTTCCGATCGTGCGATGGCGGTGGTCGGCGAAGCCCGCGCCTTCAGGGAGAACGACCTACTGTTCCCGACCGCCACGGGGCGGACAATGAGCGACAGCACGTTGTCGAAGCTGCTTCGCGAGCTCGGGATAGGGGCGGTGCCGCATGGGTTCCGGTCGACGTTCCGCGATTGGTGCGGCGAGATGACCAACGCGCCACGCGAGGTGGCGGAGGCAGCCCTCGGCCACAAGGTGGGCAACGTGGTGGAGCAGGCCTATGCGCGTTCTGACCTGTTCGAAAAGCGCCGAGCGCTGATGGAATCCTGGGCACGGTACCTCGTTCGCGAGGCCGGAGACGTGATCCAGCTGCCCCGTATGGCATGATGGGTGGTCAAGGTTGGGCCACGAGGCGGCGACGGAGAATACGGGCGTGACGCAAACCTCGCATCGAAACCAAGACAGAAAGGATCGGCGCGCTCGGGAATGCTGTCGAGGCGAATATGACTTCTCTCGCGGGGAGAGAGGCAGGCATCACGAAGCGTATCAGCGGGGCGCGAGAGTGACGGTGGTCGGCCACGAAGCGCCCGAGACGCGACTATCAAAGGAAACGATCGCGAAGGACCGCAGGAGCCGCTCAGGCAATGGTGTGCGGGCGGTTCCTCGTTGTGATGATCGTGCGGATCGGGCTAGCGGGCGCCAGCTGCCAGCAAACGAACAACGATTCAAGATGACCCCTTCCGATGGACCGGCATGAACGGGTGCTGCAGACTATTCTTGGCGGCAGATCGGATGCCAACATTCGCTTTGCCGACCTGCGGGCGCTGCTCTTTCACCTAGGATTCGACGAGCGTGTCCGTGGCAGCCACCATCTGTTCTGCAAGCAGGGCGTCGTGGAACTCATCAACATTCAGAGCCGCGGCGGCCAAGCTAAACCGTATCAGGTGAGGCAGCTACGGAACATCATCTTGAAGTACAAGCTAGGAGGAGACGACTGATGCATCGTTACGAGATCATCCTCTATTGGAGCAACGAGGACGAGGCGTTCATTGCGGAAGCGCCGGAACTGCCAGGCTGTACGGCGCACGGTGACGTTCAGGAAGAGGCGTTGAAGAACATCAAGGATGCCATGCAACTCTGGATCGACACAGCCGGCGAACTGGGACGACCGGTCCCGGACCCCAAAGGCGAGCGCCTCATGTATGCCTGACACAGATTGACTGCCCCGCCAGCGATCACTGTGGAAGTACCACTGTTGGCCCACCTCGGATGCAACGCGTGGTGAACAACCCATCGACTGAAGTCCGTAAAACCTTCGGACGTGTGCGCCATGATGCCACGCACGCACGCGTTTTCTTCCACACTTGGTGGGCACTGGTCGGCATCGCGATGCCCGAGCACCGCGCAACCATGGGTAACGTCGCGTACGTCGACTTCTTTCACGCGTGTAGGGCGGGCTTCCTCACGCTCGTATTCGTATCACTAGGCAGGCTGTTGGATCATGACCAAAGGTCCCTTGGCCTCAAGCACCTGCACGAGGTCCTCGTAGAGCACGGGTACGGGAAGGAGGGAGGCCTGGTCGACAGCCTGCTCTCGTCCAATGGCGATTTGATCGAACGAATACGAGGGATCAGGAATAAGGCGGCGGCGCACACGGACCGCGAAATGACGCGCGAGGATGTCTACAAGAAATTTGGCGTCACGCCAAACGAGATTCGAGACCTCGTCGGTGCCGTGGTAGACGTCGTCAACGACGTTGAGGAGTCTTTGTACTCGTCGGGGTCACTCATCTCGTCGGGAGAAAGGCAAGAACGCGCGACCATGTCCCTGCTCCGCTGCTTGAAAGACGCCGCATGGGACGACAGCGTTTGACAAGGTCCACTGGCCCGACACGAGCTGCCGTAAACCTGCCGACCTGACTACCCTTTGATGCGGCTGCCCAGCGCGTTTACTGAACTGTGTGCCACGAGCGGCGTAGGGTGCAAGATCGGGGTGGCGCCTCGGTTGTCGCAAAGCAAGGGAGCCTCGCGCGAGTTGGGATTGCTGAGCGTGATTCGGTATGCTCCGACGAATGGAATGATCGATGAACGCCGTTGAAATCGAGGAGGCGGTATCTGCCCTTGCCGGACGACCTTTCGAGGGTGAGGAGTTCCCGTTCGCGTTCCTGCAAGCCTTCGGTAACAAACGCACCACGATCAAGCGCCTGCGGTCCGGCGCGTCGAACGGCTCCGATATAGGCGGCGTACTCCAGCGCACCAATATCCACATCAAAGTCTGTCCACCAGGCGAAGTGACCGCGACCCTCGCCGCGCTTGGGACAAGTGCCGCAACGGCGCGGGCGAAAGCCAAGTTCACTCTCGCGACAGACGGGCTCGAGTTTCAGGCCGAGGATCTGACCAGCGGCGAAGTCGTAGCCTGCCACTACCCCGACCTTGCGGAGCACTTCGGCTTCTTCCTGCCGCTCGCAGGCATCACGACCGTCAAGCAGATTCGCGAGAGCGCCTTCGACATCAAGGCGACGGGGCGCCTCAACCGCCTCTATATCGAGTTGTTGAAAGACAACCCAGACTGGGGGACCGCCGAACGTCGCCACGAAATGAACCACTTCATGGCGCGGATCATCTTCTGCTTCTTCGCTGAAGACACCGACATTTTCAATGGGCAGGGGCTCTTCACAGACACCGTGGAACGGATGAGCTCCCGCGACAGTTCGAACACGGACCGGATCATCGCGGAAGTCTTCCGCGCAATGAACACCAAAAGCGACGCCCGGAAGGCTGCGGACGTTCCGCGTTGGGCGGACGCGTTCCCGTACGTGAACGGCGGGCTGTTCTCGGACTCGACGGACGTTCCTCAATTCAGCCGGATTGCGCGGTCTTACCTCGTTCACATTGGCAACCTTGACTGGCAGAGGATCAATCCCGACATTTTCGGTTCGATGATTCAGGCCGTCGCCGACGACAAGGAGCGCGGCGCGCTCGGGATGCACTACACCAGCGTGCCGAACATCCTGAAGGTGTTGAACCCGCTGTTCCTCGACGACCTTCGGGGGAAACTGGAGGAAGTCGGGGGTAACTCCCGGAAGCTGTTGAACCTGCGCGAGCGCATTGCGCGAATCCGGATCTTCGATCCGGCCTGCGGGTCGGGCAACTTCCTAGTGGTCGCCTACAAGGAACTGCGACAGATCGAATCCGAGATCAACAGTCGCAGGAACGAGAGCGGCCGGCGGTCGGACATTCCGTTGACGAATTTCCGAGGCATAGAGGTTCGGGACTTTCCTGCCGAGATTGCCCGCCTCGCCCTCATCATCGCTGAGTACCAATGCGACGTACTCTACCGTGGTCAGCGGGAAGCGCTGAAGGACTTCCTCCCCCTCGACGCCATGAACTGGATCACGTGCGGCAACGCACTCCGACTCGACTGGCTGAAGCTCTGCCCGCCTACGGGTGTCGGCGTAAAGAACACAGCGGACGATCTGTTTCAGACGCCACTTGATCAGCCGGAGATCGACTTCGAGTACGAAGGTGGTGAAACCTACATTTGCAGCAACCCTCCTTACAGAGGCAGTCAGTTGCAGACTGCAGCGCAGAAGGCAGACTTGAAACTGATATTCGAGGAACGAACGAAACACTGGAAGTCGTTGGACTACGTCTCGGGGTGGTTCTTGAAGTCGGCTGACTACGGAGAGAGGACGAATGCTGTCGCCGCACTCGTGTCGACGAATTCGGTGTGCCAAGGGCGGCAGGTGAGCACACTGTGGCCGCTGATCTTGTCGAAGGGGCAGGAAATCAGCTTCGCCCACACCTCCTTCAAATGGGCGAATCTGGCGGCGAAAAACGCTGGCGTTACGGTTGTGGTTGTGGGGATGTCGACCCACGCAGGCAAGGTCCGACGGTTATTCTCGGATTCCGGTGGGGGGCGGACCGTTGCCCGGGAAGTGCGAAACATCAACCCCTATCTCGTCCCGGCCGATAACCTGGTGGTGAAGCCGGCACGGTTGGCCTTCAGTACCGTCGCCGAGATGAGATTCGGGAACATGCCCAACGATGGTGGACACTTGCTCTTGACGGCCGAAGAGGCGCGGGAGGCGGCAAACTCTGGCGTCGAATCTCGGTTCATACGACGCTTCCTAGGTTCGCAGGAGCTGATCAAGGGCTTTGAGCGACGGTGCATTTGGGTAGGACAAGAGGAATATCAGGTAGCCCGGGAAGATAAGTGGTTGCGTATGCGGTTTGGCGAGGTCGAGAAAGAGCGCCGCAAGTCGAGAAGAACGACCACCAAGGACCTCGCGTCGGTTCCGTTCCGGTTCGGAGAGGTCCGTCAGTCGGGTGAGGAGGCATCAATCGTGGTGCCCCGCCACAGCTCGGAAAGCAGAGAGTATCTCCCCGTGGGGCTGGCCGCGGTGAGTACGATTGTGGGGGACAGCAACTGCGCTCTTTATGGAGCACCAATCTGGAATCTGGCATTGCTCGCGTCGAGGCTTCATCTCGTCTGGATCGCGACCGTCTGCGGAAAGCTCAAGACCGACTTCAGGTATTCCAGCACGGCAGGCTGGAACACCTTCCCCATACCGCCGTTGACCGAAAAGAACAGATCAGACTTGAACCGTTGCGCCGAGAACATCTTGCTAGCGCGGGAGGCTCATTTCCCGGCCACGATAGCCGATCTTTACGACCCGGAACGCATGCCCGACAACCTGCGCGCGGCTCATGAACGGAACGACGAGGTGTTGGAGCGCATCTACATCGGCCGAAGGTTCAGGAACGACACCGAGCGGCTTGAGAAGCTCTTCGACATGTACAGCGAGGCTGTCCCGGCGAGGCGAGCATTGTTCCGAAAAAGGGCGGGGGCGCGATGACGGAGCACCTCTCGATTCCCACGGTCTCGGTGTCCTATGGACGCACCGGTGCGTCCACGAGGTCAAACGAACTGGGGATGCGACCCATGCAGGAGCGGGCGTGGGAGAAGCGCGGCGAGCAGTACCTTCTGATCAAGTCTCCGCCGGCTTCGGGCAAGAGCCGGGCGTTGATGTTCATCGCGCTCGACAAGCTGCACAACCAAGGGCTGCGGCAAGCGATCGTGGTGGTTCCGGAACGGACCATCGGGGCGAGCTTCAACGACGAGCCGCTGCGAGATTTCGGCTTCTGGTCGGATTGGACCGTCCCGGCGAAATGGAACCTCTGCAACGCGCCAGGGACCGAAGGCGGCAAGGTCAAGGCGCTGGGGGCGTTCCTCGACAGCAACGACCGGACGCTTGTCTGCACCCACGCGACCTTCCGCTTCGCGGTGGAGCGGTTTGGCGCGGGCAAGTTCGACGGGCGAGTGATCGCAATCGACGAGTTCCACCACGTTTCGGCCAATCCGGACAACCGGCTTGGTCAGTATCTGGGAGAGCTCATCGCGCGCGACAGGACGCATATCGTGGCGATGACGGGATCGTATTTCCGGGGCGATGCGGAGCCCGTGCTGATGCCGCAAGACGAGGCGAGGTTCGAGACGGTCACGTACACGTACTATGAACAACTGAACGGCTACGAGCATCTGAAGCAGTTGGACATCGGTTACTTTTTCTACGCGGGTAGCTATGTCGACGACATTCTGAGAGTGCTCGACACGGGCGAGAAGACCATCGTACACATCCCCAACGTCAATTCCCGCGAGAGCACGAAGGACAAGATTCGGGAAGTTGAGCACATCATCGAGGAACTGGGGGAATGGCAGGGAGCCGATCCCGCGACCGGATTCCAGTTGGTCGAGACGGCAGGGGGTCGTGTGCTGCGGATCGCCGATCTAGTGGACGACGACTCGGCGAAGCGCGAGCGGGTTGCCGCAGCGCTTAGGGCCACGGAGCGAAAAAACGACCGGGACCATGTGGACATCATCGTCGCCTTGGGGATGGCGAAGGAGGGCTTCGACTGGATCTGGTGCGACCACGCGCTGACCGTGGGCTACCGCTCCAGCTTGACCGAAATCGTGCAGATCATAGGCCGGGCCACGCGGGATGCACCGGGCAAGTCGCGCGCACGCTTCACGAACCTGATCGCCGAACCCGACGCATCGGAGCAAGCTGTCACTGAGGCAGTGAACGACACGCTGAAGGCTATCGCGGCGAGCCTGCTCATGGAGCAGGTGCTTGCACCGCGGTTCAGCTTCACGCCGAAGGCGGAGGCAAGCGGGCCGGTCGAAGGCGTCGACTACGGCGAAGTGGGGTACGACCCAGAGAAGTGCAACGTCGGGGTGAACGACGAGACCGGCCAGTACCACGTCGAGATCAAGGGGTTGGGAACCCCGAAGAGCAAGGAGGCCGTTCGCATTTGCAGCGAGGACTTGAACGAGGTGATAGCCGCGTTCGTTCAGGACCGTACTGCGGTCGAACGTGGGCTCTTCGACGAGGAGGTCGTGGCCGAGGAGCTGACGCAGGTTCGGATGGGTAAGATCGTACAGGATCGCTACCCGGAACTGACCGAGGAGGATCGGGAAGCTGTTCGTGAGCATGCCGTGGCGGCACTCAACCTGACGCAGCAGGCGCAAAAGGAGGTGCTTGACGATGAGGAGTCACAATCGGGCGGTGGCACGGCACTGATCGACGGTGTCCGCCGGTTCGCAATGGACGTGCGTGACCTCGACATCGATCTGATCGACCGGATCAACCCCTTCGGCCAAGCGTACGCCATTCTGGCCAAATCGATGAGCGAGGAGAGCCTGAAGCAGGTGGAGGCTGTCATCACGGGGAAGAAGGTCCAGCTAACGCCCGAAGAGGCGCGCGATCTTGCAAGGCGCGCACTCCGGTTCAAGCAGGAGCGTGGCCGCACGCCGTCGATCACCTCGCCGGACCCTTGGGAGAAGCGGATGGCTGAAGGCGTGGCGTACCTCGCCCGCATGAAGGCGGAGTCGATGGATGGATAGGAAGTTCACCGAGGAGGACGACGCGCTGCTCGCGGAACTGGGCGTCGACATTGAACCCCGGAAGGCAGTTGTCCGGACGCCACGCGAGGAGCGGATCATCGCCGGCTTCGAAGACATCCAGCGCTTCGTCGAGAAGAACGGCCGCGCTCCACGCCAAGACCCGGACGGCGATGTTTTCGAACGGCTCTACGCGGTGCGACTTGACCGGATTCGCGAACAGGAGGACTGCCGCGCACTGTTGACGCCGTTCGACCATCAGGCGTTGTTGGGCGATCAACCTGAAACGGAGTCGCCGTCCATCGGCGACCTGGACGACGACGCATTGCTGGCGGAGCTTGGCGTCGCGCCGGGCGGGACGGATGTCACGCGGCTCCGGCATGTGCGGCCAAGCGCCGAGAAGCGAGCGGCCGAGGAGGTCGCGACCCGCCATGAATGCCGGGACTTCGACACATTCCGACCGCTTTTCGAGCAGGTTCAGCGCGAGCTGGACACCGGCATTCGGGAAGCGAGACGGTTTCAAGATGAAGCGAGCATCGAGCCCGGACAGCTATTCATTCTCGGCGGGCAGAAGGTTCTTGTTGCGGAGAAGGGAGAGGAGTTCAGGAACGCGCAGAACCGGCGGGACGCACGGTTGCGCGTGATCTTCGACAACGGGACCGAGAACAACATGCTCAGGCGCTCGCTTGAGCGCGCGTTGCAGAAGGACGAAACAGGGAGACGCATCCCGGACAATTGGGCAGGTCCACTGTTCGCTGACCGATCCGCGGACGGCGACCAGGCTACGGGTACGATTTACGTGCTGCGCAGCCATGCGGACATACCGTTCGTGGCCGAGAACCGCCAATTGGTACACAAGATCGGGGTCACGACGTCAAAGGTAGAGTCGCGGATCGCGGGTGCGCGCCTCGATCCGACCTACCTGATGGCGGACGTCGAGGTGGTTGCCAGCTATCGGCTCTACAACGTTGACCGCGGGAAGCTCGAACGGCTGATCCACCGGATCTTCGATTCCGTGCGTCTTGATATCGAGATCGAAGACCGGTTCGGCAATCCGGTGGTGCCGCGCGAGTGGTTCCTCGTTCCGTTGCCCGCGATCAACGACGCGGTCGAGAAAATCGTGGACGGGACCATTACGAAGTACGCCTACGACGCCAATTCGGCGGCTCTGGTGAGACAATGATGCGCGCCGGGGCGATAGCACGTTTGGAGAGGGTGCGACGGGCCGTTCGGCAACCGACGCTGGCCATCCAACATGAACGAACGACGACAACCGATACGCTGATCTCGATGAACCTGGACGTTCTCGGAGGCGACCGCAAGTGTTCGCGGGAACCCGAGTGCCCGCCCGTATCCCGATGGAGCATCTGGCGGCAGGCGACCGGCTCGACGACTCCTGACAGACTACCCCCACCATGCCCAGAGCTTGGCGGGGGGCGTACCGGAGGCGAGCATGGCGATGCGCGGCGGAACACCGTTAGGGTTGGGAGACAGGCTGGCGGCGATGTGATGTAAGTAATGACTCGCATTCCACCGATGCTTGTCGCTCGGTTGAAGCTGAGCGGAATCGCGGGTGGTTGGTCCGGTCATCCTATTCGCACCCTGTTTCGTCCTCGCGGACGGCGCCGGCACTGCTCTCGCGCTTGCCGTTGTCGCGGGCGGCGGTTCCGTTTGGCCAGTGGAACGTCTGCAACGCCTTGTGGGCGCCTCCCGATTTTGGTCAGCCGGGGCGGCTGTGGATCGAATCGAAACTGCTGGTTTTCCTGCGTTCCGCCGCGATCACCGCCCTTTTGAGGCCGTCTCCCGTTGTGGTCAGCCGGGGTGACTGGGTTGACTCGACGCGCGCTGCTGGATCACCCGCGGCGCGCACTTGAATCGCACGTTCCTTTCGGAACATCTCTCTGTTGTTCTGCCTGGTGGAGGAGACCATGTCCGGGTCGCAGATCCCGGCGCTGACGTGCCTCCAGGAGGCACGGTTTCGAGGTACGGCGCGGACTCTACAGACCTCTGGAACGCTCGGCAAACAGGTGCGCTGAAGGGCTGCGCGCGAGATGCTGCGCGGTTCGGCGGAAGCCCAGCCCCGACGCTGTGGGACGCGACTTTCAAGTCCGTCCCACAGCGGAGGGGCGCGAGGCGCGGGTCGGGGC
>VXPO01000115.1:26902-56026 GCA_009839505.1 Gammaproteobacteria bacterium
CCTACCAACTAGACCTACACTCTGAAGATCGGCGGCCGCGTCAGATTTGTATATTAGACAGTTTTAGGTCCGTCCCACAGCGTCGGGGCGCGAAGCAGGTTTCACGACGGTGTTTCGGCACCGGCGGCCGGGGCGACATGCCGCGGATCCCGGCGGCGGCAGGCCGGCGTGCGGCGCTACGGTCGCGGCTGGGGCGCGGAACCCGGCGGATCGGGCGACGCGGGAGCCTTCGGCAGGGCCTTCAGCGCACGGTCGCGCTCCCGCGTGACCTGGCGCAGTTTGCGCCGGAAATTGGCGCGCTGGCCCTTGACGGCGACCAGTTGCCGCTGGGCGTCCTCGAGCTGCCTCTGGAGGCGCCGGCTTTCGTCGTGGGCGACGCCGAGCTGGTCGTCGCGGTCCTTCCACTCGAGCCACTCGCGGCGGATGCGCAGCGCCAGGCGGATGTGCAGCTCGGAGGCGGAGAAGCCGATGGCGAGCGCGAACAGGAACACGACGGTGGCGAGGATGCCGAGGATGACCGAGTGCTGGAGCAGGATGTCCCAGCCTTCGAGGACAACGGCGTCGGTAGCCCAGTCGACGAGCACGAGACCCTCGACGCGCTCGTGGGCGTTCAGGGCGAGCAGGACCGCGCCCGCGATCAGGGCGATGACCAGGAACAGGATGAAGACGACTACGGGCCTCCCCTGCGGCGACGCCCGGCGCGCGGCCGATCTGCGGGTCGTCGCGGATCGGATGCCGGGGGCAGCTCGAAACCCCTCTTCCGGAGCGCCCGTTCGATACGGAGTTCCATGTCGCCGTAGTCGGCGCGCACCGGCGCGCCATGAAGGGCGGCCTCGACGCGCACGGCGAGATCCCGGTAGTAGTCGCGGGAACCCCTGATGCGTTCGATCAGCCGGACGGTGCTGGTGTCGCGCGGGCTGTCAGGTTGCCGCGGCCGGCGGCTCACCTCAGGTACTCCCGCGTGATCCCGGGGCGAAAATGACCAAGCTCCTGGCTGACGACTTCCAGCGCGTCGTCGTAGTGGAGACCGCGCTGCAGTTCGGCCATGCGCTCCTGGGCGAACGAGTGCCGCAGGCCGTGGGCGCCACGGCTCCAGCCGAGCGTGCTCATCGAGGCGCGGGAGAAGCTGCGGCTCCACGCCTCGCCGCCGCCGACGTCGTAGCGCTACTGGTAGCGGATCTCGCGGTCGGTGACGCGGACCGGCTCGTCGAGGCGGCGCTCCTCGAGGCGCGCGGCCAGCTCGTCGGGAATGCGGACGAGGCGCACCAGGCCGCCCTTGCCGACGACGGTGTAGTCGGTTCCCGGCCGGCCGTCGAACTTCTCCGGGCGTGCGGGCCGGACGTCCGGCGGGCGCTCGTCGGGGCGGGCCAGCGTTAGCAGCTCGTGGGCGCGCAGTCCGGCCGCGTACGCGATCAGGGTGGCGAGCGCGTTACGCGCCGCCTGCCGGGCGGCGACCATCAGGACTTGGTGCCGGGCGTAGGCCCGCCCCTCCCGACGGATCGGCTTGAGCGACGTGACGACGTCGAGCCTGCCGCCAACGGGTAGCAGCCCGCGGACGTGGACCAGGTGCTTCTGGAGCGCGAGCCGCTGCCCGTCCAGGGCCTTCTGGCCGAGGTCGGCGGCGCGGGAGCGGAGGTAGGCGTCGGCCCTGGCCGGGGTGAGGTCGAGCAGTTCGACGCCGTCCGGGGCGACGTGGCGGGCGATCTGCGTCAGGTACTGGCGGACGCCGCGCACGGTGCCGTTGGACGGCGTCTTGCCGGGCTTGCGGCTCAGGGCTCCGAGCTTGACCAGACGGCCGACGGCGTCCCTGGCCTGCTGTTCGGGAGACGGGAGCTTGCGGAACTTCGGCACGGGCGCTCAGCCGCAGCCGCGGCGGCGCAGCCAGCGGCCGACGGTGGTCTGGTGGACGCGCACGCGCCGCGCCGCAAGCCAGCGCTGCAACTCGGCGACGGTGGCGCCCGCGTCGTACAGGGCGAGCAGTTCGTGCGTGTGGCGGTCGAGGCGGGAGGGAGCGCGGCGACGGCGACGCCGTGCCTGGGTGTCGGCCTTCAGGTGCGCTACCTCGCCGGCGGCATCGAAGGGCTGCCTGTGGTGCTGGCGGGGCAAGCGGTTCGTCATCGGCCGGGCGGCGTGAGCGGTTTCCCGGCTGCGGTGGGTATCGAGGTGAAGCGCATGGATGGATCGTAAGCCACCCGCAGGCGCAAATCAAATAAAACCGTTATTTATCAATAGTATAAAACAAATGTGTGGGACTCTCTGGCGCTCCGTGGCGTGCTCTGGTCCCCGGTGATGCGGGTGGTGTGGCGCTCGCCGCGCGGGCAGGGATGGTGTCCGGGAGACGATGCTTGCGGAGGACCGCGATGCATACGCCGGGCAATGGCACGGACAGCGGCGCGGACACCATTCCGCCGGGCAGCGTTGGCGACGCGTAGCGGGCCGTAAAGGGTGCGCTGCGCCGACGGATACCCGTGGCCCTTGACGGCCCGCAACGCGCCGCGAGCGTTCGGGAGGCCGAGGCGCGCCGACCGGAGCCGACGCGCCTCGACCGCAGGGAGGAATGGTCAGTGGCGGCTCAGGCGCCATCCCGAGTCGTCCAGCGAGTACCGCCACAACTGCTCTGACTTCGGCTCGGGATCGGGCAACGGCGACCAGTACGCGGCGCTCGGCTCGGGCTTCGGCCTGGCGTTCCATGGGCTGACACCGCAATCGAGGTTGGAGGGCTCGTGCGGCTTCTCGGGCTTGGCCGCGAACTCGTCGATGGCCGCCGCGTCGAAGGCGTCCTGGCGCTTCTGCGCGCGCTCGATGTCGCGGTCCTCGCGGCACCGTTCGCACAGGAAGTCGCCCTCCAGCCGTTTGCGATATCCGCATCTTCTGCAGCCGCCATCGGCGACCAGCGCAGCCCTGCGACGCCTGCACGATGCCGCCCGCCTCGTTCTGCAGGAGTCGCAGCTCTTCCAGTAGCCCCCACCGGGTTTGCGCGAGGCAGGCTTTGTGCATCTCGGCTGCGAACATCGGGGGGGCTCGTCGCACAGGACGGCCTGCGGCACGAAACCCGACGGGAGCTTGCCGCTCCACTGGGCGATGAGGGTTGGAAGGTCCATGTGGTTCTCCGTTCATGTTTGCGACGCGGTGTGCGTCGGTGCCTGGACAGGCGGCACGCGCGCGCAGGGCGGTCACCTCGCGCCAGCGAGGTCGGAGCGAAGCGGAGAACCGTCCTGGTTGGCCGCCCGAGCACGCGTGACACGCTCGACGGCTAACGACGGATGCGTGCTGTTGCCCATTCCGCCAGTGACGGTGGACGGCGGTCGCTCCGAGCGGGGTCCGGGGTCGCGGCTAACTGCGGGGCGATGGAGGTCATCGCGGACGCGGAAGGTAGGTCGTGAACTGAGGCAGCTGGATGTACGCTTGACTGACCGTCGACCGGGTGCCGTGACTGTGGCACGGTCTTGGCCAAGAGGCGGCCAAATCTGTGAAGCGCCAGGGGGCGAGCCGTGACGGGCAAGAAGTCTCGTTTGGGGCGTTCTGCGTCACAGAGAATGAAGTCGTGCCAAAGGTCACTGGGCATTGCTTGGAGAGTCGTCATTCGCACCTCCGGCCGAGCCTGTGATGGACAAGAAACTATGGGCAAACATGGAGCGTGGAGAGAGGTAAGTGGATGACTGAATCGTTGAGCGTCTTGGCTAAAGGGTTGGCACCGCTGGTTGGAGTCGTGCGTGGACCGGCTCGAAAGTTGCAGGCCGAGCGGCGAGCGGCCGATGACGGATCCGGTCAGCCGATGGATTTGATGCGTGGGCTCTTGTTGGAGACGTTGCGCAGGTTGCAGGGCGGGCAAGTGGACGATGGATGGTGGCGCCGGACTCTCGACAAGCTAGGCCAGAAGTACGTGGCGCCTCACTTCCTCAAGATGCCAGCGCTGCAGGAATGGTTGCGAATCGAGGCCGTCGAGGAAGGCATGGTGGCGATGGCTAGGGCTTATGTCATGGGAACCACCGACGTGGGCGAACCCGAAGTTCGCAAGCAACTGCGCGCCCTCTACGCCGACGTCACCGGGGAGGCAGAACACTTAGCTGAGGGTCCAATCGATGTAGTCGTCGCAGTTCTGACGGCGGGTTACATCGCAGCGATTCCCGGCGATCAGCGACCCACGGCCGCGATGATCCAGCAGGTTGACGAGGGCGTGAGGCGGGCGAACGCGAAACTGCATGACCTCGGCACGACACGTGATCCATTCGTCCAGAGCGTGCATGTCGAAAGAGTGGAAGAAGAGCTGTCGGACATTCTGGCGCACCGCATGTTCGACGCGGAAACCGCGACTCGGCGCGTTTTGGATCTCCGTCGACAGGTAGAGGACGGCGGTGAGCTTGGCGGTGCAACCGAAGCGGTGAAGAACAGGGTGCGGTATTGGGCGGCTCGACTTTGTGCTGCGAACGAGGGGACGTTGGAGCAAGCGCGGGAGATTCGATCAGGTTTGTCTAATGGCCAGACTGCCGAGAGTCTTGTGGTAGTCGACGCGTTGATTGCCGCGAGCGCTGGCGATCGAGACCGCGCCATGCAGCTTGTCCGCGATGTTGACGAGCAGGACGCACGTACCGTGTTGTTCAGTCTGCTCTTACGTTTCGACGGCCCGACGGCGGCACTGAGGTGGTGCGAGGGAATAGATGCGGGCCATCAACCGTGGTACTTCACCCGGGCTGGTTGGCGAATGTGGGCGTTCCACAAAGCTCAGGCTGGCCAATGGGGAGGTGCTGCGCAAGGACTGCGGGAGGTTGAGCGGCGGCTAGGACGGGAACCCGGCGTGGCCCTGATCGAGGGGACAATCAACGCGGCTCTTGTCCTACCCGAGGAGCGTCGAGGCGATGTGTTCGGAAGCGTGCCGCTCTATGCCGGCGTCGCACCCAATGTACATGCGGGTGCGGAGAGTCATCGAGTACGCGCGTTGGCCTGTTTCGACTATGTCGCAGCAAACCTCGGGGAGTTCACAGACAAGAATCTGCGGATGACGGTAGAGGACTGGCGACTGTGGCTTCGGCTCATGAATCCAGTGCGACCGGAGGCTCAGAAAGCTCGGGACGAGATCCGGGATCGAATGGCCGACGGGGCAGCCGCCGTGGGTCTCGTTCCGTTCGCCTGGTCCTTCGGTATCAGTTTCGACGACAAGCCCCTGCGTGCTCGCTTACGGCAGAGCGGGCGCTTGGGGGGCCTAAGCGACGCCGAGGTTGTCGCTGAGTGCTTGGTCAACGAGAGCACCCTCGGTGCGCGCGAGTTCGCGCGCTATCTGGAGGATCACTTGGAGCGTCTTGATCGGGCAATGCTTCCCGCCGCGACGACGGCAATGCTGTTCGAATCGCTAGTGAATGACGGACAGGTGGATAGGGCGCGGGAGCTGGTTTCAAGACGTGCAGAACACATAGACGCCGCAATGAGTCGACGAATGAACGCGGCGTTGGCTGACGAGGCAGGGACGGATCGAAAACGCGAGCTAGAGGCCCTTTATGACGAGTCCAAGAGTCTCGTAGACCTGCACAACCTGATCGTGTACCTGAAGGAAGTGGACGACCGGGCCGCGCTTGGGCAACGCCTTCGGGAGATGTTCGAAAAGGACCAGTCCGCGCGGAACGCATACGAGTTGGTCAGTTTTCTCAGTCGGCGCGCGGCGGACCACGAGTCCGTGCTGGCCTTCCTGGACGCGTATCCGGGGCTTGTCGCGCAGCATGAGGAGCTTCGGGCAGCACGAGCATGGGCTCTATTCCATGCAGGACGGTTTCGGGAATCGCGGGAAGTGAACGAGGGTCTCCTGGCAACCCGACGAAACGTCAACGATTTGATGCTCGACGTGAATTTGGGCGTGGCGGGCGGCGACTGGGACCGACTTCCCGGGGTAGTCGAGCGAGAGTGGCCACATCGACAGGAATCGGACCCCGAAGTGCTGATCATGCTCGCGCGGATCGCCGGTCAACCGGGGCAGTCAGCTGAGCGGTCGCTTGAGTTGGCTAGGTTGGGTGCGTCCAAGGCACCAGAGGATCCGCGAATTTTGGCGTCGGCGTACGGCATCCACTTCGAGCTGGGCTGCGACGACCAGGCGGATCCGAAGTGGCTCACGCAAGCCGTGGAGCACTCTACCGAGGATGGCCCTATCTGGCGCTCGGATCTCAAGGAGATGGTTGAGCGGTGGCTTCCAGCCATGAGGGAGCGAAACGAGAAGATCGAGCAGATGCTGTTCGCTGGGAAGGTCCCCATGAGCTTGGCGGCTGGAATGCTGAACGTGCCGCTATCTCGTGTGCTATTGGACAAGCGGCGGAATGGGGCGCTCAGCCGCGACGGACGCCACCGCCCGGTCATACCAGTCATTTCCGGAGTCCGGCGTCCGGTGAACATGGAGAAGGACTGGACGGTTGGTGTCGACGTCACCTCGATCTTGGTGCTCGGGCAGATCGGCCTTTTGGAGGCGGTTGTCGATGCACTCGGACACGTGAAGATTGCGTCCGACACGATGGCGAGTCTGTTCGTAGAGAGATCGTTAGTACGGTTCCACCAGCCCGCTCGAGTTCGGCAGGCGCAGCAGCTTCGCCGCCTGTTTGACCGCGGCTACATCAAAGTTGTCGAGGAATCCTTTGTTGTCAGCGCGGAGGCGGTTCAGGAGTTCGGCATCGAGAGAGCCACGCTTATGGAGGCGTCCCGAGACAACGGCGGGATCGTCGTTTGCGCCACGCCACTGCATAGAGCCGGTTCATTGACGGAGGAGATCGCGGACATCTCGGGCTACGAGGAATTGCTGTTCTCTCCGGCGGACGTGTCGGCCGTGGCTCGTCGGCGACGCGGGCTTTTTGACGCAGAGGTGTATGAGCGGGCAATGGGATTCCTCGCAAGTCAAGGCCAAGTCGCGAATTCGGACCTGCGAGATTCGATACTGGACGGACCGGTGTACGTGGACGAACTGGCACTGTCGTACCTGCAATCAGCGAAGGTGCTGGAGGCGCTGGCGACTGGAGGCGTCGATCTTCGCGTTCACCGGAGCGTGCAGGAGGAGACGAACGCATTGGTGGAGGGAGGCGAAGCCGGAGAGGACCTCGCCAAGGAGGTCGAGCGGGTGGTGGCCGTACTACGAAGCGGATTGGAGAGCGGTGCCATTTCCGTGCTTCCGCAACTGAGCGAGGCGCGAGAGCGGGAAGCTCCGGGTCTGGCGGCAGTCGGTTCGCTGGAGGAACTGGTGTTGGCATCGGGCGAGTGCGATGCGCTCTGCGTTGACGACCGCTACTTCAATAGCCATCCGGCGAGCTCCGACCCGAACGGTGCGGTGGTGCCCGTGGTCTGCGTCTTGGATGTTCTGCTGCATCTGCGGTCGCAGAACGCCCTGAGCGACGCGGAGTATTGGACGGCCCGGCACAAGCTTCGCGAGGCAGGGTTCGTCTTCGTCCCCGCCGAGGCGGACGAGTTACGTCATTGGCTCGAAGCGACAGACGTTAGCGACGGAGGACTAATCGAGAGTCCAGAGTTGAGGGCCATTCGTCAGACTGTGAATGGCGTGGAACTGATCCGGGTTGGCAGCGAGCCGGAGCTACAGGCACGGTCGGATGAGATGCAGCTGGTGAATGCGCAGGTAATCAGAGAGCTCTGGGAGAGTGCGACGGTCGACGCTGAAGCGGCCGGTGTGTTGTGCACATGGGTGTGGCGCTATCTGATGGCGACGACGTACCTTCCCGGTCATTCCGAACCCGGGAGCAGCGGCGACAGAGTACGAGATTCGATCATCCGACGAATCGGCCTCCTGCTCGTGCCGCGAACCGTTGACTCAGCGCCCAGGCGCGACGCGTATCGAACCTGGGTGGAGAGGTGTGTCGTCCGTCAACTCATGCCGACGAACGGAAGCGTGGCCGAAGAAGCCGCAATGACTGCGTTCTCGAGCGTCGCAAATCTCGGGGAGCATCGCGAGATCGTTGGCCGATTCCTGCTGGAGGGTGTACCGGACGCGCTAAGGGACCATCTTGTCATTAAGGAGCCGGAGTTCGCGCGGGATTGCGGGATGGAGCGCACGAAAGTGATCGGCGTCGCGGGCGCGATTCGCGTGGCAGAAACAGACTTGGTACGGGCAGCGAGGAGTGTGTTCGACGGGAGCTCTAGTGCATCTGTCGTCGACAGGTCTGGAAGACCTGTCACGGTCGAACGGAAGCGGAGCGAGGATCCCTTGTCATTGCGTTGGGAAGACCGCGAACTCGGCACGCAGCGCGTCGAGGTTCCCCTATTGACGCTCGTAGACCCCGACGCTGAGGTGAGGTCGAGGACGTTCGAAGTGGTTCTGGAGTCCCTTGGGCCAACGGCAAACTTGCCTACGGACTTGGGACGGGAGGTCGCATCGCGGACGCTATCGGATGGGGAGATGTCGGTGTTGTTTCGCGAGCAATCGAGCGGCGTGGCGGTTTTGCATGGCGACCTGGCAAGAAAGATCGTGACGGGACATGCGTTGAGCTTAGGCGACATCGTGCCGGTCTCGTTGGAGTACTGGGAGCGATTTTGCGGTCCGTCCCCGGAAGGACGGGACGTCGAAGCTTGGCTCCATAGCCGACTCATACCGTATCGCCGGGAGCTGCTCAAGAAGAACATCGTGCAGGGATTGGACATCTGCTGTCTTGGAGCGCTTCGCGACGACCTTGCGCCTGGAGCGTGGCTAGAAGGAGTGGCGGACGAGACCGTGTGGGAAGCACTTCAAGCAGTGGAGGTGGATGGGAATCCGATCGCGTTGCTCGGCGTGTTGGATGTAGCGCTTTACCGGGATCGAGATGAGCGTTTCGTGAAATACGCCGATGATGCCATTGGTGTGCTCTTGGACGACTCTGCGGGCAATGAACAGGGCTTCTACAGGCTGTTCCGGATGCTCTGCAACTTGGGACTCAGTCATCTGCCAATGGTCGAAGGCGCTGGCCAGCGTCCTGGATTTTGGCGGAGGATGTGTGCGTGGATGCAGGCTGGGTTGGTCGCAAGGATGTTCGTTGGTTCCGGTGCGGCGGTTGATATGGATGCGCTTGAGCAGTGGTGTGCGCAGAATGCGGCGCGGGAGGGAGTTCTGCGGACGCTCGTGGACATCCGAGAGGAGCCGGTAGCTCTCGGGGGCTCAATGGGCGCTCGGAGTCTTCGCTACGATGTACTTCGACGGCTCCAGATGTTGAAGCAGCGGCACGAGCAAGCGGGACGCAGTGTCCCTCGGGGCGAAGAGATCGATTCTGCTTTCGCGCAACTGGCGGGCCTCGCAGGACAAGGAGCGTACATCGTCCCTGGCCCGATGGAGTTGCATCTTCGGCCGCAGGTAGCGATGCCTGAGCAACTCAAGGGGGCTATCGCCACGGTCTGGGGTGACGGTGATGTAATTCGGGCGTTGAATCTGGTGGCGAAGTCGTCACAGTGCTTCGACGTTGGCAGCGGAAATGTTGAGCGGACGAGGACAGTAGTTCGAGATCTGGCGGGGAGTATTGGGGAAGTCGACTTCGAAGAGGCGCTGTCGCAGTTGTATCCGGCGAGCATAGTCGCGGCGGCGACGGGTGATGGACAGATCGCGGACGACTTGGGAGCGTTGGCCGGAATGTTGGCGGCGAAAGCTGCCAAGTCTGAGGACGTGGAGTGGGTCATACACTTGCTGCTGCAGGCGGCGGGAGCCCGCGGTGGGATCGAAGACTGGTTGAACTGGTTAGAGAGCAGATTCGTCGAGGTCGCGAGGGCAATGCCAGCAACGCCGAATGACTGCCTAAGGTGGTTCGTCTTCCAGTTGGAAGGACTGGAAGTGGTAATGCCTATGGAATGGTGGTTTCACCTAACCGCGAAGCGAGTGGCCATCGCGGGGCTCGTGACAGCAACATAGGACGCGGGCCGGCAACGCCCTCCCAAGGGTTAGTTCGAGCCGGTCCCGGAGGCGATTCTTGGTACGCCCGCACGGCGCGCTGTGCGAAGAAACCAGTTGGGATACCGTAGTGCACGCTGAGGAAATTCAGTGGGCAGCCATGGAGAGTTTCTGGAACGCCGGCGAACGCGAGAAGATCGGGGGACGGGACATACTCGGTCTCCGCCGGTTGGACCAGAGCATCGAGCGGGATTGGGCGGCGGGAATCACGACGATCTCATTCCGCGCCAGATATCTCTCCCTGCTCCCATGGGTAGTAGCTGAGTTCTACAAGGAGGAACTGCGCCGAGCCGGCGGAGCGATGTCGTTCAACAAAGACCGGTTCTACGAGACGCTCAGTCGTCTGGAGTTCGCGGTACTTGCCGCTACCCGCGCCGGAGAACAGGAAGAACGGACAGGCGGCGTGTACGGAGTCTTAGGTCGCCGTTCGACTGTGTTCATCCAGGCGTTGCGGGATCTAGAGACGAACGGGTCGGTGGAACTTCCGAGCGCAGGCAGCGGGGCCTCGTACGGAACTTACGTGATGCCCTGCCGTTCCTTCGGGATCTTGGAGACAGGAGACCGGGACCTGCCGGTCGTCATCCCGTCGCGCGGTATGGCGCTGCACGAGGCGCGGCGCGACGCGCTGGAGGGGTCAGCGCTCTCGGCGGCGATCCTACATGGCGGCACGGTGTCGGCATCGGCGCTCGCGTCGGAGGCGCCATACTTCTCGGTCAACGCGCTGGATGCGTTGCCAGGCGAACGCGACCTTCTGCATGACGCGTTCGTTCAAGCGTACGAGGATCGACCGGACGTAGCGGGCGCGTACGGCCGGTTTCTGGCGACGAGTCGTTGGGCGTTCGATCAGCTCGAGACGCGCGCGCTGTCGTCGGCGCAACTGATCGGGATTGCCTACAGGGACGCGGTGGAGACAGGAGCCGCTAGCGCGGTTGCTGCCGCATGGGCCGAGTACGAACTCAGGCGACGTGTCCACTTCGCGATCGAACTGCTGCTGGGCGCGCTGACCGAGACGCTGATGGACCTGACTGAAGGCACGGTGGACGACGTACTGGACGCCTGGTCGACCGAGGAACGGCTTCCACCTTTGGTGTCGGAAGTGCTAGGGATCGAACATTCCGTGTTTCGGGCGGACATGGAGGACATCGCGGCCGTGATGCCAGAGGACGCCTGGCTGGAGCGACCTGTGCCCATAAGGGCGGCGCGCGGCCTTCCGTCATGGTGCAAAGCGATCTTCGCGCTTGGCGTGCTGGTCGCAGCGTGGCGCCAGACGGAGGGGCTTCGAGCGGCGGGACGGATACGAGACCAGAGAAGCTATCTGGAGCGCGCGTTTGTCGTACTCGACGCTAGGCGGAAGAGCCCGGTCCCGAAGACGCTGCGGCGTCTGCTCGTCGAGGTAGTGATCGCGGCGCATCTCTCGACCACGCTCCGGAAGATGAGCCAGGGACAGAAGTGTTCCCTCCGCTTCTATCCGGAGGGCGCATTGCTCCGACCGACCGGCGAACCGGTATCCGCGGGGCAAAGCGGCGACCGGTTGGGCAACGTGCTGGGGATGTGGGCGGATCTCGGCGTGCTGGAGCGACAGGACGGAGGGTTCCGCCTGACAGAGCGCGGTCGCGGGCTCGCTGCGGAGTTGAAGTAGTGCGGGGCGATGTGCTGGAGGTCATTTCGTCGGCGAGGGACGTTACAAACGCGGTGGTCCTCACGCACAACATCGACTTCGTCTTTGTGCAAACCGTGGTCATGTCGGCGTTCCGGCATTGTGGCTATCCGACGATTACGATTTTCGCGGACAGCGGGTGCGCGGCGGAGACGTACGGCCAGCAAAGGGCCGTTCTGACCGAACTGGGGGCGCGGTACCGCGTCGTACCGGTGGCGATGGATACTGGATTCCGCTTTCATCCGAAGGCGGTGCTGCTGACGGGCGAACAGACGGGCACGCTCTTGGTGGGAAGCGGAAACCTGACCTTCGGCGGGTGGCGGGAGAACGCGGAGGTGTGGACGCGCTTCGAGAACGAGAGCGACGGACCGGGAGCATTCCACGCGTTTCGAGGCTATCTCTTGGACGTACTCAAGCGGGTCATGTTGCCCGACGCAGTGGGGCGCGAAATCGAGGAGGCGTTCGACGCGTCGACGAAGCCATGGTTGTCGACCGGCACCGCGGACGATTCGCTCGTCGGGCGGGTTGGGAGCGGCCCGCCGCTACTAGAACAGATGCTGGCGGTTGGGGGTGAGGAAGCGGTGGAGGAACTGCTGGTATGTGCGCCCTACTTCGACAACGAAGGGCTTGCGCTGCGAGAGTTGGTCGCGAGTGTCCGGGCGCATCGCACGACGGTGTTCTGTCAGCCGGGCCGTACGGGACTCCACGCGCGGGCCTGGGAGCCAAACGAGCCCAACGCGTCGCTACAAGGCATCGACTTCCGGCACCCAGGGTCAGCGCAATCGGAGAGATCCGCATTCGTGCATGCCAAGTTCTACGGCCTTCGCCGTGAGAACGGCGTCTTGGTCTTGGCAGGCAGCGCGAACTGCTCCAGGGCCGCGTTGACGGTGCGAGGGAACGTCGGCAACGCGGAGCTGATGGCGGTGAGACGGTTTGCGCGACAGGCGTTCCAGGAGGAGTTCCTCGGGGAGTTGGATCACTCCTCGGAGGAGGTCGCGCTCGCCGAGGAACCGCCGGACGAGACCGATGCGGAACCCGCCGCGACGCCGCTAAGTGTTCTTGCAGCCAGGTTCGATACGGGGCGTCTGCTGGTCGGCTATGCGCCTTCGTCGGCTACTGTGGTCGAGTGCCTCGTGGATGAGACGACGGCGGCTTTCGAGCCGGCGGAGAAAGGGGTGGTCACCGTGTCGTGTCCTTCGGAGCCGGAAGTCGTGGCGCTCCGTGCGCGGTTGGATGGGGTCTTGGTCGAGTCGGAGGCGGCCTGGGTCGACATTGAGCGAAGGCTGCGGGCAACGGCCCATAGCCGGAGTCTCGCCGACAGCTTCCGGGCGCGCGTCCAAGCGGGAGTATGGGGCGCCGACGGATGGGCCGAGATCCTGGACGTGTTCTGCAAACATCTCGTTTACCTGCCCGACATTGGACCGGGTGGAGCGGCGCAGCACACGGAAGACCACGACGACGGGTTGGAGGCGTCGACGTACACGGAGGCAGACGTGTTCGCGCCCGAATACCGTCCGCCAAGGCTCGATCGAGTCTGGTTCCCCGCAGGCGACGGTGGATACGGACAAGTGCAGTCCCTCCAGCAGTTGCTGCTCCGATGGTTCGGGGTGGCGGGCCTTGACGTCGAGGTGGAGGTGGACAGTGTGGACGACGACAGCGACGTCCCGGACGGCGAGGAAGTGGTCGATCAGCCCGAGCGGTTGCCGACCGCACCGTCTTCAGAGACGCCTCAGACGATACTGAACAAGCGGCGCGTCGCGAGGATCGTGGACAAACTTGAGGGCGCAATGACGAGTTCTCAGTTCCTTGAGGGGCGGAGCCCGGACTATCTCGCCACTGACCTGAGAGTCGCATCGGTGTTGCTGGGCGTAGGACTCGGGAAAGGTTGGCTGGAACGAGACCGCTTTTTCGAGTTGACGCACAGCATCTGGTCGTCACTGTTCTTTGGACGTGGACCGGGCACGGAGGGCTGGTTGGAGCACCGTGCGAGGACGTCCGAGGACAGGAAAGCCTTTCTTGGGAGCATGCGGTCGGCGGAGCTTTCCGCCGCGCTCATCGGATGGTACCTGGCGGCGCTGACCCCGCACTCAGGAATGTCGCCGGAAGGAGCGAGGTTTTCGCTTGCCGCAGCACTGGCTGTAGCCCGGCTTCCGTGGCTGTGGAACGGTGGAAGTGACGACGACATCCGCACGGAACTGTCTTTGTTGCTCGCCCACACGGCCGAGCGTGGGGCGGACGACCAAGAACGTAGCTCCTGGGCGGCGGCCGAGTGGGTGCGTTTGGTGCGACGGGGTCAGGCACTACGCCGCCTTGAAGCAGCGATCCGCGACGCGAGGCTTGAGGTACTGCGGGAACGCATTCGGGTAGATGAGCTGCGCCCGGGTGACGTGCTCTGGCAGGGCACGGCTGGTCTTGGCGTCGTCTTGCGTCCGCGTTCCCGATCAGGCAGGGACAGCGTACCTGTCCTCAAACTGGAGGGCGACGGTGGGGAAACCGCGTTCGTAGCCTGGGCGACCGTACCGGTCCGTGCGCTGCTGGACGTAGACGTCATCCCTTGGACACAGGAGTTCGATCATGGTCCTCGGCGCGTCCTGCGCGAGTTCGTCCATGAGCTCTCCATGGCCGTGCCACGACCCTGAATCCACGCTGGCGATCCCGCCCTGGATGACATTGTTTGGCGGTCGAAGCGCCTGTACGCGGGCGGTATAAGGGCCAACGTGGCCGGGCTCGTTTCACTGAGATCCGGTGCCCGCCAATTCCGACAATGAGGCGCGATAGTCTGCCGACAAGGTCATATTGACCGCATCGACCGCTGCCAGGAGCAGGTTGGCCGCGAACCGGGTGCCGTCCATTTCGGAGTCGAGGGTGCGCTCTATCGGAGGAACGCTGTGCCGAGGCGCGAGCAAAACTGCCCGTTGCGTTTGTACCGCCCGCCGCCAACGCTTGCGCAGCCAGCCGGAAAGATGTGGAAGGGCGACCGGCGCGTATAGCGACTGTTGGCACCAGTCCAACAGTCGAGCGCTGGCGAGCCACAACAGCTCGGGGGACGGCGCGTTACGGCCTGCGAAATGGGGCAGGAGCGCGGCCAACTCGTCGTAGATGTCGTTGCTCGCCGCGTTGGGCTGACGCGCCCTGCGGAACAGCGCGACAGCGGGATGCCCATGTCCCAAGTAAGCCTCCATGTCGTCAGCGAGGGACGGGTCGGGAAGGCGGTGCTTCACGAGTAGTGACTGGACGGCAAAGGCGACCATGCCTTGGTAGATGACGTCGTCGGCGAGTGCTGGGCGGGGGCTTGTGGTGCTGATCGGGGGTATAGCGTGGACCTCCGGATTCAAAGGGTCCGCTGCAAATTGGCGTAGTCCACCGGCTGAGTCGACAAAGACGTAGACAGCCGCGAACTCGAGACAATTGTCAGCGAATGCGGCAACGTCGAGGGCCGCCACGGCAGCCTGCATGGTACGCAGCCGAAGGTCGAACTCCATGGCCGGTAGCTGTCCACGGGTACGTTCGGGAAGTCGATCGCGGATTTCTGGCGGAAACGAACTGCTGGCTTCGACTTGAGCGAGGATGTACCAGGCGAAGTCGATGTGGCCTAGGGGAAGTTCCGATATCTCCTTCGAAGGCTCCGGATTGCTGCACATCCCCGGAGACATGGTGATCGGGGCGCCGTCGATGTCGACGGGCTGATCGTCCACTTTGCTCTGGAGCCATAATGTGGTGTGCCGCACGAGGCGATGGCAGTGGGCCGCGTGCAAGCCCGAGTCCGGGTCGAGGTCAGCCAGATCGTCGAGAGCCTCTGCGAGGAGGTGAAGAGCAGCCTGAAGATCACCCATTTGGAATGCGGCAATCGATGCGTCGGCGGAGAGTCCGATCGGCATAGCGGATTGTCCGGTGGAGCGAAACGCCTGGGCGGAGTCCCTTGCCCGAAGAAACCACTCTCGTGCGAGTTGCCATTCCTCGCACTTGCCGGCGCTGATCGCTGCCTCGCGAAAGACGAAAGTAGCGTCGGTAGCGCCAGAGTTGGCGTCCAAGGCGAAGATCTCCCGGTAGATTGGAAGCGCAGTCGAGTGATTTCCGATGCGATGATGGAGTTTCGCCCGGGCTCGAGCCAAGATTGGATCGTCGCCGAATCTGGCTTCGGCTTCGTCGAGCATTAGGAAGGAGTTCGTTGGGTCGTTCTTGTGTTCAACGAGTATCGCTGCCGCGGCGACAAGGCACTGTAGACCGAGTTCGCGGTCGTGCCAATCACCTGCGTGCTCGGCCATTTGCCGGTAGCGGTTGACAGCGTCAGAGGGATCGAAGTCCGCCCGCCGCGCTTCGGTTGACCACGCATGATGGACTACAAGGAACTGGTCGGCGTAGTCGGCGTCGATGGGGACAAGGAACTCACGACGGACCTCGGGCTCGAGACTATTGAGGTCGTCAAAGATGCGGTGGAGCTTTCGGACAGAGTCGAGCCCGGCGATGCCAATGTTGAAGAACAGGGCGCACTGCGTGGGGACCTGATCGGGTTGATGAGAGGGTGGTGCGGTGTCAAGGCCGCGGAAACGACACAGCACGCCGATCCATCCCGGGAGGCGGTTAGCGATACCCAGCGTGTTGAGAATAGAGCCTATGACGCCTGACTCGAACTCCGGACGTTCCGGATCGGGGGGCAGCCTATCCAATTCGCGCAGAAGGGCGTTGACAACGTCGGCTGTTGTCGGTTCTTGGTCTTTGTCCAACGCTGCGATTAGCCGGAACTGAGCAAGGCGAAGAAGAAGCGAGGTCGTGGGATCGCTAGGGTAAGGGGGCCTGGAAACGTCCAAGAGACGGAACGCCACAAGATGCCTTGCGAGTGCCTCGCGAACGTCATCCTCGGCGGTGACGACATACTGCGAGATGTGGGTTAGACACTCTGGTGCGTCGCCGGCCAGCGCATGGGTCAGGATCGCATCGATATCGCGGGCGTCCACAGGTGCGTCGGCTAGCATCTCGTTCGCAATAACATTGTGCAGGCGACGCTGGTCTGCCGACGGCAGCGTAGCTTGGCCGGAACCGCGGACAAGGGGTGACAGGCGATAGAGGTTGTCTCCAAGGGCTTCTATCCACGGTCCAGACAGCAGGTCGAACCACTCGCCGACTCGGGGAACCGGTGGGTCCGTCGAACCGATGGCGAGCGCAAGCCGGCGCTTGAAGAAGCCGATCGACATGCTCAACCGGTAGAGGAGGTCTCGAGCCGGTTCTGGAAGCGTGGCGATCAGATTCGTTCTGGCAGCTTCGCGTGCGGCGTCGAGGTCGGACGTCGTCAAGCCCTGAGCGACGATCATCGGGATCTCGCTTTGCGGCCATGCCCTTTCTGACAGGCCGGCGGCAAACGCGTGCGTCAGAAGAGGATGGCCCACTGCGCCGGCAATATACGCAACGCGGCCCCAGGTTTCGGGGTCGCCACCCATCGCCGCGACCAAGCTGTTGGTTTCTTCCTCGGTGAAATGCGGGCATTGAATGGCGGCGGCGGTGCCGAAACCTAAGGCGTCCATTGACGACGGGGAGAGTTCGCTGTAGCACGTGATCAACACACGCATGTCGTGACGCCGAGCGGCTTCGACAACTTGCGACAGGGAAACCTGGACCATAGGGTCTTCTAGGACGTTCAAATCCTCGATTATCAGCGCCGTTGTATCCATGCCCGCGAGCCAGGCGAGGGTGGTGTCGAGACGGCCGCGTGCTACTTCGCGGTCGGCATCGCGGAAGTGCGCCCATTGGAAGCCCTTTGGCAAAGATGCGGCGACCGCACGGGCAATCACCGACTTGCCGACCCCGGTTGCACCGAAGAGCACGCACACACCCGTGTCCTCAAGGACTGCGTGCACAGCTGCATAGATCGTGGGCCTCGGGATCAGGTTCTTCGCGTCGGGAACGTTCGTACCGTGGATCAGCCATTGAGGTCGGCCACGCGAGTCCACTGGGAGGGTTGGGGAGGTGTCGGCGGTATCCGGCGTTGCCGGCCCCGATTGACGCAGCCAGTGCTCGACGGTAGCAACGGGCAGTGACACGCGGGTGGCCGAGTCGATGACGTCATGCAACTCAGATGGAGAGAGAACGCGGTCTCGTGGCTCCGGTAGGGCGCTTTTGTGAAGTACACGGTAGACGACCTGGTCGACTATTGATGACGCGTAGTCGGATGGGAGATTGAACCTCCCTCTGAGTGTCAGCTTGATACCCTCTTCAAGCTGACGCCGAAGTCCAGTCGTGTCGGGCCGGTCACAGTCCCAATACACGCGCCTGATGAGCTTGTCCACGACCTCCTCTTCGGTGCCATCGACGACGAAGCGGCTGACTGCCTCGGAGAAGTCTTGGCGCAGGATCTTGAGCAATGGCGCTGGCTCGGCCGTTCCTGATCGGACGCGATTCCAATACTCGATACCTGGTACTTCCAGGCTGACTGAGAGAGCTTTTTCGGTTCCCACCCGCGAGGTGGTCGCAACGCGCAAGTGGACGTCGAGGTCGGGGTTACGCTTGATCAGGTCCACGAACGCGTCGATGGCGTTCTGGGCGGTGCCTGAGGATAGGGTTATCGATCCGGACTGTCGGGTCTCCTTGACTTGGACGGCTGAGAGGACGGCGTCACGAACCTCGGCATAGTCCTCCGCCACCTCAAGTAGGAGACGCGCGTTCGGTGCAAGATGGATCCAAGCCAGAGCGGCCGAAAGCGCTTGGTACTCGTAACCACGGAGTGCGTCAACGGCTTGATGTGCCTTGTCGACATCCGGATAGGCGTTGGCAAGGGGCATGGTGACGGACTGGCGAACCCGCGTTACGCGGCGTCAGCGGTCAGAATGGTGGCGCGGATGGCGTTTGCAGCTCCGCCGCCAAACAAGGAGATCGTGCCGTCGGCGTCGCTTGGCGCCTCGGGCCAGTCGGCCGGGCGTCGCGCTCGTAGCGGTACGCGGACGACCACCTCATCGTCGGGATGGGCCGCCCGGTGCCGGGAAAGGCTGGGTAGGCCGTCGTACATGCGGTCGGAGGTAATCAGGAAACCGAGCGGCGGGAACTTGAGCGCATGGAGAACGTGTTCCGAGCCGTGGCGCAACGAATATTTGATCAGGTCCGTGACGGCGAGGGACTCAGGGCCGTCGTGGAGCCAGAAGAAGATGTTGATTGCCTTAGGCAGCTTGGCCGCGGGGTCAAGGACGTAGTTGCTGGCCCACTCGGAGAAGAATGTCGATCGGTAGTCGACCTCGGCGGCCAGCAGGTGACCCACGACGCCCTTCATCAGCCTTTGAACCTTGACCGCAACCTGAACGCTCCGGGGAAGCGCGATCAGAGCATTGACGCAACGGGTGACGGTTGCGGCGAATCCGATGACCGTAGGGTCGTACTGAATGCCAAGGTGGGAGTTGCAGGAGCGACAGATCGTCTCGAACTTCAGGCCGTTCTGGGACTGGCGTGCCCAACCGGTGGTACCCGAAAGGTGAGCAGTGAGTGGGAGCATGCCCACCTTAGACCGGTTGCCAGCTCCCGCGGGAGGAACGTGGTCTGACGACAGAGGGGAGAGGCTTCCGCAGATGTTGCACGGTCCCCCGTCCGCGCGTCGTGTGACCGTTCCGGATCGCCAGGCGGAGGCCGAGACGGTGGGGCTGGGTTGTGTGGCCTTCACGCGGTCGCTCCGTTGACATACGCTCGGGTTGTGGGAATGGAAGTGGGGTTATTGCGATTCTAAATCAAAATATATGTTTTACAACAACAATTTACGCCATTTGTTTGGCGTCCCCTAGGGGAGTCGAACCCCTGTTGCCGGGATGAAAACCCGGAGTCCTAGGCCTCTAGACGAAGGGGACTGCGGTCGATGAAGGTCGCGAATTCTAGTGTCGTGTCCCGCAAGTTTCTAGTACTTCAGCGCGCTTTCCGGGAGCTCGCCCGCACGCCTCTGCTGCGTTGTGGCCGTTCCATCAGTGGGCGACCTGATCGAAGAACACCTTCCCGGCGAACCGCTTGAGCAGCCAATTGGCGCCCACGCCGAGTTCCAGGCAGGCAGTCATTGGCAGGTGGTCGTAGGACCAGCGCGCGCATCGCTTCCACGCGTCGCCCTGGTAGGCCGATCTGACCACGTTGCCCGGATGGAGTGTATCGCCCTGGAGGTAGTCGGCGATCGCATCGGCCGCGAGCTTGCCGTAGCGGTAGCTGCTGTCGATGCCACCAGCGGTCAATGGGGAAACCATGCCCGCCGCATCCCCGATGAGCATGACCCGACCGCTGTGGAAACGCTTCAACAGTCCATTGACCGGGATCATGCCGCCGCGCCTTGCGTGCACCCGTCGGTCGCGCAGGGCGAAAATCGGGTCCAGGCTCTGGACGAACCCGGCGACGTCCACGCGGTGGCATTGGTTGACCGCGAGACCCACTTGGGTAACACCCACGCCGGGAACAACCCAGCCGATGTAGCCCGGTGCCCGCAGGGGGTCGACGAAGCAGTGCAGGCAGTCGCCGTCCCGGACTTCCGGCTCGAACTCCCACTCAACGCCCTTGAGCAGGCGGGTGTTGCGATCGAGCCCCAGTGCCCGCGCCACCGTCGAGTGGACACCGTCGGCACCGACCAGGAAGGAACAGGAGATGCCATGGACATCGAGAACCAGGCGGCCGCGGTCTTCGGTCACGCCCCTGAAAGCCGCCCCGAACCTGATCTCGGCGCCAGCACGACGCGCCTCTTCGGCAAGGAAACCCATGAGTCTCGCGGTGTCGGTGGCAAGGAAGTAGTAGCCGTCGCGCTCCAGGTCCACGTACCGCCGACTTGCGGCATAGAGCCGGACTCGTGTGAGTTTGCGCACCAGCGGCGGTGGGGCGGCCCAGGCGGCGTGGGCTTCCTTGACGAGGATGCCCGTCGTGCGGATGTGCCTGCCCGGCGACGGCTGCCGGTCGATCACCAGGACCGAAAGCCCGCGTTCGGCGGCTCGCTTCGCACAAGCCAGCCCCGCGAAGCCGGCACCGACCACGACCAAGTCCCGCGAGTCGACCATGGCCCGCCGAGTCAGCGGCTCGTCACCGCACCGGCAGGGCATTGACTCCGGCCCCTGCCGTTACCGTGTCATGAACACCCGTCACCGTCCGCTGACCGGGCAAGCGCTGCCGCGCCGATCTGCTGGCGGGCGAAGTGATAGGCCGTCCGCCCGCTGCGCACGCCCCGGGCCAACGCCCACCGCAGGGCGTCCTGGCGTGTGCTCTCGTCCCAGCGTGCCGCGACGCCTTCGGTGGCGGCCAGCCGCTCGAACCAGTGACGCGCGACACGCAGGTAGTCGTCCTGTCGAAACGGGTAGAAGGACAGCCACAGACCGAAACGGTCGGACAGCGATATCTTCTCCTCGACAGCCTCGGCCTCGTGCAGTTCGCCCTCGACGTGGCGGGCGCTGGTGTTGTCCGACATGTGTTCGGGAAGCAGGTGCCTGCGATTGGACGTCGCGTAGACGAGGACGTTTTCCGACTGCGTGAACACCGAACCCTCGAGGGCGCTCTTTAGCGCCTTGTACGAGGCGTCGTCGGCCTCGAACGACAGGTCGTCGCAAACCAGCACGAAACGGTACGGCTCGCTGTCCAAGCGCGCGACGATCGCCGCGACGTCGCACAGCGCCTCCTTGTCGACCTCGACGAGCCGCAGCCCGTCCGGCGCATACCGGTTCAACACGGCATGCACGAGGGACGACTTGCCTGTACCACGGGCACCCCAGAGCAAGGCGTTGTTCGCCGGGTAGCCGTGTACGAACTGCTCGGTGTTGGCGACCAGCTGCTGCTTTTGGTCGTCGACGCCCAAAAGGTCGGACAACTCGATCCGGTCGAGGTGGCCCAAGGGCACGAGCGTGCCGCCCAAGGCCTCGCTTCGCCAACGCGCCGCCCAGTGTTGAGCCCAGTCGACGCCCTCGGTGCCCGGAAGCAGTGCGAGAAGCCGCTCCAAGGCCTGTTTGGCCAACTCCACCAAGGTTCCCAGGCTCTTTGCAGAGGTTTCCATCGGTCGGAATATTGCCAGTAAACTCGTCGTCGGAGTTTCGCCGAAACATCGCAATTGGGGAGAGCACGTTGGCCTTTGGGTTCGTGGCGTACCTCGTCGTCATCGCGGCCATAGCCGGTTACGCGTTGCTGCGCACCAAGACCCAGGCCGACTACGTCATCGGCGGTCGATCCTTGAGTCCCTCGGTGGCCGGACTGTCGGCGGGTGCCACCGACATGAGCGGCTGGCTGCTCCTCGGCCTGCCGGGCGCGGTCTTCGTCGCCGGCGTGGGCGAAGCCTGGATCGTGCTGGGACTCGCGGCCGGTGCCTGGGGAAGCTGGCGGGTCGTGGCGCCGCGTCTCAGGGCGTTCACCGCACGCCTGGACGGAGCCGTCACCCTACCCCAGTTCTTCACCCGCCGAATCGCCGCCAAGACCCGCGTACCCGGCATCGTCGCGACCCTCCTAGTGTTGTTCTTCTTCGCCAGCTACACAGCAGCGAGTTTCGTCGCCGGCGCGACCCTGTTCGAGTCGACTATGGGCCTCGACTATCACGTCTCGTTGCTGATTGGCGTCGGCGTGGTGCTCGTCTACACGATGCTCGGGGGCTTTCTCGCGGTGAGCTGGACCGACTTCTTCCAAGCGCTGCTCATGCTCGCCGCCCTGATCACCGTGGCGCTGCTTGCATTCGCCAACGCTCCCGACCTCTCAGGAACCGTGAAGCCGATCGGCTTCATCGCCGTGGTGAGCGCCATGGCATGGGGACTCGGCTACTTCGGCCAACCGCACATCGTTGCCCGATTCATGGCCATCGACAGCGTCACCTCGGTACCTCGCGCCCGGCGGGTGAACCTGGTGTGGATGGTATTGGCAAGTGCCGCTGCCGTGGGTGTGGGCCTTGGCGGCAACGCGTACTTCGGCGGAACCCTGGCAGATCCGGAGACCGTGTTCATCGCGCTCTCGGGCGAGCTGCTCGCCCCCTGGATCGCGGGAATCGTCGTGGCCGGCATCCTCGCCGCCGTGATGAGCACCGTGGACTCCCAACTGCTGGTCGCCTCCACCGCCCTGGTCGAAGACGTCGTGAGGCCGGTGTGCCGGAACCTCGAACAACGCACGGTGCTTGCGATCAGTCGCGGCGCCGTCCTGCTGGTGGCGGTCGTCGGGGGGTTGATCGCCACCGATCCGGAAAGCCGGGTATTCGATCTGGCCGCCTACGCTTGGGCGGGCCTCGGCGCGAGCTTTGGCCCCGCGATACTGGCCTGCGTATTGTGGCGCCGGACCACTGAGGCGGGCGTGGTCGCGGGGATGTTGACGGGCGCCGTGGTCACCGTGGTCTGGCACGAGTTGAGCGGCGGGCCGGGTGGCATTTTCGAACTCTACGAGATCGTTCCCGCATTCGCCGCCGCCTGCATCGCGATCGCGGTCGCGAGCCGCGGCGACGATCAGGCCGAGGCGGTGTTCGACCAATTGGTGGAGGACCAAGAGCCACCGGCAGGTTGAGTCGTCCTCACCCGCCAGCCAACGGGTTGATCATGCCGTGTTTCACGGCGAGCAAGGCCAACTCGACGTCGCTCGAGACGTTCAGCTTGTCGAAGATCCGATACCGGTAGCTGTTGACGGTCTTCGGCGACAGGTGCAGGTTCGCGGAGATGTCGGCGACCCGCTGGCAGTTGATCACCATCAGGGTGATCTGCAGTTCCCGGATCGACAGTCGATCGAACGGAGACCCCTTCAGCCCGTCGAATGACTGGAACGCCAGGTTCTGCGCGATGTCGGAGCTGACGAAACGCTTTCCGGCGTAGGCGCGCTTGATCGCGACCACCACTTCCTGGGGCGTTCCCCGCTTCGTGACCACGCCGCATGCCCCGGCGCGCAGGGCTTGGCTTGGAAACGGCGCATCCCAGGACGCTGTCAGCATCACCACCTGCGTTCCCGTCTCCATCTTGAGTATCCGTCGCGTCGCTTCGAGACCCCCCATGCCGGGCATGTCGATCTCCAGCGACACAACGTGAGGATTCAGCTTGCGGGCAAGCTCGATCGCCCGCTCGCCGCTGTTTGCCTCTGCCACGACTTCAATGGCCTTCACATCGCGAAGCAGCCGCTTGATGCCAGCCCTGAACAGGCTCTGGTGGTCGGCGATGATTGTCCTGATCATAACTCCGTCAAGGATTTCCGCACCCTGGTGCAACATAGTGAAGGGTGGTCGCCTTGCAGGAGTACTAACTAGATAGTTTCCCGCCCATTTCCGAGAACTTTCTCACTACCAATGTCATGTTGACATCATTATCACTAGGACAGGAATAATCTGATTAAAAAACAATGACATGATCAAATTCACGACACGGAATCGGAACTCATAGAGCAATCCGATCAGACCGGTGAACCGCCCTGTACTACTAACCCATCCGATTACTAACGCACTAGGAGGGCTCTGAATAAGCCGTAGGACCCTTGTGGTCTCCCGAAACCCTGCGGTAACTGGCACAGGCGATCACAACGCGCCCCTCTGGGCGGGCGGTCGCCGCAGCGACCCCCGGAACGCCCGCACGAACGCCGCCCGGCGCAGCCCCGGCGGGCATGTCAACAGTATTGCCTAGAAAAAGCCGCACCAGCGGACGTGTTTGAAACGGGCGATGTTCGGTCGGGTTGTCCACCCTTTGTCCACGGGGCCGCTCCTCAAGCAAACAAGGCAACGGTGGGCAAAGGGTGGGCAACCCGACATCCCCGCCGATTGAAACGGGCGATGTTCGTCGTGGTGGCCCTGGGCTGGTGGCCGAGGTTGTCCGTCTGGGGTTGTCCACCCCTTCCCCACCGCGCCTTTCTGACATCGGGGACCGGCGCCGTGGACAAGGCGTGGACAACCCCGTCAACCGAGTCGCGGGGCGAAGGGTGGATCAACCCAATCCCGTCGCCGGCCAAAGGCGACCTCGCCTTCGCCGGTGTGTTCCTCGAAGGCTCGGCCAAGCGGAACAGGAGCACCTCACGCCGATCAAGCCTCCCTGCTCTTCCTCTGGCCATAACCGGTCGCCCTCCATAAGATGCCGTCACGTTCGGACGGGGAGGCTAACGCTTGGCTGACCGACTCTCGGGCAAACGCATCCTGGTAACCCAAGCCACGCGGTACATGGGACCGGCGACCGTCGAGTTGTTCCAGGAGGAAGGCGGTACCGTGGTCGCAGACGACTCCGACTTGGTGGATGCCACGGCGTGCAGTCAGCTCGTGGCCGACGCCGGCCGCATCGATGTCCTGGTCGCGAATCTCGCTTCTCCGAACTTCAGCGGCACGACCGTCACCGATCTCGACCCCGCCGACTGGCACAAGCCCTTTTCGCTGCTCGTGGATCCGCTGCATTGGCTAACGCAGGCCGTGCTGCCACAGATGATCGAGCGCGAGGAGGGGAAGATCGTCGTCTACGGCAGCGCCACCGCGCTGCGCGGCCTGAAGACGGTCGCCGCCTACTCCGCCGCCCGCGCCGCCCAGGTGGGTTACGTGCAGGCAGTCGGGGTGGAAGTCGCACCCCACAACGTCCAGGTCAATCTCATTGCGCAGAACTACGTGGAGAACGCGGAGTACTATCCACCGCAACTGATGGACAAACCGTCTTTCGTGGCGTCGCTGAAACGCCAGGTACCGGCAGGACGTCTCGGCACAGCACGGGAGGATGCCATGCTCGCGCTGTTTCTCGCCTCGGGGGAGTGCAACTTCATCGTTGGCCAGGCTCTCCCGTTCGCGGGCGGATGGGTCCAGCGATGATTTCTACTCATTCAAGACGCCGCGCTGCCCAGGGCGTGGCCACGACCCTGACCTGCCTGGTCGCCGCGTGGGCCCATGCGGACGCCGCCACGGACTACGCCGAGCGCTGCGCTACCTGCCATACCGACCCCGTGGATGCGAAAACGCCAAGCATCGACGCGCTCAAGCGCATGAACGTCACCCGCGTCAGTCACGCGGTGACTCGCGGGAGCATGCAGGTGCACGTCCAGGGGCTCGGCCGCGGCCGTGTGAGAGCGTTGGTTGCCTACCTCGTCGGCGATCAGCAGTCGTTGATCCCCGAAAGCGCGTTCTGCGGAGGCGACGACGAGGCGCCGCAAGACGCTGCGGCCGCATCCCGCATCGCGCGATGGGGATACGATCACCGCAACAGCCGCTGGCAGCGGACGACCTCGATCACCTCGGCCAACGTCGCAACGCTGCGGCTGAAGTGGGCGTTCGCGGTACCCAACGTCAATCAGATGCGCTCGCAACCGGCGGCTGACGCCAACACCATCTTCCTGCCAACGATGGGTGGCCGGCTCTATGCGCTCGATCGCGGCACCGGTTGCATCAAGTGGACATACGAAGCCGGTAGCCCGCTCCGAACGTCGATCACACTCGGCGACATCGATGGGCGAGGCACGCTGTTCGTTGGCGACCAGGCGACCCTGATCCACGCCGTCGACGCCGCCAACGGCACCGCGGTCTGGACCAGCAACGTTGCGATGTTCGACGCCTCCATGGCCACGGGAGCGCCCGTACAACACGGCGACCGACTGTACGTGCCGATCTCGGCCAACGACGTGGCACGCGCCATGCGGCCCGACTACGAGTGCTGCAAGTCGCACGGTGGCGTGCGTGCGCTTGCCACCGCCACCGGCGAGGTCATCTGGACCGCGCACATGACGGAGGATGCCAAACCGACCAACAAGAACAGCGTCGGCGTGCAGATGTGGGGACCGTCCGGCGCACCCGTCTGGACCACGCCCACGATCGACGAGAAGCGCGGCGTGCTCTATGTCGGCACGGGTGAGAACACCTCCTCCCCCGCCACCGAAATGTCCGACTCCATCGTCGCCATCGCGCTCGCCGACGGCACCATCCTCTGGCACTTCCAGGGCACCGCGAACGACGTCTTCAACATGGCCTGCGGGCGCCGCCCGGGCCCGAACTGTCCGAAGGAACGCGGTCCCGACTTCGACTTCGGCGCGTCGGTGATCATCGCCCGGGACTCCAAGGGCAGGGACGTGCTGCTGGCGGGTCAGAAGTCAGGGAGCGTCTTCGCCCTGGATCCCGACGCCAAGGGTGAACTCCGCTGGCAGCGTCGGATCGGACCGGGCAGCGCACTCGGCGGCGTGCACTGGGGCCTCGCGGCGGACGACAGTCGAGTCTATGTGCCCATCGCAGACCCACCGTTCGAGCGGCAAGAAGGCCGCCCCGGCGTGTGGGCACTGAACATCGACGATGGTAGCGACGTCTGGGGACATGCCGCCGACCGCGGCTGCGAACCCGCCGGATTCGGCAGACGCGCAGCGGCCACCCCATGGCCCGACTGCCCTTTCCACTACGCTTTCTCGGCGGCGGCCAGCATCGCCGGCGACGTGGTCTTCGCAGGCGCCCTAGACGGTCGGATCTTCGCCTTCGACCGTCGCGACGGGGCGATTCGTTGGCAGTTCGACACCAACCGTGCCTTCGAGACCGTCAACGGCATCGACGCCCATGGCGGAGCCATCGACAACCCGGGCGTCCTCGCGGTGGACGACCTGGTAATCGTCCCGTCCGGCTACGGCATGTTCGGCCAGATGCCGGGCAACGTGCTGCTGGTGTTCGAACTGGCGCCCGCGGCTGCGGACGACGGGCCTGGCGCGTAGCCAACCCGGGCGTCGTGTCCGCCGAGTCCTCTGTCCCCGAGTGGGCGCTTCTCTCGCCGGTAGCACGCTTGGCGACCGTGGACCGTACCCGCCCGCACATCGTTCCCGTGGTGTTCTGCGTTCAAGACGGCGACCTCTACATCCCGGTGGACGGCAAGCCGAAGGCTTCTATCCGCCTAAGACGGCTGCGCAACATCGAGCGCAATCCCGCGGTCGCGTTGCTGATCGACGAATACGCCCACGACTGGTCGAAGCTTCGTTGGGTTCGGGTCGACGGCCGAGCCGAGGTCGTGGCCACGGAGGCCGGCGTCCGTGCCGCACTTGAGTCCAAGTATCCGCAATACGAACACATCGACGTTGGCAGCGAGGCAATTCGCGTCACCGTCCAACGGGTGCGGTCGTGGTCGGCAGACGATTGATCGCGGGCGCCGCGGTCGACAATTCTGGCATCGTCGGCCGCGCAAGCGGCAACGTGTAGGCTGCTATTGGAGAGCGAACCCTCAGGCGTCTTCGCCGAGCAGCTCCCCTAGCTTGCCGAGAAGGTCCTCGCCGCGAATGTACTTGGCGAGGATCTCGCCGTCCTTGTCCACAAGGACGTTCATGGGGATGGCGAGCACGCCGAAAAGGCCGGGAACCGGGCTGTCGTAGGCGCCAAGGTCGGAGGTATTGATCCAGGTGATGCCGTCCTCCTCGGAGGCTTCGACCCAGTCCTCCCGGTCGTCGTCCAGGGAGAACGCGAAGATGTCGAATCCGCGCTCACCGTACTGCTCGACAGCGGACTTGAGGGTCGGTACCTCGGCCCGGCACGGACCGCACCAGGACGCCCAGAACTCGATCAGCACGACCTCGTTGGCGGCCAGCGAATCGGCGAGGTGATAGGTCTCGCCATTGATGCCAGGAGCCGAGAAGGTCTCGACCGTGCCACCCACCTGCACGGTGCGTGCCGTATCCCTCATGCGGATGCCCGTCTCGATGCGCGAGCGCAACGAGGCGACCGTGGTCGGTAGGCGATCGGCAACCTGCAGTTGATCCAGTCGATTGAGCGCTTCGGTGCCGCTCAGGCCACCCATTTCGATGGCGAACACGCTCGCCAGCGAATCATCCTCCGCGAGCGCGATCTCGCGCAGCGCGTCTCGTCGGATCCCGGTGAGTTTGTTGTAGAGCTCGATGGCTTCCTCGGTAAGCTTCTCGCGCTCGGGTCCTTCCTCGAGGTCGGCCTTCGCCCCCATGACCGCTGCATAGTCCTTGAGTACTCCCTGGTACTCCTCGGAGTCCTGCCAGACGGAAATCAGGCGTTGGTTGAAGCGTCCGCCAGCAACCATCAATCCCGCCACCGGGCCCGCATAGTCGATACGGATCTCAGCCGGTTCGAGAATGAACTGCGCACTGCCCTTGAAGTTGCCTTCGCCGTCCCGGGCGGATAGTGACACCCGGCCCATGTCGTCCGTGACCTGCCCCGCAACGCGAAACTTGCCATCGGCAATGGGCACGCGGGCGAACTCGGCGCTGGACCCGAGAACGGCGGTGGAACGGCTGATGACGACCTCGCCGTTGTCCACGGCACCCCGCATGTCACCGATGATGAGGTAGTCGCCTGCGTCGGCACAAAGGCTGACCGCAAGAGCCAGGACAATGTACGCACTACACAGTTTGGGCACGCTGTGTTCTCCTTGCTGGGCGAGGTTTGATTGCCACAGCCTACCAGATTCCCCGAAACCCATCCGCGACGACGCCCGCTTTGCGCACCATCGGCCTTCCGGTGCGTAGGCAAGTGGTTGAAGCCAAGTACCCGCAGTATGAACATAACGCGATGGGCACAGGGCCGATTAGTCTCAGTATTGAGCAGGTGCGACCGTGGACGGCAAAACCATGAGGGAACCGACGACGTCTCGGTACGCAACGACGTCCACGTCGCCCTGCTTTCGAAGGTGGCGACCCTTAACCACGCTCGCCTTGGCCTTTACCTTGTCCTGCGGTGGCGGTGGCGGCGGTGGTGGAG
>VXPO01000162.1 GCA_009839505.1 Gammaproteobacteria bacterium
GGTCGACGATTTCGGATCTCGGGCGCGTCATGGGCGGCATTGTCCGCCGCCCGGAATCGGAAGACTGACAGCCGTTGACCCGCGCCCGTGTAGGAGAATCCAACAATCTGCGGCTCAGGATCCCGACGAGTGGAGCCGTCGCGCCGGCGGCCGTGACTCCTTCCGCGGCTTCCAACTCAGAAGCGTCGCTTCCGGATTCCGCGAGAACCAACGGTGGGTGTCCCGTTCCGAGACCACGGTGGGTGTCCCGTTCCGAGACCGTTCCGAGACTCCTTCCGAGGCCGGATCCTCCCGAGATCGGCGCCGAACGGGGAGACGGTGGGTGTCCCTTATCGGGGGGACAACGTGTGGGTGTCCCATTCCGCGGGACAACGGTGGGTGTCCCATTCCGGGGGCATCGGAACGGTGGGTGTCCCATTCCGGGAGGCATCGGAACGACGGTGGGTGTCCCATTCCGGGAGGCACCGTTTCGAGCGAACCGCGTCGCGTTTAGTTGATTGCCGAAGTCACTCGAACCGGTTCGTCGCCGGGCCCAAGCTCCTCGTTCTTGGCGATGCCGAGATACGGCCTTAACCGACCGACCAGCACGTAGATCGGCACCGTGTCGACGAGTGCCACGGTGAGCTTGAACACGTACCCCGAAGCGATGAAGGTGAAGAGCTGAGGCCACAGCGCCGTGGTCTCGTCGATGGGCAAGGCGCCGGCGTAGAAGTGGGTGATGAGGATCACGCAGACGGTGTCCACCAATTGGCTGATCAGCGTTGAACCGTTGTTGCGCAGCCACAGGAACCGCCCATCCGTGAGCCGCTTCCAGAAGTGGAACAACTGCACATCGCACCACTGGGCGAACAGGTACGCGATCATCGACGCGGCGACGGCCCCGAAGGCGAGGTTTCGGATCTCGAAAAACACCGGTAGCCGGTCAGCCTCGTCGCGAAGCAGTTCGCCGGTCGACGGGTCCACGGACTCGAAGCCAGGCAGCGCGCCGCCGATCCACAGTAGGAACACCACCCAGAGGTTGAGCAGTAGACCCACCCAGACAACCTCCGTAGCGCGCTTGCGACCATAGAGCTCGCTGATGAGATCAGTGCAGATAAACGTGATGGGGTAGGGCAGCACGCCCACCGCCACCACCATGGGAATCTCCGACCCGAACAGCGTGAACGACAGATCGATGAAGCGGCTAATGCCGAGGATGTTGAGCAGCGACAGCGTGCCGAGAAAGATCCCCGCCAAGACCAGGAAGACGCGTTGTCGCCGTAGCCGGTAGTCCATCCGACCTACCTTTCCACCTGTCCCAGATTCGCATGCACGACGCTGCCGTTGACGACCGGCGACGTCGCCGCCCAGAGCAGCGTCTCGGCGATCTCGCGAGGCTCGATCAGCCGGTTGAAAGCCGACATGCCGCGAACCGCGTCCATGGCATCTGCGGGAACGTGTGCGCGGAGCATCTCGGTGTCGGTGAACCCGGGGCAGATGCAGGCCGTGTGAATGCCCGTGCCGGCGAGATCCTGGCAGCACGCACGCATCATGCCGACCTGTGCATGCTTGCTGACCACGTAGGAGTAGCTGCCCGGCACCGCCTTCTCGGCCAGCGTCGAGGCAACGAACAGGATGCAGGAACCCGGGCCCATGCGCGGGATCGCCAGCTGGTTCAGCGTGTTGATGCCGACGACGTTCACCTCGAGCACGTCACGCAGCGCCTCGCTGGGCGTCTCGGCCGCCGTGTCGTTGCGCAGCTGCGAGGCGTTGTGGATCAGCGCACACGTCTGGGCGGCATCCAGATGCTCGATCAGTGCCGGACCGACGGTGTCGACAACGTCGCGTCTGGCGAGGTCGCAGTGGATGTGCGAGACATCGGCGAGCGGGCACGGCCGCCGCGACAGGTTGACGACCATGTAGCCTGCTTCGAGAAAGGACTCAGCTGTCGCGAGGCCGATGCCGGCGCTGGCGCCGGTGACGATGGCGAGCTTCATCGCGAGTCACCTTCGTGTGACGAGCGCTGCCATTCCGCCTCCGCCCATTGACCGGGTCCTGACGACACCCGCAGCTTCAGCGAGTCGATGGGCATTCGGGCCAGACCCTCGCGAACCAACTCATCCGTGAACCAGTGCGCGAGTTCCTCGACCGTGATGTTGCGCACCGGCAATAGCTTCACATCGCGGCGCAGAAACCGGTGGCACTCGTCCGAGAATCGGAGTGTGACGCCATCATCGCCCTCCTCGATCGCGATGTGCGGCGACTCCGCAGGCAGCAACAGCGTTTCGTCGAGCGAGTTGCACAGCGCCCGCAACCGGGTCTTCAGCTCGTTGTAGTCGAAGCACAGGCCGTTGGAATCCACGGGGCCGGTGGCTGTCGCCGACACGAAGAAGTCGTGTCCGTGCAGATTCTCCCGTTCGCTTGCGGAGAACACCGTGAAGTGCGCGGCGGAGAAGTGGGTGTCCTCCTTGCGGATTTCGATGCTGGCATGGCGCGTCGTGTTCATGGCGCGAGGATCGCGTCGGCGAACTGGCCGAGGGACTGGAAGGTCCAGGTGGGTGTCCCTTTGGCCGGGGCAGCGGCGTGTTTGGCGGTGGGTGTCCCATCGGCGGTGGGTGTCCCATCGGCGGTGCCTTTGGCCGGGGCAGCGTCGTGTTTGGCGGTGGGTGTCCCAGCGGAGGTGGGTGTCCCTTCGGCGGTGGGTGTCCCTGCGGAGGTGGGTGTCCCCTCGACGGGCCTCGTAGCATCGTGCTCGCGCCGAATCCACACCGTGTCCAGACCCAGCGCCGAGGCCGGCACGATATCGTGGTAGACGCTCTGGGCGACGTGCAGCATCCGCCCACCGTCCACCGAGGCCAGCGCCGCGTCGAACA
The DNA here is from genome assembly GCA_009839505.1 of Gammaproteobacteria bacterium. Lineage (GTDB taxonomy): Bacteria > Pseudomonadota > Gammaproteobacteria > Pseudomonadales > Azotimanducaceae > VXYL01. The sequence goes on from VXPO01000162.1 coordinate 2,853, forward strand.
TGCGCCGGTCGGGTTTGTACGCGCCCACGTCCTCGGCGGTAACAACGTGCTTGAAGTCGACGCCGAGCTTGGCGGCGGTTCGTTCGAACAACGCGTTGTCGACGTTGGACACGATGACGAGGTCGAATCGTTCATCGAGCCGTGCAAGGGCTTCGACCGTATCCGGAAACGGTTCCCAGTCGCCGACGCTCGACGCGAAGGCATCGAGGGCTTCGTCGCTGGGCGAGAACGCCAAGCGTTCCCCGAGGCGCCGTAGGATCTCCCGCAGAACGTCCGCATAGGACACGCCATCGGCCTGCACGACGGGTTCGGTCTCGGCGAAGAACTCGAGCAGGAATTCGTCGATCACGTGGGCGTCGCGTTCAAGTAGCACCGGCTGCAGGTGCCGCACGATCCCCGACCCCCAATCGATGAGCGTGCCGTAGCAGTCGAACGTCAGGACGTCGTAGTCCTGGGCGGCGGGCGTTGACATGCAATCAGCCGACTTGGATCCGATCGAGGATCAGCCCGTAGAAGTGCTCGCCTGATTTCTCGAACAGCCAGCCAAGATGGGTACTGCAGTTGCCGCAACTCGCGAGCCGCCAGCTATAGCCGTGAAACCAACTGTCGGCCGCATGGTGGCCGCCGCTGATGTCGCAGCCGTGGGCCTCCCGGTGACAGCCGAAGTGATGCACATAGCCGTAGGGATTCGTGCACGTGTGCAGAAACGAGCCGTTCACCTCGATGCGGTCCTCCACATGGCCGATGACGTGCGAGCAGGCCGCACAGAACAGGAACCCCTCCTTCGGCCGGGTGACCTCGTCGACCTCGTCGACGACCGCGGCTTCGGGGGCTCCCCCCACCGTGCCGGAATCTCGCTCGTCAGATGCGCCCATGGCTGTCTCTGTGAACCATGCGCGAACCATCCAACAACTGATGTGTGTGTGCAACCGCCATGATTGTCAGCTTCGGGATTCGATCTCCGGCAGGAACTTCGAACTTCGACAGCGCTAGCGCGCTGATGACGAAGACCAGGACGTGGTACACGGCGACCCAGGGCTTCGATTCCGGGCGGAGGAGGGGGGGTAGAGCCACCGGATGAGATCGGATCCCTCGATCACGACGACGACGGCGAGACCGAGGAACCGGCCCGCCTGACCTGGCTTCCCAAGGGTGCCGCCCCGTTGCAGGACGACGCTTACAAGCGCCGATGAAATCGCCCGCGCGAGGGCTTTTTCGCACCTTTTTTCACGGCGGTTACAGCCCACCTACCTGCCATATGGGAGTAGGACAGGTCTCCTGCTTTGCGTAGATGCTCACCCAGTCACCGATCTTGGCCGCCGTCCGGGAAGACTTGCAGCGAACCCGCTCGACGCCTTCGACGGCATCGTCGCGTCGCTGACGCTGGTGGCCGATCTGGGAACCGTCTGCGCATCGATCCTGGCCGGGCGGCGGCGCTGCTTGGCCTGACGCCGTCGGAAGCGCGGGTGGCGGCCCACGGGCCTCAAGGAAAGCTACGTGCGCTGGTTTCAGGACATCTCCGGGCAGATCGCGCTTTCTGCTGCGGGTCCTGAACGCTTGCGGACTACCCCGCCGCTGACCGCCGACGAGCCCGCGGGGGGCTCGTTCTTCCCCGCTTTCTCCGTCCCCAAATACCTCCCATATGGGATATGACAGCACCTTCCACCCCATGTAATGACGCCCTACTGAGCCGTGTTCCGTCGGCTTGCGCGCAAGGGGGGCGAGGAATTGGAACAGCCGGTTTTGTTCGGCGGTGGTTTGCGCCGTGCGGCGATGTTCCGCTGCCTGTCCCGGGGCACCGTCGCTGATGCGCGCCGTCGCGTCGGCAACACGCGGACCAGTGGAGTGTTGCGATGAAGAAACGCAAGGCTCCGATTCTCGCCGCGCTCTGGACCACGCTAGCGTGCGCCGCAGCGCCGGCGACAGCCGAAGTGCTAGTGAGCAACATCAATCAATCCGGTTCTGGAGGCTCGAGTATAGGTGCCGTCCAGCAGGCGCAGGGTTTCACCACCGGGTCGAATTCGGGCGGCTACACAATTGAAAGTGTCGAAGCTAAATTCGGCACACAACCAAGCGGCGTAACCGTACGACTGGCGACCGGGCTGCCTTCGTCTACGACAGAGGTCGCGACGCTGACCAGCCCGGCTTCGCTGTCCGTCGGCAACAATACGTTTACTGCGCCCGATAACACTACGCTGTCGGCCGGTACAACTTACTTCGTCGTGGTGTCAGGAAACGGCGGCACCATCAGCACCACGACTTCGGATAATGAAGATGCCGGCGCGGCGGCAGGCTGGAGCATAGGCAACGACGGCCACTTCAGGAGCGGTAACTCCGGGTCGTGGAACGTTGCAGGCACCAGCCGGATGATCCGCGTCAACGGCTCGGCCGTAGATTCTTCTACTCCGACGATCACGATTGCGGCCGGCACCTCGCCGGTCAACGAGGGCACGGGCGCCACCTTCACGGTGACGGCGGATACGGCGCCGAGCGCCAACCTCACGGTCATGCTGTCGGTGGCCGAGGCAACCGGCAGCGACTTCGTGGCCGCCGGCGACGAGGGCGACCAGACCGTCACGATCACCTCCGGCACCACCAGCGCCACCTATACGGTGACCACCCAGGACGACAGCACCGACGAACCGAACGGCGACGTGACGGTCACGGTGGCCGCGGGCACCGGCTACACCGTGGGTTCGACCTCCTCCGCCAGCGTCACCGTGAACGACAACGACGATCCGGCCGACACCGCCGCGCCGACCTTCTCTTCGGCGTCGGTGAACGGCGACGAGCTGACCATCACCTTCGACGAGGCGCTGGCCGCGGCGGGCAACTTGGCGAACACCGCCTTCACGGTCAAGAAGACGCCGTCGGGCGGCTCGGAAGCCGAAGTGAGTCTGAGCAACTCGACGGCGCCGTCGATCAGCGGCAGCACGGTGGTGCTGACCCTGGCGACCGCCGTGGTTTCCACCGACGGCAGCGTGAAGGTGAGCTACGACAAGCCCACCACGGGCATGGGCAACACGATCAAGGACGCCGCCGGCAACGAGACCGCCAGCTTCAGCGACCAGTCGGTGACGAACGACACGGTCCTGACGATCTCATTTCCGCGGCCAAGCGCCGGTTCCACCATCGAAGGCATGAAGGCCTCATTCAGGTTGGTGGCTAGTGAGGCGCCGAGCGAAAACCTGACGGTGAACCTGCATTTGAGCGAATCTCAATATAGCGACTACGTGGCGACGGGAGACGAGGGTCCCAATACGGTCTCGTTCGCCGCCAACACAACCACCGCCCACTTTGAGGTGGGCACCGTGGACGACAACACCGACGAGCCGAACGGCGTAATCGGGTTGAGAATAGACGCGGGCACCGGCTACACCGTGGGGACGCTCGACTACACCCGAAAGTGGGTGAACGACAACGACGCAAGGAACCTCTCCACCCTGGTCTCCACCATGAGACAGACCAGAGGCCACCCAATTAATGATCCCATTCTTGACGTTCATGATGTTGCGGTGGGGTTTACAACCGGGCCGAATTCGAGCGGCTATACCCTGGATGCCATCCAAGTGGCATTTATTGACAACCCGGAGAACGTGAGCGTAAAGCTGGCGACCGGGGTGTCTTCAAGTAGCGCGGGTTCGGTCGTCGCGACGCTGACCAGCCCGACGTCAGTGTCCAACGGACACCTCTACTTCGACGCGTCCGCGGACACCATACTTTCGGCCAGCACCACCTACTACGTGGTGATAGAGGGGAGCAAGGGCCAACCGGTACCCACGCTAGACGGTGATGAGGACGGCGCGGCGACCGGCTGGAGCGTGGACGATAATTTTTTCCTCAGGAACCGAGATTCCCCCGGGTCGTGGCGAAGCCAAGATGCGACCCTCCGCCTCGCCGTCAACGGGACTACGAATGTGGGCCCGACGATCACCATCGCGGCCGGGACCTCGCCGGTGACCGAGGGCACGACGGCGGAATTCACAGTGACGGCCAACCCGGCGCCGAGCGCCAACCTGACCGTCAACCTGTCGGTGGCCGATGCGTCCGACAGCGACTTCCTGGCGACGAGCGACGAGGGTTCCAAGACCGTCACGATCACCTCCGGCGCCACCACCGCCACCTATTCGGTGACCACCCAGTCCGACAGCACCGACGAGCCGGACGGCGACGTGACGGTCACGGTGGCGTCGGGCACCGGCTACATGGTGGGTTCCACCTCCTCCGCCAGCGTCACCGTGAACGATGACGACGAACCCGCGCGCGCTGTGATCACCGACGTGGCCATTACGTCCACGCCGGTGGGCGATCCGGACGACGACGGTGTGCCGGACACCTACCTGCGCGGCGACGATATCGAGGTGACCGTCACCTGGGACCGCGACGTGACCTGGGACGTGTCGGCCGACAACGCGGATTTGCGCGTGCGGCTGACGATCGGGACCACCAACCGCTCGGCCTCGCTGGTGACGGGCGGGGCCACGAGCGGCACGTCGCGCTCGGCGAAGTTCCGCTACACCGTGGTCGACGGAGACACGGACAGCGACGGCCTGACCGTAACGCCGAACAATTCCGGCGACCTGGTCTTACGAGTGAACGGGGGGACGGTGCGCGCCGGAGGCCGTGCGGCGCAGCGCGACCACGCGGGCCTGACGACCGCGCAGGCGAACCACCTGGTGGACGGCAGCATGCAACCCACAGCGCCGGACGCCCCCGGCACGCCGACCGTGACCTCGTTGTCCTCGACGAGCGTGTCGGTAAGCTGGTCCGCGCCATTCCTCACCGGCTCGGCGGCTTCGGTAAGCGACTACGATCTGCGCTACTACGCTGGCACTACGCCGCCGGTCAATGCGGACGACTGGATCGAGGAAGGCGAGGCCAACGGCCCGCCGAACCCGGGCACCAATACGTCGGCGACGATCACGGGGCTGACGTCCGGCACGAACTACTGGGTGCAGGTGCGGGCGGAAGGCCACGGCCTGGAGAGTGCGTGGTCGGGCGAGGGCGCCTTGAACCCGGCGATCACCATTCTACCCAGTTCGTCGACGGTGACCGAGGGCCGGTTCGCGCAATTCACGCTGTACCCGTTCCCGACGTGGAGCACCGACCTGACGGTGAACCTGACGGTGGCCGATGCGGGCGGCACCAGCGACTTCGTGGCGTCGGGCGACGAAGGCGCCAAGACCTTCACGATCCACGCGGGCAACCCCTTCGCCGACTATCAGGTGCGCACGGTTAGCGACGCCACCGACGAACCGGACGGCGACGTGACGGTGACGGTGGAGCCGGGTACCGGCTACGTCGTGGGTTCGCCCTCCTCCGCCAGCGTCACCGTGAACGACGACGACATGGTCGTTAATCCCGCCATCACGCTGGTTTCCACCATCGGGCAGCCCGCATCCACTGGGCAGGGAAACCTGGACTCCGCTGATTTGGCGCAGGAATTCACCACCGGGTCGAATTCAACCGGCTACACCTTGGAGAGCATCGCATTGGACTTCCGCGACACGCCACGCGGCGTGAGCGTAAAGCTGGCGACCGGGCTGTCTCGGACCAGCGCGGGGACGGTCGTCGCGACGCTGACCAACCCGGCGCTGTCCAGCGGAACCCTCACCTTCACCGCGCCCTCGAACACGACACTTTCCGCCTCCACCACCTACTACGTGGTGGTAGAGGGAACGAGTGGCGTTTGGCTACGCACGGACTCCAATGCCGAGGACGCGGGCGCGGCAGCCGGCTGGAGCGTGGCGGACGGGTTTCTCTGGAGGCAAAGAACTTCCAGTGCAGGGTGGAGCACTGGAAGCAGCACTTATCGCATCCGCGTCGACGGGACCGCGAACGCGGCGGCGAGCCCAACGATCACCATCGCGGCCGGGACATCGCCGGTCACCGAGGGCACGGCGGCGGAGTTCACGGTGACGGCGAGTGAGGCGCCAAGCGAAAACCTGACGGTGAACCTGTCGGTGGCCGACGCGGGCGGCACCAGCGACTTCGTGG
>VXPO01000089.1 GCA_009839505.1 Gammaproteobacteria bacterium
ACCCCACCCCCCCCCGCCGCCGGGTCCACCCCCGCCGCCCGTACCCGAGACCGGCATTCGATTCACGCGGGTACTCGATGCGGGACTCGACCGGGCGTTCGTAACACGCTTCCTGAGCATCAAGGACCCCGAGCGGTTCAGTAACGGCATCGCCGCGGCAGACTACGACGCCGACCAGGACATCGATCTCTATATCGTCGGCGGCCGTACGCATCCCAACCACCTCTACCAGAACCGGGGAGATGGAACGTTCGTCGAAGTGGCGGCAAGCATCGGCCTGGACGTCACCCATTGGGGCAGCGGACCAGTGTTCGGCGATGTGGACGGCGACGGCGACCTGGATCTGTTCGTCGGGTCGGGTGACGGCGACCCCGTGTACCTGTTCGAGAACCGGCTGCAAGCGGACACCGAGCCGTCGGGGGTCTTCGTCGACCGCACGGCCGAATCCGGGATAGCGATAACCACCGAAAACACGGTGTCGGCCGCCTTCCACGACTACGACCGCGATGGCTACCTGGATCTCTTCATGGCGCACTGGGGCGCCGAGCGGCGGCCCGGTGAGGACACCGAGACCGTGTGGCGGAACAACGGCGACTTCACCTTCACCAGCACGAGCATCGAGACCGGCATCGCCGCCGCCATCGTGAAGGGCGGCCGGGACTGGTCCTTCACGCCCAACCTGTCCGATATCGACGCCGATGGCGATGCCGACCTGTTGATGGTCTCCGACCTGAACAACAGCGAGGTCCTGATCAACAACGGCGACGGTACGTTCATGGCGACCACCGATCGCAACGTGATCGACGATCAGGCGGGCATGGGCGCCGCTGTCGGTGACTACGACAACGACGGCGACATGGATTGGTTCGTAACGTCCATCTACACCCTCGACGTCGGCGGCGAGCACTACGGCAACCGGCTTTACCGCAACGACGGCACCGGCGTGTTCACCGACGTCACGACCGAGTCGGAGGTCCAGGACGGCGGCTGGGGCTGGGGCAGTTGCTTCGCGGACTTCGACAATGACGGCCACCTCGACATCTTCCATGTCAACGGCTGGCACTACGAACTCGACAAGGACTTCACCATCGACCAGGTTCGCTTCTTCCACTCCCAGGGCAACGGCATCTTCGACGAGCGGGCCGAAGAGGTGGGCCTAGTCAACAAGAGCCAAGGTCGCGCCGTCGTGTGCTTCGACGCCGAACGCGACGGCGACATCGACATCGCCATCGTGAACAACAGTTCCGACCATCTCGTCTACTACCGCAACGATTTGAACAACGACAGCCACTACCTCGGCGTCAAGCTCGACGCCCGGGACATGAACACCCACGGGGTGGGGGCGTGGATCACAGTCACCACGACCCTGGGCGAGCAGGTCCGGGAACTGCGGGCGGGCAGCAACTACGCCTCCCAGAACCCGCTCGAGGCGCACTTCGGCCTCGGTACCGCGCGCGTCGCCGATGTCGAGGTGCGTTGGCCGGACGGCTCGACCACGACGTTGAACGCCGTGGCGGCCGATCAGTTGCTCACGGTGACCCAAGGCAGGGACAAGGTCCTTCGGCTGACCGTCGTCCGCGGCGATGGCGACGGCATCTACGCCGAGGGAGACGAGATCGAGATCGAATCGGACGCGGCGACCAGAAACTATCACTTCAGCCATTGGACGAGTGAAGGCGGGGGCTCTTTCGCTGACATGTACGCCGCCCGCACGGTGTTCACAATGCCTGACAATCGGGTAACGCTTGTCGCCAACTACCTGCCGGGTGTCGCATTGAGCGAGGACGTGTCGGTGGCCCGGCGCTGGAACGAGGTTCTGTTGCAGTCGATCCGCAACGACTGGGCGCGGCCCACGGTGCACGCCCGCAACCTCTTCCACTCGTCGGCGGCCATGTACGACATCTGGGCCGCCTATTCCGACAACGCCGCGCCATGGCTGCTCGGCCGCACCCGTTCGGGAGTCGAGTGCGCCCGCGAGACCTTCCCGGAGCCCGACGACGTCGATGCGGCCCGTGAAGAGGCCATCAGCCACGCGGTCTACCGCATCATCTTCCAGCGTTTCCGGCGCTCGCCCGGCGTCGCCCGGATCCGGCGCGACATCAACGCCCTGATGAGCGCCCTGGGCCACGACCCGCGCAACGACTCCACGGACTACACGGGAGGCTCGGCCGCGGCGCTCGGCAACCACATCGGACAGTGCTACCTGGAGTTCGGTCTCGCGGACGGCGCCAACGAAGCCAACGACTACGTCAATACCGCCTACGAGCCGGTGAACCCTCCCCTGCGCCCGGACATGCCCGGCAACCCGGACATCGTGGACCTGAACCGCTGGCAACCGCTGTCGCTCGAGACCTTCATCGACCAGGCAGGCAACCCCGCCCAATCCGAGCCCGAGTTCCTAAGTCCCGAATGGGGCCACGTCGTGCCTTTCGCACTGACCGAAGCCGATCTGGTCCGCTACGACCGCGACGGCTTCACCTATTGGGTCTACCACGACCCGGGGATGCCGCCCACCATCGACGGCTCGCTGGCCGAGAGCTACAAGTGGGGATTCTCCCTGGTCTCGATCTGGTCTTCGCACTTGAGCCCCGACGACGGTGTGACGGTCGACATCTCGCCCGCAAGTCTCGGCAACGTCCAAGACTACCCGCGGAATTTCGAGGACTACCCGGACTTTTTCGACACCCTGCAAGGTGGCGATCCGGGCACGGGCTACGACGTCAATCCGGTGACCGGCGATCCCTACGCCCGCCAAGTGGTCCCCCGCGGGGACTATTCCCGCGTACTCGCCGAGTTCTGGGCCGACGGGCCGGACTCCGAGACTCCGCCGGGCCACTGGTTCACGATCTTGAACGAGGTCAACGAACACGACCTGCTCGAACGCCGGTTCCGTGGCATGGGCCAACCGCTCGACCACCTGGAGTGGGACGTGAAGGCGTACTTCGCCCTCGGCGGTGCCATGCACGACGCCGCCATCACCGCCTGGGGCATTAAGGGCTGGTACGACTACCTCCGCCCCGTCTCCGCCATCCGGGCGATGGCGGACCGGGGCCAGAGTTCCGATGCCGAACTCGCGGCCTACCATGTCGACGGCATCCCACTGGAGGACGGCTACATCGAACTGGTCGAGACCGGCGACGATCTGGCGGGGGAAAACGACGAACACGTGGGCAAGATCAAGCTCCTCGCCTGGCGCGGCCCGGACCACATCGACGATCCGGAAACGGACGCCGCGGGCGTCGACTGGATCCTCGCCGAGAACTGGTGGCCCTACCAGCGCCCGACCTTCGTGACGCCGCCTTTCGCCGGCTACGTATCGGGCCACTCGACCTACTCCCGCGCCGCCGCGGAGGTCCTGACCGCACTGACAGGCGACGAGTACTTCCCCGGGGGCATGAGCGGCTTCGAGATCCGCGCCAACGAGTTCCTGGTGTTCGAGGAAGGACCGTCCGTGGACATGACGCTGCAGTGGGCCACCTACCAGGACGCCTCGGACCAGACCAGCCTGTCGCGCATCTGGGGCGGCATCCACCCGCCCGCCGACGACCTGCCCGGCCGCCTGATCGGCATCGACGTGGGTCGCGACGCCTTCGCCTTGGCGGAGTCTTACTTCGACGGTACGGCGCAGCCATAATCTGCTGGAACCGTTCACATCCCGCACGGGGCGTACACAATGCGCACTACCATCTCGCTTCCGGATGACCTGGCCGAACTTGCCGGCGTGGAGGCCCGGCGACGGGGGATCAGTTTCTCCGCGATGGTTCGCGAGTTGTTGGAGAACGCACTCCGCGAACGACCGAAGCTGCCTTGGCAAGGCATCGTGAACGAACCCGAGCATGCGGCGAGCGCACTTGACGAGGTGCTGGCCGAGAGTTGGGCCGAGGACATTGCCGGGAATGGTTAACTCCGCCCGTGAGTAGCCAAATCCAAGCATCCCGTCTCCTTGCGCGGGTCTCCTACCCGGGTGTGATAGCCATTGCATTCGCCGTCTTCGCTGCGATGGTCGGTGCCGGAGTGCATGTCACCGTCGCCTCGTATGTCGCCGGGCTCGCTGGCGCCGCGCTCGTCACGCTTCACGAGTTCAAGTTCCCGTACCGCCGCGAGTGGCACCCGGCATTGTCGGATGCGCGTGCCGATCTCGTGTTCATGCTCGTCGTTCAGGTCGCCCTCCCCTACCTGCTGTCGATCACCCTGGTGATCTTCCTTGCGGAGCAATTCCTCACATCGGGCATTGCCATCGACGGCATCTGGCCACACGAACTCCCGGTGGCTGCGCAAGCCGCGCTGATGCTCGTCGCGGCCGACTTTCCGCGCTACTGGCTGCATCGGGCGTTCCACAAGTTTGAGTTCATGTGGCGCTACCACGCCGTACACCATTCGCCGCACCGCCTCTACTGGCTGAACGTGGGCCGCTTCCATCCCATCGAAAAGGCCGTCCAGTTCGGCGTCGATACGCTGCCCTTCGCACTGCTCGGCGTCTCGACCGACGTGCTCGCCGCCTACTTCGTCTTCTACGCGGTCAACGGCTTCTTCCAGCACTCGAACTGCGACGTGCGCTTGGGGCTGCTCAACTACGTCGTCAGCGGCCCCGAACTGCACCGCTGGCACCATTCCGAGTTCTCCGTCGAGTCGGACACCAACTTCGGCAACAACCTGATCGTTTGGGACCTGCTGTTCGGCACCCGGTTTCTGCCGGACGACCAGCAAGTCGGTCGTCTGGGGCTGTTGAACCGCGACTATCCCAACGGCTTCCTCGCGCAGATGACGACCCCGTTCGTGGCGGGTTTGGACAAGCGCGGATGACCTCGGTGGCACACCTCGCCGTGAAGGCCGGTCTTGCGGTCATGCACGGCCGCCGTCTGTCACGCCTGATCCACGCGGCGAATGCGCCAGCGAAAGCCCAAACCGAGGTACTGAGGCGAATACTGTCCACCAACGCCCAGACCACGTTCGGCGAACGCCACGGATTCGCGGCGCTCCGCAATCCGGCCGACTACCGCCAAGCGGTGCCGGTGCAGACCTACGAGGATCTCCGCTCAGACATCGAAGCCCAGGAGATGACTGGCGAGCCGAGACTCACAGCGGAGGGACCCGTCTACTACAACCGCACGAGCGGCACCGTGGCGGCACCGAAGAACATCCCCGTGACGCAATCGGGCCTCAAGCGCATCCAGGCCCATCAGCGGCTCGCGGCCTATGCATTCTCGAAAGGTCCGCCCATTCTCGCCGGTCGGATGTTCGCCGTCACCGGCGCAGCGGTGGAGGGCCACATGCCCGGTGGAACGCCCTACGGCTCCGCGTCGGGCCTGCTCTACCAGAACCAGTCGCGGCTGCTCTCCGCCCGCTACGTGCTGCCGGCGGAACTCGCCTCCATCGAGGACTACGAGCAACGCTACCTGGCGATGGCGACCTGCGGCCTCGCCGCAGCCGACGTCACCTGCGCCGCGACCCCGAACTCGTCGACGCTGATCCGCTTGCTGGACCTCGTCAACGCGCGTGCCGACGAGTTGCTGCGACGGGTTACCGATGGCGGCACGACGGCGAAGCCCGACGCAGACCGGGCCCGCCGACTGCGCGGCATTCTCGACCGGTCCGGCTCGCTGACGTTTGCCGACATCTGGCCCCGGCTCGCCGGGCTCGTCACTTGGACGGGAGGAAGTTGCGGAGTTGCGGCCCGGAAGTTGAGACCGATGCTCCCCGCCGACTGCGCGGTCATCGAACTCGGCTACGTGGCGAGCGAAGTGCACGGCTCGGTGAACGTCGACCCGATTCACAACGTCTGCCTGCCGACGCTCACCGACACGTTCTTCGAGTTTGCTGAACGTGACGCCTGGGAGACCGATTCCGCTCATGCCGACATCGTCGGGCTCGATGAGCTCGAACCGGACCACGACTACTACGTCATCGTGACGACTTCCAACGGACTATACCGTTACGACATGAACGACATCGTGCGCGTCAGCGGTCGTATGAACCAGACGCCAGCCCTCGACTTCGTGCAGAAGGGCAAGGGTGTTACCAGCATCACCGGCGAAAAGCTTCATGAGACCCAGGTGCTGGACGCCGTTTGCGCGACCTTGGAGCAGATGGGGGTCGACAACCGCTTCTTCATCGTTCTCGCCGACCAGGACACCTCCCGCTATACCCTGTACTTGGAGGCTGCGGGCGACATGCGCTCAGCCGACCACATCGGGGAAGGGGTCGACGCGCGTCTGCGCGCTACCAACATCGAATACGACGGCAAACGCGCCAGCGATAGGCTCAAGCCCCTGGATGTCCGCCCCCTCGTTCCCGGCAGCGGCGACGCCTACCGGCAGAGCCGCGTCGCCCAAGGCCAGCGCGACGCCCAGTTCAAATACCTGCACCTTCAATACGCCCACGAGTGCAGCTTCGACTTCGAGTCGAAGGCGAGGTGACATGCGGATCGAGCAAATCCGCACGTTCGCCTTCCCTGTGCCGTTCAAGGTGGTGTTCCGGCACGCGTCGGCGACCCGGTCCCGGGCCGAGAACGTCATCGTCGCGGCGCGCGGCGAGGGTCGGACGGGTTACGGCGAGGGCTGTCCTAGGGACTACGTCACCGGCGAGACCACGCCCGGTGCCCGAGACTTCATCGAAGCCCACGCGGAGGCGATCATGGCCCAGGTCAACGATGTGCAGAGCCTACGCACCTGGATCGCATCGCACCGCGAAGTCATCGACCGTAACCCAGCCGCCTTCTGTGCCGTCGAGACGGCCATCATCGACCTCTTCGGACGTCTCGCCGGACAGTCTGCGGAGCAACTGCTCGGCCTGCCGCGGCTGGCAGGCGCATTCACCTACTCGGCGGTGCTCGGCGACGCGCCGCACCTCGCCTACCTCTGGCAGCTCAGTCGCTATCGCCAACGCGGCTTCACGGACTTCAAGGTCAAGCTGTGCGGCCATCCGGGACGCGACCGACGCAAGCTCGCAGCGCTCGCGGGAATAGACGTCCGGGTTCGCCTCGACGCCAACAACCTTTGGACGACGGCGGACGAGTGCATCCGCCACCTGTCCGCACTCCCCGGGATCCCATTCGCCGTCGAAGAACCCCTGGCGGCGGGTGACCTCGAGGGCTTCCGCGCGGTGGGCGAGGCCTGCGGTATGCGGATCGTGCTGGACGAGAGCCTGCTCCGCGCCGAGCAAGTTGACGCGCTCGAAGACCCCGCTCGCTGGATCGTCAACCTGCGCGTCTCGAAGATGGGAGGCATCCTGCGGTCGCTGGAGTTGGCCGCGCGGGCGGCGCGGCGCGGACTCGGCGTCGTCGTCGGCTGCCAGGTCGGCGAGACCAGCATCCTCACCCGGGCGGCGCTACCCGTCATGCAGGCGATTCGCCCCAATCTCGTTGCGGCCGAGGGTGCGTTCGGCACCTATCTGCTGAGTCGCGACCTCACCACGCCGAGCCTGATGTTCGATACGGGCGGTATTCTGAGTCCGGCGGCAGTGCCAACGGGCAACGGCTTCGGACTGTCCATCAGGACCACCGATCTCGAGGAGAAATCACCATGAACCGTCTATTTGCCACACTGAGCGTCTGCCTCACCCTCGGTTTCCTGGTTCGCGTCGTCGGCCAGGTCATCCAAGTCTTCTGGCCTGTTTCCTTCCTGCCGATGCTGGAGATGTGGCAAGGAAGCGGTCTCCCCTACCCCATCCTCCTGCCCGCGCAGATCGTGATCCTCGGCTTCATGGGTTGGGTGTCCTGGCGGATGGCCGTCGGTCGAACCGTGTTCGGCCACCGCGCATCGAAGGGACTGTTCATATTCGGCGTACTCTACTTCCTGGTAATGGGCGCCCGACTGGTTCTTGGCCTCACGATCTACTCGGACATCCTCTGGTTCGCCTCCCCCATCCCGGCCAGCTTCCACCTCGTCCTGGCCGCCGAGGTGATGCTGATCAGCGCCTACGACCGTGCGCTCGCCGAACAGGCTTCCAGGCTTGAGTAAACCGGTCTCTTCAAGGCGCTTGCGGAGCCTCGCGCTTGCCCACCAGGGACTCGCCGGGAAACGCAAACTCGGATCCGGTTCGGGCGGTGCCGAGAAGGCCCTTGCGCAGCTGGGCCACGTGCAGATCGACACCATCTCGGTAGTCGCCAGGGCGCATCACCACATCCTCTACAACCGGGTGTCCAGCTACGACGAATCGATGCCGAACCGACTGGTCGCGGCGCGGCGCGCGTTCGAGTACTGGAGCCATGCCGCCTCCTACCTCCCCATGCGGGACTACCGCTTCGTGCTGCCAATGATGCGCGGCGTTGCCCGGGGCGAGTGGGGCTGGTGGCACCACCGCCAGGATCCACGCGTCGGGGCATACGTGCTGGACCGGATCCGGGCCGAGGGTCCGCTGTTCGCCCGCGACTTCGAGAACCCCGACAAGCGGCGCAGCGGCTGGTGGGACTGGAAGCCGGCCAAGCGGGCGTTGGAGCGGCTGTTCATGGAAGGCGAACTGATGTGCATCGAACGCCAAGGCCTCGAGAAGCGCTACGAACTCGCCGAACGTTTCCTGCCGCCCGAGGTGGACACACGCGAACCGGGAATCGAGGAATACGCCGACTACCTCATCGACGTCGCCCTGCGGGCACACGGCTTCGCCACGGCCCGAACCGTGAACTACATCCGCCGCGATGCGAACCTGCGTGCCCGAGTGCGCGGACGATTGGCCGAGAAAGCGCGGGCAGGCGATCTCGTCGCGCATCGGGACGCCGCCGGCGAAACCATCTACGCCCTACCAGGCGCCTTCGACCAGCCACCGAAACGGTTCCCCCACGCCGTGCACATCCTGTCGCCCTTCGACAACGTGGTCATTCAGCGCA
>VXPO01000138.1 GCA_009839505.1 Gammaproteobacteria bacterium
CGCCGGTGCGGAGACCGCGCTGCTCGGCGCGCAGGCCGGCTACGGCTTCGTCCTGTCGGGCGGACTGCTGACCCCCTTCACCGAAGCGGACGTCGCCGGCGCCGGCAACCGCGCCCTGCGCGCGGGCGTCCGGTTCGAGGCCGCCGGACCGAGGCTCCTGACCGAGCTGCTGTTCGAACGCCGCGAAACCCTCGACGCCCCGACCGATCACGGCGTGCGCCTGAACCTGGGACTCGACTTCTGATCTTTTCATGGAACAAATCCCCAACCCGTCGACGCTCTTCGGCTTGATCTCCCTGGGGATGCTGCTGTTATTTCGAGGGTTGCCCCACTGAACTGTTTTCTGGCGCGCAAACCGGCATGAAGCCATACGCCGGGACCCTGACGAGCAGCAACTCAAGGGAACGATGTATAATGCCGATGTATATCATCACAGCGGAGATTCGGCATGGTGCGCACGCAGATCTACCTTACCGAAGAACAGCGGAACGAGCTGATCGCCATGTCGCAACGCCAAGGAAAGCGGCAAAGCGAACTCATTCGCGAGGCCGTTGACCGCCTCATTGCAAGCTCGAGTGGCCGGCGGCGGCAAGAAGCGCTGGGCGCGGCCGCCGGTATATGGAAGAACCGCGACGATATTCCCGACTTCGGCGCCGTTCGGGCCGGATGGGACAGAGCCTGAACCCCCATGCCGCGGCCCGTCCTGCTCGACACCGATGTGCTGGTGGACTTTCTGCGCGGACACGCCGGTGCGGTCGCCTGCGTTGAGGAGCATGCCGAGCGGGTAATCCTGTCGGCGGTCACGGTGGCGGAGTTGTATGCCGGTGTTCGAGGCGGAGAGGAAGAACCGGAACAAACCGCATTGACAAACCTGCTGTCGCAGTTTCGCATCGTTGACGTCAGCGGGGCCGTTGCAAGACTCGGTGGACTCTACAAGCGGGACTACGGTCCGAAGCACGGACTCGGCCTGGCGGATGCGGTCATTGCGGCGACTGCAACATTGGAAGGCGCGTCGTTGAAGACGCTCAACACCAGGCACTATCCGATGTTCGACGGACTGGCGCGCGCCTATCGAAAGTAAGGGATCGACCGCCCGGCCGGTCATACCCAACTGCATGGCAAACCCTTGACCGCGCGGCACTCGCTTGCGTGACCGGGGAGGCGCTGACGCTGCGGAGACATCGTGCCGGAGGGCGCGCGAGGGTGCCTTAGGAAGGCGTTTCCGCACTTTTTTCTCAATAGCACCCCACCCCTCCACCTACCATATGGGAGTATTACAAGTCTCCCTGCCTTGCGTAGGACGGCCGCCGCCGCAGGGTCCTCCGGCGGCTGGTAACGGCCATTTGGACGGGCCCTCAATCGGCGCCCGGAAACCTCCCATATGGGATATGAAAATTCCCGAAATTTCATGTACTAGCGCCCTTCTCAGCCGCATGCGTCGGCTTGCATGGAAGGGGGCGAGAAGTTGGAGCATCCTGCTCTGTTCGGTGATATGTCTTCCGGTGTGCAGCACCCGCTCCGGCGATTGCGCCGCGCCACCTCACTTGCCTCGCTGGCGGTCGCCGTACTACTTATTGCATTACCCGCGCATGCGCAAACCACGCAAACGCTGGTGTCGAACCGCAATCAGGATGATAGTTCCACCAGTGCCTTTAACGTTGAACGAATACAGCCGTTCACAACAGGCACCAATGCTGCGGGCTATACGCTGACCAGCGTGACATTCCGGATAGACGGCGGCTTTGGTACTAAAGCACAGGTGACCATCAGGGATTCGGGCTCCGGGCCGGGCAACAACCTGGGAACGCTGACGATCACTCAGAGCGGCCGCACGGTAACCGGAACTTCCACAGGCATCGACCTCGCTGCCGAAACAACCTATTCCGTAATGCTATCTGATGGAATTTCAAACCCGGGACAGTGGTATCGGAGAACAACCTCGGACGCCGAGGATTCAGGCGCAGCCGCAGGCTGGACCATAGGCGACTCGAGCCTTTGGCGTTCCGATAATGGTAACTGGCGTAGCTCCAGTACATCCTGGAGTATCGCCATCATCGGCTCCATTAAAGCGGCGGACACGGCCGCGCCGACCTTCTCATCGGCGTCGGTGAACGGCGACAAGCTGACCATCACCTTCAACGAGGCGCTCGGCACGGCGGCGAGCCTGGCGAACACCGCCTTCACGGTGAAGAAGACGCCGGACGGCGGCAACGAGGAGACCGTGAGCCTGCACGCGACGACGAGGCCGTCGATCAGCGGCAGCACGGTGGTGCTGACCCTGGCGACCGCCGTGGTTCCCACCGACGGCAGCGTGAAGGTCAGCTACACCAAGCCCGGCTCGGGTAGCGACAACACGATCAAGGACGCCGCCGGCAACGAGACCGCCAGCTTCAGCGACCAGCCGGTGACGAACGACACGGTCGAACTCCCGACGATCACCATCGCGGCCGGCACTTCGCCGGTCACCGAGGGCACGGCGGCCACCTTCACGGTCACGGCGGATTCGAAGCCGGGCGCCGACCTCACGGTGAACCTGACGGTCGCCGACGACACAGACAGCGACTTCGTGGCGGCGGGCGACGAGGGGGACAAGACCGTCACGATCACCTCCAGCGCCACCACCGCCACCTACTCGGTGACCACCCAGAACGACAGCACCGACGAGCCCAACGGCGACGTGACGGTCACGGTGGCAGCGGGCACCGGCTACACCGTGGGATCGACCTCCTCCGCCAGCGTCACCGTGAACGACGACGACGATCCGCCCGACATTGCGCCGGACTTCGGCACGGCAACGGTCGCGAACCAGAACTACGTTGAGGACTCGGCGATCACGAACCTGGTGCTGCCGCAAGCGACCGGCGGCAACGGCGCCCTCACCTATGCGCTCACGCCCGCGCTTCCGGCGGGGCTGACGTTCACCGCGTCCACGCGCACGATTTCCGGGACGCCGACCGCGATCACGGCCGCGGCCACGTACACGTACAAGGTGACGGACGCGGATGCGAACACGGCGGACAGCGACGCCGATACGCTGACGTTCACCATCGCGGTGACGTACGGCTGCGCGGGCTCGCCGGCGGTGGGCGGCGCGGCGAGCGGCGGCCTGGTGGACGACTGCAAGACGCTGCTGGCTTCGGAGGCGACGCTGGTGGGAACCGGCCCCGCGCTCGACTGGGACATAGGCACGGCGATGGGGAGCTGGGAAGGAGTGACCGTGTCGGGCGGGCGGGTCACGTCGATCATGTTGGACTTGAAATCTCTGCAGGGCTCAATCCCCACGAAGTTGGCCGATCTCTCCAGCCTGACACGGCTCGATCTGGACTTTAATTCACTGACGGGCTCAATCCCCAGGGAGTTGGGCAATCTCTCCAACCTGACACGTCTCGCGCTTGACAACAACGAGCTGACGGGCTCGATTCCTGCGGAATTGGGCAATCTCTCTTTAACAACGCTCTACCTTGACAGCAACCTCCTGACAGGCTGCATCCCGGTGAGGCTGGGGAACTTCGCCGGCGACATCAACCCGCAAAGCGTGGGCGCCAATGAGTACGATCTGCCCGTCTGCCTGGGCGTGCCGGTTTTGACGCTGACGCCGGGAAACCGGGAGATCAACGCGTCGTGGACGCAGCCCGAGGGCGGCACACCGACCGGCTACGACCTCAATTACAAGCTGTCCACCGCGAACTCCTGGACCGATGCGTCGCACACGGGCACCGGCAGGACCGCGACCATCGATTCGCTCACCAACGGTTCGGAGTACAACGTGCGGGTCCGGGCGAAGACGGCCACGGACAACGGGGACTGGTCGGTTACGGAGAGCGCAACGCCGAGGGACCCCCCGCCGGCCTTCTCCTCGGCCTCGGTGAACGGCACCAAGCTCACGATCACGTTCAACGAGACGCTGGGCGGGGCGACCAACTTGGTGAACGACTGGTTCACGGTGAAGAAAACGCCGGTGGGCTCGAATGAAATCACGACGCGCCTGGGCACGCCGCCCGCGATCCGCGGCAGCACGGTGGTGCTGACCCTGAGGACCGCCGTGGTTGCCTCCGACAGCAACATAAAGGTCAGTTACGACAAGCCCGCCACCGGCAGAAATAACAGGATCATCGACACCGCCGGCAACGCGACCGACAGCTTCGGCGACAAGCCGGTGACGAACGACACGCCCCCGGTTATCAGCATATCGGGCGGCGACGCGGTCACCGAGGGCACGGCGGCGGAGTTCACGGTGACGGCGAACGGGGCGCCAAGCGCCGACCTGACTGTGAACCTGACGGTGGCCGATACGACCGTGACCGGCAGCGACTTCGTGGCGACGACCAACGAGGGCAACAAGACGGTCACGATCACCTCCGGCACCATCACCGCCTCCTACTGGGTGGACACGGTTGACGACACGACCGATGAGGACGACGGCGATGTGACGGTGACGGTGGCCACGGGCGCCGGCTACACGGTGGGATCGCCATCCTCCGCAACCGTGACGGTGAACGACGACGACCAACCCGCGCGGGCTGCGATCACCGGCGTCGCCATTACCTCGACGCCGGTGCACGATGCAAACGACGACGACACGCCGGACACCTACCTGCGTGGCGACGACATCGACGTGACCGTCACCTGGGACCGGGACGTGACCTGGGACGTGTCGGCCAACAACGCGGATTTGCGCGTGCGGCTGACGATCGGGACCACCAACCGCTCGGCCTCGCTGGTGACGGGCGGGGCCACGAGCGGCACGTCGCGCTCGGCGAAGTTCCGCTACACCGTGGTCGACGGAGACACGGACAGCGACGGCCTGACCGTAACGCCGAACAATTCCGGCGACCTGGTCTTACTAGTGAACAATGCGACGGTGCGCGCCGGAGGCCGGGGGGCGCAGCGCAAACACGCGGGCCTGACGACCGCGCAGGCGAACCACCTGGTGGACGGCAGCATGCGCCCCACAGCGCCGGACACCCCCGGCACGCCGACCGTAACCTCGGTGTCCTCGACGAGCGTGTCGGTAAGCTGGTCCGCGCCCGCCAACACCGGCTCGGCAAGTTCGGTCAGCGACTACGATCTGCGCTACTTCGAGGGCACTGCGCCCCCGGCCAATGCGGCAGACTGGATTCGGGAAGGCGAGGCCAACGGCCCGCCGAACCCCGGCGCCGGCACGTCGGCGACGATCACGGGGCTGACGACCGGTTCAAACTACCTGGTGCAGGTGCGGGCCGAAGGCCACGGCCTGGAAAGTTCGTGGTCGGCCTCCGGCCGCGGCTCGCCGGGAAACGTGGCCGACACGGCGCCCGACTTCGGGACGGCGACGGCCGCGAACCAGGATTACGTCGTGAACTCGGCCATCACGAACCTGGTGCTGCCGCAAGCGACCGGCGGCAACGGCGCACTGACGTATACGCTCACGCCCGCGCTTCCGGCGGGGCTGACGTTCAACGCGTCCACGCGGACGCTCTCCGGGACGCCGACCGCATCCAAGGCCGCGACCACCTATACATATAAGGTAACGGACGCGGATTCGAACACGGCGGACAGCGACGCCGATACGCTCACCTTCACGATCGCGGTGACGTACGGCTGCGCGGGCTCAACGGCGGTGGGCCCAGCGCGCGAACCCCTGATAGACGATTGCGAGGCGTTGCTGGCCATGGAGCCGACGCTGGTGGGCTCGGGCTCGGCGCTCAATTGGGACACGAGCCTGGTCATGGCGAGTTGGACCGGAGTGGGTCAGACGCAAAGACGCGTTACAGCGCTAAGGCTGTCCAGCAGATCGCTGGCGGGCTCGATCCCCACTCGGTTGAAGGATCTGACCCAGCTTACGGTCATTGAGCTGGATGGAAACCGGCTGACCGGCTCGATACCGGCGGAACTCGGCGAATTGTCCAGCCTTACGGATCTTCATCTCGACAACAACATGCTGACCGGCTCGATACCGGCGGCACTGGGCAATCTGTCCAACCTTACGACCCTTAACCTCAATGACAACAGTCTGAGCGGCTCGATACCAACGGTGCTCGGCAATCTGTCCAGCCTGCGAACTCTTGACCTGAGCAACAACGATCTGGACGGTTCGATACCGGCGGAACTGGCGAATCCTTCCGCCCTGGGGGATTTAATTCTGTCCGGCAACCAATTGACGGGCTGCATCCCTGTAGCTATCCGCGGGCACGTCGCAACCATCAACCCGCAGCAGAACGCCTCGAACCAGAACGTAACCCTGCCCGTTTGCCTGGGCGTGCCGGTTTTGACGCTGACGCCGGGAGACGAAGAGATCAACGCGTCGTGGACGCTGCCCGCGGGCGGCACGCCGACCGGCTACGACCTCAATTACAAGCTGTCCACCGCGACCCGTTGGACCGACGCGTCGCATACGGGCACCGGCAGGACCGCGACCATCGATTCGCTCACCAACGGCTCGTCGTACAACGTGCGGGTCCGGGCGAAGACGGCCACGGACACCGGGGACTGGTCGGAGACCAAGACCGCCGAAGCGGGGGACACCGCCCCGCCGACATTCTTCGAGGGGACGGTGCACGGCGACACGCTCACCATCACGTTCAACGAGGAACTGGGCACGGCGAGCAACCTGTCGAACGACGCCTTCACGGTGAAGAAGACGCCGCAGGGCGGCTCGGAAACCGACGTGAGCCTGCACGCGACGACGCAGCCCTCAATCAGCGGCAAGACGGTGGTGCTGACCCTGGCGACCGCCGTGTTTTCCACCGACGGCAGCATAAACGTCGCCTACACCAAGCCCACCTCCGGCAGCAACAACAGGATCAGGGACCCCGCCGGCAACGAGACCCTCAGCTTCAGCGACAAGTTCGTGTTCAACTCCACGGTTCCCGTCCGTAACATCACGATCGCGGCCGGGACCTCGCCGGTCACAGAAGGCACGGCGGCAACCTTCACGATAACCGCCGTTGGGGCGCCGTCCACAGACCTCACGGTGAGCCTGACGGTGGCCGATGCGGACGACAGCGACTTCGTGGCGGCGTCCGACGAGGGTTCGAAGACGGTCACCATCAGACGCGGCCTTACCACCGCCACCTATTCGGTGGACACGGTCAACGACACGACCGACGAGCCGAACGGCTCGGTGACGGTGACGGTGCTGGCGGAAGGCCTGGAGGCCGCCGGCTACGTGTTGGGTTCGCCGGCCTCCGCCAGCGTAACGGTGAACGACGACGACGACACGACCGCGCCGGCCTTCTCCTCGGCGTCGGTGAACGGCGACAAGCTCACGATCACGTTCGACGAGGCGCTGGCCGCGGCGGGCAACCTTTCGAACGACGCCTTCACGGTGAAGAAAACACCGACCGGTGGCCGGGAAGCCGAGGTGAGCCTGAGTTCGACGGCGCCGTCGATCAGCGGCAGCACGGTGGTGCTGACCCTGGCGACGGCGGTGGTTGCCTCCGACGGCAGCGTGAAGGTCAGCTACACCAAGCCCTCCGGGGGCACAAACAACAAGATCGTCGACGCCGCCGGCAACGCGACCGACAGCTTCGCCGACCAGTCGGTGACCAACGACACGCTGCCGGTGATCACCATATCGGGCGGCTCGGCGGTGACCGAGGGCACTGCGGCCGTCTTCACGGTGACGTCGGACGCGGCGGTGAGCGCCAACCTGGTTGTGAACCTGACGGTGGCCGATGACACTAGCAGCGACTTCGTGGACGACAGGGATGAGGGCGCCAAGACGGTCACGATCGCCTGGAGAACAAACAGCGCCACCTATTCGGTGGACACGGAAAACGACACGACGGACGAGAACAACGGCGTAGTGAAGGTGACGGTGGCGACGGGCGCCGGCTACACGGTGGGATCGCCAGACTCCGCCACCGTGGCCGTGAACGACAACGACGGAGGGGACGACACGGACCCGCCGACCTTCTCCTCGGCGTCGGTGAACGGCGACAAGCTGACCATCACCTTCAATGAGACGCTCGGCGCGGCGAGCGGCCTGACAAACCTCTCCTTCACGGTGAAGAAGACCCCGTCGGGCGGCTCGGAAGCCGAAGTGAGCCTGAGCACCTCGACGGCGCCGGCGATCAGCGGCAGCACGGTGGTGCTCACCCTGGCGACCGCCGTGGTTTCCACTGACGGCGGCGTGAAGGTGAGCTACCTCAAGCCCACCTTCGGCACGAAAAACAGGATCATCGACGCCGTCGGCAACGAGACCCTCGACTTCAGCGACGAGCCGGTGACCAACAACACGGGCGGGTTGCCGGTGATCACGATCGCGCGAGGCACTTCGCCGGTGACGGAAGGCACGGCGGCGACCTTCACGGTGACGGCCAGCCCGGCGCCGAGCGCCAATTTGTCGGTGAACCTGACCGTGGCCGATGCGGACGGCAGCGACTTCGTGGCCGCGGGCGACGAGGGCGACAAGACCGTCACGATCAGCTCCGGCGACACCACCGCCACCTACTCGGTGACCACGCAGGGCGACAGCAACGACGAACAGGATGGCAATGTGACGGTCACGGTCGCCTCGGGCACCGGCTACACCGTGGGTTCGCCCTCCTCCGCCAGCGTCACCGTGAACGACGACGACGATTCGCCGTTGCCGGTCATCACCATTGCGGCCGGCACATCGCCGGTCACCGAAGGCACGGCGGCGGAGTTCACGGTGACGACCAGCAATCTGCCGAGCGCCAACCTGACGGTGAACCTGTCGGTGGCCGACGCGGGCGGCACCAGCGACTTCGTGG
>VXPO01000061.1 GCA_009839505.1 Gammaproteobacteria bacterium
CTGCGCGGCGCGGCCGCGGGCGGCCGCCCCCCCGTGGTTGGGTGTGGGCTGGGGGTGGCCCCACCCCCGCGCCGCCGCCCCTACGGGCACACGTTTCGTTTGTCTGAGGCGGAGATCATAGTCTGCGGATCCGTCTGATCAGGTCTCTGCTGGTCCACTGCCTCGCTTTCTGGGGTGGTTTCTCGATCATGTCCCTCGAACTCCTAGGGGGACGGATTCTCGCGCCGTGGTTCGGCAGCAGCATCTACGTCTGGGGCAGCATCATCACGGTGTTCATGCTGTCCCTGTCCGTCGGCTACCTGATCGGTGGCCGGCTGAGCCTGCGCACGCCGACGCTGGTCAAGTTCGGCTCGATCTTCGTGCTCGCCGCGCTGGTCCTAGCCCCCGTGGTCTACCTGGCGGAACCCGCCATGACCTGGGTATTCGAACGCATAGAAGACCCCCGATACGGCAGCCTGGCCGCGTCCCTGCTGCTGTTCGTCGTGCCGACGGTGGTGCTCGGCGCCATTTCCCCCTACGCAGTACGACTGCTGGTGCGCTACCGCGAAGAGTCCGGCAAGGTGGCCGGCACCCTCTACTTCGTGTCCACGATGGGCAGCGCGCTGGGCACCCTAGCGACGAGTTTCTACTTCGTGCTGTGGTTCGAAATGGACACCATCGTGGCCACGCTGGCGGGGGTACTGCTGGCTATGGGCGCCGTCGGCATCGGCGCCCGGCGGTTGGACCGCGACGCGGACGATCATGCCCGCGCGTAGCCCATCACCGGGGCGCCCGCGAGGGCGCGCCGCCGCCGCGACGTGTGTGGTCTTGGCGTTGGTGTGCTTTACGCCGGGCACCGCCGAGGAGGTCGTGCATCGCGAGCGGTCGCTGTATCAAACCATTCTCATCACCCAGGAACCCTCGCGCCTGTGCATGAAGTTCACGATCCGGGATCGCGAACGCAACCAGTCGTGCATGGACCCGCGTTCGCCCAAGCGCATGGTGTTCACGTACACGCGCATGATGATGGCCTCCCTGCTGCTGACACCGGAGCCCGCCAGCGTGTTCGTGGCGGGATTGGGAGGCGGCACGCTGCCCACCGCCTTGGCCGAACTGTTGCCGGAGACCCGGATCGACGTCGCGGAAATCGATCCTGCCGTGATAGCGGCTGCGCGGACGTACTTCTCCTTCGCGACGGACGAACGCCTGCAGGTGCATGCGAGCGACGCGCGCGTCTTCGTGAAGCGCGCGCTCGCCCGGGGCGAAAGCTACGATCTCGTGCTTCTCGACGCGTACAGCGGCGACTACATCCCCGAGCACCTCATGACCGTGGAGTTCCTCGCCGAAGTCCGCACGCTGCTCGCGCCCGGGGGCGTCATGGCGGCCAATACCTTCGCCACCTCGCTGCTATACGACCATGAATCAGAGACTTATCGAGATGTTTTCGGAGAATTCTTCAACTTGCGACTGCCGGAGAGCAACAATCGGGTGATCCTCGCGACCGTGAGCCCCCTACCCTCCCGAGCGACGTTGCGCGAAAACGCCCGCACCTGGCGGACGCGGCTCCGTGCCTACGACGTGCCCGTCGCGAGCTACCCGGCACGCATGTCGCGGAAGGTAGACTGGGACGTAACCAAGCGGGCGCTGACGGACCAGTACTCGCCGGCGAACCTGCTCCGCGATCACTAGCCCGACTGATCACCGTGTTCAACTGGTCTTTCCCCTATTCGTCGCGGCGCGCTCCGGTACTCGCGCGCAACGTCGTGGCGACCTCCCAGCCGCTGGCCGCGGCGGCGGGACTGGACATCCTGCGCCGGGGTGGCAACGCCGTGGATGCTGCGGTCGCCACGGCCATCACCCTCACCGTCGTCGAGCCGTGCAGCAACGGTGTGGGCAGCGACGCCTTCGCGATCGTCTGGGACGGTGAACGGCTGACGGGCTTGAACGCCTCCGGGCGGTCGCCTGCGGCATGGACGGCGGACCGCTTCGCCCGCTATCCGGCCATGCCCGTAACCGGTTGGGACAGCGTCACGGTACCCGGCGCCGTCAGCGCCTGGGTGGCGCTTTCACGGCGTTTCGGCGCACTGCCCTTCGGCGAACTGTTCGACGCCGCGATTCGCTATGCCCGGGACGGCTTCCACGTCGGCCACGAGACCGCCGCGATCTGGGCCCGGGCCGGCGAAACCTACGCCGACTATCCGCACTTCCTGGCGCACTTTCTGCCGGACGGCCGGGCACCCACCCCCGGTGACGTGTTCGTCAACGTCGATCTCGCCGAGACCCTGGCGCTGATCGCGGACAGCGACGGGGAGGCTTTCTATCGCGGTGTTCTCGCCGAACGCATGGAAGACGCGGCCCGCGACGACGGCGGGGTACTTCGCGCGCAGGATCTCGCCAACCATCGCATCGACTGGGTGGATCCCATCGTGCAGAAATACCGCGACGTCGAACTGGCCGAGATTCCCCCCAACGGCCAGGGGCTGGCGGCGCAGATCGCGTTGGCCATCCTGGCGCACCTCGATGCCCGCGAGCATGCACCCGGTTCAGCCGAGTGGACCCACCTGCAGGTCGAGGCGATGAAGATCGCCATTCGTGCCGCTTTCGACCACTTCGCCGATCCGTCCGCCATGCACACACCGCCCGAGGCGCTGCTGGAACCCGGGTCGATCCGCCGGGCGGCGGACGGTGTCGGGCGCGTTGCCGCGCCGCTGCCACCTGCGGCGCTGCCCATCGGCCACGACACCGTGTACCTGGCCGCGGCCGATGCCGACGGTCGAATGGTGTCGATGATCCAGTCGAACTACATGGGATTCGGCTCGGGTGTGGTCATACCCGGCACCGGCATCGCCATGCAGAACCGGGGTGCCGGCTTCGTCCTGGATCCCGACCATCCGAACGCAGTAGGCCCCAACAAGCGCCCCTTCCACACGATCATCCCCGGCTTCGTGACCGCCAAGGGCGCGCCGTTGATGAGCTTTGGCGTCATGGGCGGGCACATGCAGCACCAAGGCCATGTGCAGATGGTGACCCGCATCTTCGATCACGGCGAGAATCCCCAAGCCGCCTGCGATGCGCCCCGGTGGCAGGTCACGTCCGAATACGACGTTCTCCTCGAGCCCGGCTATTCCCTAGCTACGGCGCGGGAACTCGCCCAACGGGGTCATGCGGTGGAAATCGCTGGCAGCCACCGTGCCTTCGGCGGGGCGCAGCTGATCCACGCCCTACCCGACGGCGGCTACTTCGCCGCCTCGGATCATCGCAAGGAGGGTGCGGCCGTCGGGTTCTGAACGCCGACAAGGTGTCTCGGGGTCACTCCTCGGGTTCGAGATCCAACGAGGCCGAATTCAGACAGAACCGTAGACCCGTGGGTTCCGGCCCGTCCGGAAAGACGTGGCCCAGATGGGCGTCGCAACGGGCGCAAAGCACCTCGGTGCGCACCATGAACCAGGAACGGTCCTGCTTGGTGGCGACAGCGTCGGTGTTCACCGGCTCGGTGAAGCTCGGCCAACCGGTACCGGAGTCGTACTTGGTCTCGGAATCGAACAACGGTGTCCCGCAGCACCGGCAGTTGTACACGCCCTTGGTCTTGGTGTCCCAGTACTCGCCGGTAAACGCCCGTTCCGTTCCCGCCCGGCGTGCGATCTTGAACTCGTCGGGAGACAACTGGGCGCGCCATTCCGCGTCCGACTTGACGACCTTGTCACCGGTGCTTGGAACTTCGACTTGCTGCGCCTTGTCCATGGGTATTCCTGTACCATCGCGGCCCGAAAAACGCACCGATTCTACGCTAGTGGTCGAACACACTTGTAATGACGTACCAGCGCGTTCACAAGCGTCCAGATGCGCGGCGTCGCCTCGAAGGCCTATCGGGCATACGTCGAGAGGCGACAACAAAGCAGGTGGGCGCTTGTGGGCGCGCCCTTCGGGTGTTCGCCGGTGCGCCCCTCGCCGCGTTGCGCCCGCTCGACGTACCCCGGTACGACTTCGCGACCGCGCCTTGCGAGGAACACACCGGCGAACACTGGTACGTCACTACAAGTGTGTTCGACCACTAGGACCAGCCCAGTGAGCACCGAACCCGCCCAGGTGGCGCCCTTCGCACCACGCCGCCGACCCGACATCGTCAAGTCGACCAAGCTCGCGGACGTGTGCTACGAGATTCGCGGCCCGGTTCTCGCCGAGGCAAACCGCCTGGAGGAGGAAGGGCACCGCATCCTCAAGCTCAACATCGGCAACCCCGCGCCGTTCGGCTTTCACGCACCCGAGGAATTGCTCCGCGACGTGATCCACAACGTGCCTGCGTCGCAGGGCTACTGTGAGTCGAAGGGACTCTACTCGGCGCGGAAGGCCGTCATGCAGGACTGCCAGCGGCAGGGGATCGCCGGCGTCGGCGTCGACGACATCACCATCGGCAACGGTGTCAGCGAACTGATCGCCATGAGCATGCAGGCGCTCCTCAACGACGGCGACGAGGTGCTCCTGCCGGCCCCGGACTATCCGTTGTGGACGGCCGTCGTGAAACTCTCGGGCGGCGTACCGGTTCACTACCGCTGCAGCGAAGCCGACGGCTGGGCACCGGACCTCGACGACATCCGCGCCAAGACCACCAACCGCACGCGCGGCATCGTGGTCATCAATCCCAACAATCCGACCGGCGCCGTGTACAGCCGGGAGACCCTCGAAGCCATCACGTCCTGGTCGCGGCAGCGGGATCTCATACAGTTCGCCGACGAGATCTACGCCCGGATCGTCTACGACGACGCCGTACACCACCCCTTGGCGTCGTTGTCGACCGACGTCCTCACCGTCACCTTCAACGGCCTCTCCAAGGCCTACCGGGTAGCGGGCTTCCGCACGGGGTGGATGGTCGTCAGCGGACCCAAGGAGCGGGCCCGGGACTACATGGAAGGTCTCGAGATCCTGGCGTCCATGCGGCTGTGCGCCAACGTGCCCACCCAGCATGCCATCCAAGGCGCCTTGGGCGGCCACCAAAGCATCGAGGACTACACGGCCCCGGGCGGCAGCCTGTACGAACAACGGCGCATCGCCCACTCCATGCTGAACCAGATCGAAGGCGTCAGTTGCGTCGAACCGGGTGGTGCCCTGTACGCCTTTCCGAAGCTCGACCGGGAGCGGTTCAACATCGTGGACGACGAACGCTTCGTACTCGACCTCCTGCGCAAGGAGAGGATCCTCGTGGTCCAGGGAAGCGCGTTCAACATCGACACGCCGGACCACTTCCGGCTTGTGTTCCTGCCCCGGGCCGACGAACTGACCAACGCCATCGCCCGCATAGGCGACTTCCTCGCCACGTACCGCCAATAGCGCCCTTCGTCCGCGTTGTGGTGCCCGTACACCGACGCGAGGTTGATCACTGAGAAGGGAACGGGCCGGTCAGCCGACCAACTCGACGACTCGCTCGGCGATGGCCAGCGATGAGGTGAGTCCTGGGGACTCGATCCCCAACAGGTTGACGAGTCCCGGTACGCCGTTGTCCGCCGGCCCTTCGATCACGAAGTCCGAGGCCGGGACACCGGCTGGCGCCAATTTCGGGCGGATGCCGGTATAGCCCGCGTGCAGACGCGACTCGTCGAGGCCTGGATAGTAGCGCCGGATCGCCTCGACGAAGCGTTCGAAGTCGACCCGGTCGAAGCCGTAGTCCTCGTCCTCCTGCCATACCACGTCGGGCCCGAACCGTGCCTGACCGCCGAGGTCGAGGGTCACGTGCACGCCCAGTCCGCCGGCTTCCGCCACCGGGTAGACCAGGCGAGAAAACGGGGACCGGCCCGAGAGCGTGTAGTAGTGTCCCTTGGCGTAGTAGCCGCGATGCTCACCACCCAAGCGCCGAGCGATCTCCGGCCCGGCAAGGCCCGCGGCGTTGACCACGATCTCGGCATCGAGTGCGAAGTCGCCGCAGTGGACGCGCACGTTCCCGTCTCGGCGCTCGAGATCGGTGACTTCCGTCAGGAACGCGATCGTTCCCCCACCGGCCTCGACATCGCCGAGCAGGCTCAGCATGAACGCATGGCTGTCGACGATTCCCGTGGACTCCGAGTAGATGCCGGCCAAGGCGTCCACCTCGGGTTCGAGCGCGAGAATCTCGGCCTGGGTCATCCATGGGAGCTCGGCGACACCGTTCGCCCGTGCCTGCCGCTGGTAGCTCTCGAGGGTCTCGAACTGCTCCGCCGACGTCGCCACGATGATCTTGCCGAGACGCTCGTGCGGCACGTTGTAGGCCTTGCAATACTCGTAGAGCAACGCCTTGCCACGCACGCACGTGTGTGCCTTGAGAGAACCGGTCGGATAGTAGATGCCGGCGTGGATCACCTCCGAATTGCGGCTCGATATCTCCGAGCCGATCAACTCGTGGCGCTCCAGCACCAAGACGTCCCTACCAACTTGTGCAAGCGCGCGAGCGACCGCAAGGCCGACCACGCCGGCCCCTACGACAACGGCGTCGCAACGTTCAGCCACGGGCTAGCCCTTGCGGATAACGAACAGGTACCGCTCACCATTCCTTTCGGAGGTCACGAGTTCATGGCCCATGAACCGGCAGAAATTGGAAAGGTCGCGCATGGTCGACGGATCGGTTGCGACAACAGATACCGTTTCTCCTGACGACATCCCGCGAACCTTGTTGCGGACGATCATCAGGGGTTCGGGACATTCGAGCCCGACCGCGTCGATGGCGTAGTCCGTTCCGTTCATTGGTGACCCGCAGGCCCGGAAAGCGGGCCATCTTATCCAATCGACGAGGCTCCCGCATCGCGCGTTCCTAGTGCGCGTTCCCGGTGAGATACGAGGGTAGAAAACGCGCTTGACTGCGCCACCTAGCACGCGGACACTCGAATTCCGAACTCGCTTGCGTGGAGACGATCCAAGTTGGCGACGTGATCTCGTCCAAGGTGGCCAACCAACGGCTGCGCCTTGAGGAAAGGCTCGTGTACAGACGGCGGAACATACCGGCATCGGGAATCGCGCTGACGGCGGCGGCCTTGGCGTTCGCGGCGGGCGCCCAGACACCGTCCACGGACGCGGAGCCCCCCTGGCCACGCGTCGCCGAAGAACCGCAGACCGGCGACTCCCTGGTCGGCAGCGAGGTGGACGAGGCCGCCAACAAGGTGACGTTGGGGGAGTATCTCGATGCGATAAACATCGTCGAACTCGAGATCGACAAGATCGAGCGGCGCTCGAACCGCTACAACATCGAGTTGGCCGAGCCGCTGGTCGTCCTCGGCGACGCGCTCGTCGGCGTCGGCGACTTCCCCGGCGCATTCGGCGCATACGACCGCGCTCTGCACATCACCCGTGTCAACCGTGGACTTCATCATCCCAGTCAAGTGGACATCGTCTACCGGGAAGCCGCGCTACATGCGGCCAGTGGCGACTCCGAGCGTGCCAACACGCGTCACGAATACGCCTACAATCTCCTACTGCGCTCTTTCGGGAGCGGCGACCCGGCCCTGCTCCCGGGACTGTTCGCTCTGGCGGATTGGTACCTCACGAACTACAACATTTTCTCAGCGCGTGCCCTGTACCGACACGCCGTGTACGTGTCCGCCAAGGCGGACGATGACGACGACGCGGCAATGATCCGCGCCTTGAGGGGTGTCGCCGCGAGCTATCTCAGCGAGCGCTTTCCCCCCTATCACGAACCGCGGACCCAGGCCCCGGGATCCAGCGGGCCCTACACCAGCCGAACCCGCTCCATCGGGTCGATCAACAGTTTCGGCAGAGGTGAACGGGCCCTCATCGAAGTGGTCAGAGTAGTCAATGCACGGGAAGACGGCACCAACGAGGACAGGGCCGCTGCCATCCTGGAACTCGGCGACTGGTTTCTGATGTTCGGGAAACACCAGCGGGCGACCACGCTCTATCGCCGGGCGTGGGAGCTGTTGAGCACCAACGAGTCGCTACTCGCCGAGACGTTTCGCTCGCCGACGCCACTTTACCTTCCGTTGCCGACGCGTCCCGAAAGGTCGCGCAAGCCCGTCGGCGAGCCCAGGAACGGCGTCATCGAACTGTCCCTCCGGATAGACGAGGAAGGCGCGGTCAGCGAGATCGACATGTTGCGATCGGAACCCGAGGATCTGATCGACGACGAGGTTCGGCGCGCCGTTCGCCGCGCACGCTATCGTCCGGCGTTCGACGGCCAGGATTCACTCGCGACGGATGGCGTTCTCGTCAGCCATTCATTCGTGTACTTCGCTACAGACGAACCTGCGGGCCCCACGGGGCGCGTGGGTGAAAGCAGCGATGAAGCCAGTTCCGCCCCGACACCGGTCGACGCCATCGTCCAGGCGCGTGGAGGTCAGCCATGACTGTTCCCTACCGTCCCCATTCAAAACGTCTTTGCGCCGATGCCCTCGGCGCGGTTGCCGTGGCACTGATCGCGGCATGCGGCCTGTTCTTGTCCGGATGCTACGTGCCCCTGCCCGGATCGGGAGGCATTCCGCGATCGGTTCCGTCCCTTGGAATCCCCGTCCCCCAGCCGCCCCGGCCTTCACCTCCAAGCCCGGGGAACCCTTCCGGTGGCGGATCTCAAGGACCACCAAGCGTTCCGCAACCCGGTTCACCCGGTGGCATGCCCGGCGGCGGATCTTCGGGTGGCGGGTCCGGGCTTCCCGGCGGCGGCGGATCCGGCCTTCCCGGCGGCGGCGGGTCCGGGCTTCCCGGCGGCGGGTCCTCCGGCGGTGGATCCGGGCTTCCGGGC
>VXPO01000175.1 GCA_009839505.1 Gammaproteobacteria bacterium
TCGCGGTCGACGATTTCGGATCTCGGGCGCGTCATGGGCGGCATTGTCCGCCGCCGGGAGTCGCGGGACTGACAGCCGATGGCCCGCGCCGTTGTAGGAAGTTCCAACAATTTTCGCTAAAGGTACCGCCGCTCGCGAAAAACGAGGGTCCGGCGCTCAACCTTCCACATTCGGCGACGCCGTCGATGGCAACGCAAAGCATCAACCCAGGCGATGGGTACTCCAAATCCGGGTTCTCCAGGGGCCATCCGGGCTCCGTTCGAGTCAGACGATGAGTGTCCCAATCCGGAGTTCTTCGAGTCGGACGGTGGGTGTCCCAATCCGAGGATCCCGGGAGTCACCGGGGGCCGCCCGGGAGTCACCGGACCGTGGGTGTCCCAATCCGAGGGTCTCGAGTCGGACCGTGGGTGTCCCAATCCGAGGGTCCCGGACGGTGGGTGTCCCAATCCGAGGGTCGTCCCTACGGACACATCTCGCAAAGGGCGTAGATGTGCCTTGGGTCGTTGAGGCTGTTGAGCAGCCGAAGGTCCCGAAGCAACGGTTCCGCCAGGCTGCCTAGCCGCCCCGTTTGGAAATCCAGGCCTACGTTGTCCAACAATTGACGCGTGAGACGTTCCGCATTGGTCAGGGGTTTCTCGAGGATTCTCACCTGATAGTCCTCAAGGCCCGCCAGTTCCGCCGCCCGGGCTACCGCATCGTCCAAGTGGCCGAGATTGTCGACCAGGCCATGCTCCAACGCGCGTTCACCGAGCCACACGCGGCCTTCGGCGACGGCCTCCACCTGCCCCGTTGGCAGGTCTCGGCCCGTGGCAACGAGCTCGATGAACCGGCGGTAGCCAAAGTCGACATTTGCCTGCAAGGCGCGTCCCATGGCTTCGCCAACACCGCCAACCGGGTCGAGAGCGCCCACGAAGGGACCGGTCCTGACACCATCGCGGGCCACACCCACCGCATCCAGTGTGGCTTCGAAGGTCGGAACCATCGCGAATATGCCAATCGAGCCGGTCAGCGTCGTCGGCGCGGCCCAGATCTCGTCGGCCGGAGAGGCAATCCAATAGCCGCCCGAAGCGGCCGTTCCGCCCATAGAAACCACCACCGGCTTGTCTTCCTCCTTCACTTGTAGAACCGACTGGCGGATAAGCTCAGAGGCGAACGCACTACCACCGCCCGAATCGATGCGCAGCACGACAGCGGCCACCGAGTCGTCATCACGAGCGTCTTCCAGAAGACCCGAGAGCGTGGCCGCACCAATGGTCCCACGAGGTTGGTTGCCCATCATGATCGGGCCGCTGGCAGGAATCACCGCGACGGTGTCACCGGAGACTTCTGGTACGACAGGGTCGATGTAGTCCTGCATCGCGACATGCGCCCACGGGTCCGCATCGCCCGTGAGTTCGCTCAGCAGTTCGTCGAGTGCCTCCCGCTCGAGAAGCTGATCCACAAGACCGTATTCCAGCGCCAGCTTTGCGGTATCGCCCTCGGCTTCCTGAAGCAGCTCATCGTAGCGATCGGCGTATTCGATGACCGCAGCGGGTTCGAGCCCGCGGTTCGCACCAACCCGCTCCACGTAGCGCGACCACAGGCTGTCAACCATCTCCAGGTTCGCCTGTTTCGCCGCTTCGGACATGTCGTTGCGCGTATAGGGTTCGACGTAGGACTTGTAGGTTCCCACCCGGAATACGTGGACGTTGACCTTCAGCTTCTCGATGAGCCCGGCGTAGTAGTCCCTGAACCGCCCATAGCCGTTCAGCATGACCTCTCCGAACGGGTGCATGATCACGGTGTCGGCGAAGCTCGCAAGGTAGTATTCGTCGCGCCCGTAGTACTGGCTCTTGGCCACAACGCGTTTGCCGGTTGCACGGAATGCCTCGAGGGCGTCGCCGATGACCTCTAGCTGTGCCGGCGCGATGTAGCCCAAGGACGACGTGTCGAGTACCAGGGCACCGATTCGGTCGTCCGCGGATGCCTGCTCGATAGCCGACAAGATGTCGCCGAGCCTGGTCTGTGCCAATGACCCGCCGGCCACAAAGTCGAGAGGGTCTTGTCCGCCGATCTGATCGACTATGGCGCCGGCAGGCTTGAGCAGAAGGGCAGTGTCCTTCTCGACTTCCACCCGGCCCGTGTCGACGGCTAGCAGTGCGATGATTAGCACCACAACCACAACGACTAGGATGTTGGCCAAGGTGACCCGCGCGAAGGCGAACACGCGGGCGATGACCGAGTAGATGTTGCGGACGACGTTGGTGATGGTCATTCGGGCGGTTCTCGTGCGCGTTCGGGTCGCGCATTGTCCTTGGCGGACATGCTTGAGCGCAAGGGCGCGCTGTGGTGAAGTAGGGCAACGACTCAGCCCTATATTTCCAGAAATATAAAGCTGAAACAATATTCTACAGGCCTTTCCTGAAGTGCAAAAAACATTGTGGGCCTACTCCGAAGTGGCCACCGCGGTGGATGCCGCCGATGCCCGAGGCCCGGACATCACCGGCGCTGGCATCGACTCGCGTCTCGTCGAGCCCGGTGACCTCTTCATCGCCCTCACGGGTGATCCGGGACCCAGATTCACACCAACTTCCCGCTCGGACCGGGACGGGCACGACTTCGTGGCTCACGCGGTTGCCCGGGGGGCGGTGGCCTTGATGGTGCACCGCGAGGGCGACTACCGAGTGCCGGCCATTCGCGTCGAGGACACTTTGGATGCTCTTTGGGATCTAGGACGCGCGGCTCGTCGACGTCTCGACTGTCCGGTGGTCGCGGTGACAGGGAGTAGCGGCAAGACTACCTTCAAGTCATTCGCGGCCACGGTGATCGATGGCTTCACCACCTCGGGAAGCCTCAACAACCACCTCGGCGTGCCTCTCTCGCTGGTGCGTACACCGAGAGACTCGGCTGCCGCGGTCTACGAGATCGGCACCAATCATCCCGGCGAAATCGCACCACTGGCCCGGCTGGCTTCGCCCGATGTGGCGGTGGTGCTCAATGTCCATCCAGCGCACATCGAGAATTTCGGCACGCTTGAAGCCATCCGTCAGGAAAAGGTGTCCATCGCCGAGGGTCTTGGACCGGACGGTACGTTCGTGGGTCCCGTCGGGTTGGCCGGGGATTTCGCCGGGCAAGCGTTGACCTTCGGTGTGGGGTCGGAGGCAGACGTTCGCTTGGTGGAACTTCGGGGTTCGACCGCCAGATTGCGCGCGCCCGGCGGCGAAGTACAGTGTCCCGTTCCGGGCGGCGGCATGCATCGCGCGATGTCCGTGTGCGCCGTGGCTGCAACGTTGGTCGCACTGGAACGTCCGCTCTCATTGCTGGAACGCCTCGCCGACGTCGATGTGCCTCATGGGCGGGGCAACCGGATCGAGGTGGCTGGCGTCACCGTCATCGACGAAAGCTACAACGCCAACCCCGCGAGCATGGCGGCGACCCTGGAGACCTTCGCTGCGTCCGTTCCGGATTCGGGGCGGCGCATCGCCATCCTGGGCGATATGCGCGAGTTGGGAGAGAACGCCGAGCGCTATCACGCCGAGCTTGCCGATCTATGTACCGCGCTCGACGGCGTGATCTGCGTAGGGGATACGATCCGCGCGCTCTACGACCGATTGCCGCAGGGTCAGCGGTTGGGACTCGCACGCCGCGTTGACCGGGCATTCGCAGCCCGTTGTGCGGCGGATCTCGCCCCGGGCGATCATGTTGTCGTCAAGGGATCCAACGCGGTTTTCTGGGTGCACGACTTCGTGGACCGTCTAGTCGAGGCTCTCTCTACGCGCCCTTGACGGGGTGTCCAAAGCGGCGCGGGTTCGCACCGACAGGACCGCGTCGAGTATCATGGAAGGCATCGTTGACTACGCCGAACGGCGCTGGTGGTCATGATCGTTGACGCCCAGGGGCGACGCTTCCGCAATCTGCGCGTCAGCTTGACCGCCGCGTGCAACTACGCGTGCACGTACTGCGTTCCCGACGGCAAACGCCTCCAGGCCGCGGTGGCGGAACTGAGTGCCGCGGAGCTGCTTCGCGCCGTGCGCCTTCTTGTCGAATCAGCCGGCATCGACAAGCTGCGCATCACCGGCGGCGAGCCGCTGTTGACGCCAAAATTCGACGAGTTCCTGCCGGCGGTCATGAAGCTGCCGCTCACCGACGTTTCCGTAACGACGAACGGTCAGTTCCTGGCCAAGAAGGCGGACATCATCGTCTCCAGCGGCTTGAAGCGCATCAACGTCAGCCTGGACACCCTGAACCCGCTGCGCTTCCGCACATTGGCCCGAAGCGGGGATCTCGAAACCGTGCTCGCGGGGCTCGAACTCATGCTCGACGCGGGTCTCAAGGTGAAGGTGAACATGGTGCCGATGAAGTCGGCCAACGTCGACCAGATCCTGCCAATGCTCGAATACTGCCTAGAGCGGGGCATCGAGTTGCGGTTCATCGAGCTCATGAACATGGGGCATCTGAAATACAGCGCGACGTACCATCGCGACTTCTTCGGCATGGACGACATCCTCTCGCTCATCGGCACGCGCTACGAGTTTGCGCGCACCGACGCGCCTTTCGACTCGACCTCGGTGCGCTACGAGATCCCTGACCACGCATCCCCAACGCGCCCGCCAGGGCGCGCAGGTGTGTTCGGCATCATCGCCAACGAGTCGGAGCCGTTCTGCGCCTCCTGCACGCGCCTGAGGCTGTCTTCCAACGGCTACCTCTACGGCTGTCTGTCCAGTACCAAGCGACATCCCATCGCCGATGTCCTCAAGCTTCCAGACGACCAGGCACGCACACTTCTACAGTCCCGCCTAATGGGGGCGCTGGGCGACAAGCAGACCGTGCAGTTCAAGGGCGAGGTCACGGTCATGAAGTTCATCGGCGGCTAGGGCTCCCTCAACCCCCAACGTCGTGTCAGCGTGGCCGCAAGCCCGTTCCAAGCTCTCCTAGACGCCGCCCGCGACCGCAACCTGCCGCCGGTCGAGCAGTGGAATCCGGCCCGGGTCGGCGAGATCGACATCCGCATTGCGGCGAACGGCGACTGGTATCACGAGGGCGAACCGATCAAGCGTTTCGCCATCGCCCGGGTCTTCAGCACGATCCTGCGCCTGGACGAGGGACAGCACTTTCTCGTCACGCCGGGCGAAAAGCTGCGGATCCACGTCGACGACGCACCGTTCCTGGCTATCGATATGGAGACGGAGGGCAAGGGGAGGGCACGCCGAATCCTGTTCACGACGAACATGGGAGACGTCGTGCCCGTGGACGCGAACCACCCCATTCGGGTCGAGGAACGCGATGGCCAGCCCCGGCCCTACGTCGAGGTCAGGCATGGCCTACGCGCCCTGATCGCGCGTAGCGTGTTCTACCGGCTGGTGGATCTGGCCGACGAGGAGGCGAGCGGCGAGTTCAGTGTGTGGAGTGACGGAACCCGCTTCGTGCTCGGTTGATTTCTACTGGCAGGTCGCTCCGCGACAACGCGCGTTGTGCAAACTCGCCGGGCGCTGACGCCCGCGAACCGGTGCGGCGTCTACATGTTCCCGTAATTCGGTCCCCCGGCGCCTTCAGGGGCCACCCAGGTGATGTTCTGCGCGGGATCCTTGATGTCGCAGGTCTTGCAGTGCACGCAGTTCTGCGCGTTGATCTGGAACCGCGGTTCGCCGGCCTCCTCGACCACCTCGTAGACCCCGGCCGGACAGTAGCGCTGGGCCGGCTCGTCGTAGCGCGGCAGATTGTCGCGGATCGGCGTTTGCGCATCGGTCAGGTTCAGGTGGCAAGGCTGATCCTCTTCATGGTTGGTGTTCGACAGGAACACCGAGGAGAGCTTGTCGAAACTCAAGACACCGTCCGGCTTCGGATAGTCGATTCGGAGTGCCTTGTCCGCCGGCACAAGGGTGTCGTGGTCGGGAATCGGATCCTTCAGGGTAAACGGCATCCGGCCCCGGGCGATCTTCTGGTCGACGAAGGTGTAGGCCATCCCGAACAGGGTGCCGAACTTGTGCAGGGCGGGAGCGATGTTGCGCACTTGGCGTAGTTCCTGGCCGAGCCAGGAGTCGTCGACGCGCTGGCGGAAATCGTCCAACGCCGTGTGGGCATCGCCGCGCGTCAGGGCGTCGAACACGGACTCGGCCGCGAGCATGCCCGATTTCATGGCCGTATGAGTCCCCTTGATCTTCAGCATATTGAGGAACCCGGCGTCGTCGCCGACGATCACCCCTCCCGGCACGGTCAGCTTCGGCAGAGCTTGCAGACCGCCCTTGACCACCGCCCGTGCCCCATAGGCGACCCGGCGGCCACCGCGCAGGACGTCGGCAAACAAGGGATGGTGCTTCAGACGCTGCAGCTCGTCGTAGGGCGACAGATGGGGATTGCGGTAGGCGAGATCGACGATGATGCCCAGCGCAACCTGGTTGTTCTCCTGGTGGTAGAGGAACGAACCCATTCCCGGACTGAATATCCGACCCAAGGGCCAGCCCACGTTGTGCAGGATTCGGCCGGGAACGTGGACGTCGGGATCCACGTCCCATAGTTCCTTCAAGCCGATCCCGTAGTGCTGCGGCCCGGCGTCGACATCGAGCCGGAACCTGTCGATCAGTTGCTTGCCGAGATGTCCACGGCACCCCTCGGCGAATACCGTGAACTTGGCATGCAGCTCGTAGCCCGGCTCATACGTGGCCTTGGGCTCGCCGTCGGCGCCGATGCCCATGTCCGACGTCGCCACCCCTTTGACGCTGCCGTCGTCCCCGAAGAGGATCTCGGAGGCCGCGAACCCCGGAAACACGTTGACCCCCATGTCCTCCGCCCGCTCGCCGAGCCAGCGGCACAGGTTGCCGAGGGAGAGCGTGAAATTGCCCGTGTTCTTGGTTCCCTTGGGAGGAACCCATGACGGCAACAGGATGCGGTTGGTGTCGTTCACGAGGTAGTAGAAGAGGTCGTCGGTGACAGGTACGCCGAGGGGCGCGCCGTCCGCAGCGGCATGCGGGAACAACTCGTTCAGGGCTCTCGGATACAACACGGCGCCCGACAGGATGTGGGCGCCGATCTCGGAACCCTTTTCGACCAGGCAGACGTTCAACTCGCTACCCGCCTCGGCCCCGAGCTGCATCAACCGACACGCGGTGGCGAGACCAGACGGGCCTCCGCCGACGATGACCACATCGAACTCCATCGACTCGCGGGCTTGTTCGGGCACGGATACTCCGGGGCGTCGGCGAAGCGCGAATTATACGACCGTCAGTACGACCGTCAGGGACACCCACCGGGATCCGAGCCGTGTCGCCAAGGGGACACCCACTCTGCCGATCGCACCGCGCTTACGACCGTCAGGGACACCCACCGACCGTCAGGGACACCCACCGACCGTCAGGGACACCCACCGGCGTTTGGCAGCAGCCCTGGGACACCCACCGGCGTTTGGTTCATAGCAGCCCTCGCGCCATGGTGAGAGCCCGCGCCGGTACGTCCAATGCGCGCTTTGAGGGGACGCGGCTTCCCTCACCGAGGGTAATGTAGGAAAATCCCGCGCCCCGAACGTGTCCGCTGCGGCGACCGTGTCGGCAAAGTCAGCCATGCGAGAAGATCAGCTCCATGAAGGTATTGGTACCCGTCAAGCGCGTCGTGGACGCCAACGTCAAGGTTCGGGTCAAACCCGACGGCACCGGCATCGACCTAGCCAACGTCAAGATGGCCGTCAATCCGTTCTGCGAGATCGCCATCGAGGAGGCGGTTCGTCTGCGCGAGGCGGAAGTCGCGACCGAGGTTGTGGCGGTTGCCGTGGGCGAGACGTCCTGCCAGGAGCAGCTTCGCACCTGCCTCGCGCTTGGCGCCGACCGGGCGATCCTCGTGGAGACCGAGCCAGACCTCGAGCCGCTTGCCATCGCCAAGCTGCTGAAAGCCATCTACGACCAGGAGCAGCCTGGCCTCGTCATCCTCGGCAAGCAGAGCATCGACGGCGACAACAGCCAGACGGGCCCCATGTTCGCGGCCCTGACCGGGCTTCCCCAAGGCACGTTCGCATCCCAGGTGTCCATCAACGGCGATACTGCGGAGGTGGTTCGGGAGGTGGACGGCGGCTTGCAGACCGTGTCGCTGAAGATGCCCATGGTCGTGACCACCGACCTACGCCTTAACGAACCTCGTTACGCCTCGCTGCCGAACATCATGAAGGCCAAGCGCAAGCCACTGGATACCACGACGCCCGATGAACTCGGAGTGGACGTAGGACGGCGGACCGAGATCACCGATGTCACGCCGCCGCCCGAGCGGCAAGCCGGAATCAAGGTGGAGACTGTCGACGAACTGGTCGACAAGCTCACCAACGAAGCGAAGGTGATCGGGCAGGCGTAGCCGTGGAACCACTCCCACAACGCAAGGCCCTCCCGACCAGGGTGGGATCCACCGGTCTAGGGGACATCGCAACACAGTGTTCCTCGGCTAGCCGAGGAACCGAAGAGGACTGAACATGGCAACACTCGTAGTGGCGGAGCACGACAACGCGGCCTTGCGGCCGGTGACCTTGAGTGTGGTCGCTGCCGCGCAGGCGATCGGCGCCGACTTCGACATCCTCGTCGCCGGCAGCGGTTGCGCCGTGGTCGCAGACGAGGCGGCGCGTATCGGCGGCACCGGCAAGGTCCTGCTGGCCGACGCGGGAGCCTACGAGAATGCCCTGGCGGAGAACCTGGCGACGCTCGTGGCCGAATTGGCCGACGGCTACGACCACATCCTCGCCGCACATACGACCACCGGAAAGAATTTCCTGCCGCGGGTGGCGGCGCTTCTCGATACGCAGATGGTGTCCGACATCATCGGAGTCGACTCCCCCGATACGTTCAGGCGCCCGATCTATGCCGGCAACGCCATCGCTACCGTGAAGTCCAACGACGCAAAGCGGGTCGTTTCGGTCCGTGGGACGGGCTTCGATCCAGCGCCGGCCGACGGCGGTTCCGCTGGCGTCGAAGCGGTGGACGGCGAGCACGATGCGGGCCTCTCGGGTTTCGTTGGCGAGGAGATTGCCAAATCCGAACGGCCCGAACTGACTTCCGCATCGATCGTGATTTCCGGAGGCCGGGGAATGCAGAGCGGGGACAACTTCACACTGCTCGAAGGCATCGCCGACAAGCTCGGTGCCGCCATCGGCGCCTCCCGAGCGGCGGTGGATGCCGGTTTCGTGCCGAACGACATGCAGGTCGGCCAGACCGGCAAGATCGTCGCCCCCGATCTCTACATCGCCGTCGGCATTTCGGGTGCCATCCAGCACCTCGCGGGTATGAAGGACTCGAAGGTGATCGTGGCGATTAACAAGGACGAGGACGCACCCATCTTCCAGGTGGCCGACTACGGCCTCGTCGCCGATCTCTTCCAAGCGTTGCCGGAACTCGAAGCCGCCCTCGGCTAGTCCTTCTTGGACGCCGATCTTCGGCGATCATCGGGTCGTCTAAGGGGCGAGGCCGCCGAGCACCGAGCTGAGCCGTGGGTTCTGTGGCGTCCGACCGTTCCGTCCGCGGTGAGCGCTCGCGATCCTGGTTAGGCTCATGAACGGGTTCCCAGGCCGGAGGGCGTGCGTCTGGCCGTGTACCAGGTGACCGGGCGCGCGTGGTCGTGGACTTGATCGACCACGTCGAGAATCATCGCAAACAACGCCATGCGCACGACGACGCCGTTGTCCGTCTGTCGAAAGATCGCGAGGTTGGGATTGGCGTTCAGATCCTCGTCGAGTTCCTGCGCCTGGGCGCGGGAATCCCGGGGGAGGGGATGCATGATGACCGTGTTCGGCTCGCAGTGCTCGGTGTAGATGGCTTCGTTGACCCGGAACAGTCCTCGGTAGCGATCCGCCTCCTCCGGACTCGCGAAACGTTCCTCCTGGGTCCGGGTGACGTAGAGGATGTCGA
The DNA here is from genome assembly GCA_009839505.1 of Gammaproteobacteria bacterium. GTDB lineage: Bacteria > Pseudomonadota > Gammaproteobacteria > Pseudomonadales > Azotimanducaceae > VXYL01. The sequence goes on from VXPO01000175.1 coordinate 9,852, forward strand.
CGTGGTGAATCCCGTCACCGAGATCGTGGTAGACGCCGGCTTCATGGCCGGCGTTCGACAACACCGAGACCACATCCGACGGTGCTTCCAGGCCCGGGGGTGAAACGAGATTGACCGAGATCCCTTCGAACAACGCCAGCAGCTTCAACAGCGAATGCACGGCCCGGCCGAACTTGAGATCGCCGACCACGGCAATGCGCAATCCATCCATGGTGCGACCCCGGGCACGGATCTCCTGGCGAACCGTGTAGAGGTCGAGCAGCGCCTGGCTCGGATGCTCGTTGGCGCCGTCGCCGCCGTTGATGACGGGCACGCGCGACGCGGTGGCGAACTCGGCCACCGATCCCTCCTGCGGGTGGCGCATCACGATGACATCGCTGTAGCCCGACAGCACACGGGCCGTGTCGTGGAGCGATTCTCCCTTTGCCAGCGCGGACGACTTGACCTCCGTGGTCTCACGCACATCGCCGCCGAGCAGATTGAAGGCGCAACCGAAGGACACGCGCGTTCGCGTACTCGGCTCGAAAAACATGTTGGAGAGAATCGCGCCTTGAAGCACCCGGGTGATGCGCTCGCGGCGCGCGAAGGGCGCGAGGGCGTCTGCCACGGCGAACAGCCGATCGATGTCGCCACGCGCGAACTGATCTACCGAGAGGATGTGGCTGCCGACAAAATCCAAGGTGCGCCCCCTTGGAAACCGAATTGTAACGGAAGGTTGGCGGCAGGGGACTGTTATCATCGCCGCATGGAAACAAGCAGGTCCTGGCGGCATGGCTGACGAGCTCGGTCCGACACAGCCGGAGGGTCCGAGCCTGCCGTTCGCGTTCGCGCGACGTTTCGGTGTCGTGCTCGGTAACGGCGCCGGTCCGGATGGCCCGGTGACCGTGTCGTGCAAGGGCCAGCCGTCCCTGACGACGCTGGCGGAGGTCAAGCGGATCACCCAAAGGCCGCTGACCGTCGAGATCGTCCCGGAGGACGACTTCGAGCAACTCTTGACAGCGGCCTACGTGCGCGACGGGTCCGAAGCAAGGCAGATGGTCGCGGACCTGGGCGAGCACCCGGACCTGGCGAGCCTTGCCGACTCGGTGCCCGAGGCCGAGGGCGAGGACCTGCTCGCGCAGCGCAACGATGCGCCGATCGTTCAACTCATTACGGCGGTTCTCGCCGAGGCCATCCGCAAGGGTGCATCGGACGTACACATCGAGACGTTCGAGAAGACGCTACAGGTGCGTTTCCGGATCGACGGCGTGATGCGCGAGGAGGTGCAGCCCAAGCGGGTGCTGGCCCCGCTGCTGGTGTCGCGAGTGAAGGTCATGGCCAAGCTGGACATCGCCGAGAAGCGGATTCCGCAGGATGGTCGCATCACCCTCAAGATCGGCGGGCGTGAAGTGGATGTCAGGGTCTCGACGCTTCCCACCGCCAATGGCGAACGCGTGGTTCTGAGACTTCTCGACAAGCAGACGGCCGCACTGCAGCTCCCCAACCTCGGCATGGACGATGCCACCTTGGCGCGCGTTCGGCGGGTCGTCAGCGAACCCCACGGCATCTTCCTGGTGACAGGTCCGACCGGTCACGGAAAGACCACGACCCTCTACGCCGCCATGGCCGAGTTGAACCAGGCGTCCATCAACATCCTGACCATCGAGAATCCCATCGAGTACAGCATTCCGGGAATCGGCCAAACCCAAGTGAACGAAAAGGCGGATATGACCTTTGCGCGCGGTCTACGAGCCATCCTGCGCCAGGATCCCGATGTGGTGATGGTCGGTGAGATCCGCGACCTCGAAACCGCCCAGACCGCGGTGCACGCCAGCCTCACGGGGCACTTGGTAATGTCCACCGTGCACACCAATACCGCCGTGGGAGCCGTGACGCGACTGGTCGACATCGGCGTCGAGCCGTTCCTGATCGCGTCCAGCGTCGTCGGCATACTCGCACAGCGCCTGGTTCGGGTGCTGTGCCCGGTCTGCAAGAGTGCCGCGGAACCCGATGCCCTGGAACGGTTCTTCCTCGGCGATCGCGCGGAGGCTACGACGGTCTACCGCCCGACGGGCTGCGATGCATGCGCCGGAACGGGTTTCAAAGGACGAACCGGCATCTACGAACTAGTGACGATGGACGATCATTCGCGAACACTGATCCACGACCAGGCTTCGGAACAGGTGCTTACCGACTACGTGCGCAAGGAATGTCCGAGCATCTCCGAGGACGGCCGCAACAAGGTCCTTCTTGGCGTGACTTCCGTCAACGAGGTCATGCGCGCGGTCAGTCTGACGGATTGACGGCGAGAGCCGAGACACGCGCCAATGGCAGCGTTCGAATACACGGCCATCGATGTCCGCGGCCGTCAGAAGAAAGGCATCGAGGAAGGCGACAGCCCGCGCCACGTTCGGCAGACCTTGCGCGACCGGGGCCTTGCGCCCATGTCGGTCGCACCGGCGGCCACACTTGATGGGAACACCAACGTCGGACCCCGACGAACGCGTCGTCGTTTCCGCCTGCGTCGCACGTTGCCGCCCTTGGAACTGGCGCTGTTCACAAGACAGTTGGCCACCCTTGTCGCGGCGGGTCTGCCGGTGGAGGAATCGCTCCATACGATCGCCCGGCAGTCCACCAAGCGACATGTGTCGGCGCTCGTCATGAACGTCCGCGCCCAGGTGCTCGAGGGCCGGTCCTTGGCCGCGGCGCTCGGCGAATACTCGAACGTGTTCGCTCCGATGTACCGGTCCACGGTGGCTGCGGGCGAGCAGTCGGGCTATCTCCACGCGGTGCTCGACAATCTGGCGGACTACGCCGAGCGGCGCTACGAGTCCGTACGCAACATCCAGATGGCGCTGTTCTATCCTGTGTTGTTGTTCTTCGTATCCCTCGCCATCGTGACGGGCCTCATGGTTTACGTCGTGCCCAACATCGTCCAGGTGTTCGAGACCACCGGCAATGAACTCCCGGTCCTCACCGCCGGTCTGATCGACTTTAGCAATTTCCTGCAGTCGTACTATTGGCTGATCGGAGGTGTCGTGGTCGCTGCGCTGCTGTTCGCGAGATGGCTGTTCGCGCGCCCCGATTTCCGCCTGGCATGGGACCGGCGCAAACTGTCGATGCCGCTCGTCGGGCGAATCGGTCGGGGTGGCAATGCGGGCCGTTACGCCAGCACGCTGGCGATTCTGACCTCCAGCGGCGTGCCACTCGTGGACGCCATGCGCATTGCCACGGAGGTGGTCACCAACACCTGGTTGAAGCGACGGCTCACGGATGCCGTCGAGAGGGTCAGCGAGGGCACCAGCCTGCGGGCGGCCCTTGAGGAGGCAGGCCATCTTCCGCCCATGTTCCTGCACATGGTCGGCAGCGGTGAGGCGAGCGGCGAACTCGATTCGATGCTGTCCAAGGTGGCCGACTATCAGCAACAGGAGTTGACGCGGACGGTCACCACCTTGGTGCAGTTGTTCCAGCCGCTGATGATCCTGTTCATGGCGGGCCTGATTCTGATGATCGTGCTCGCGATTCTCGTGCCCATACTCAGCATGAACCAACTGCTAACATAGGCTCGCTCGCACACCGGGAGGTATCGACTGTGAGCAACTACATGGAATCCCCAACCACGATTCCGCCTGTCCGGCTTCGATGGAATGCCTGTCAGCGGGGAGCGCGCCGGCGAGGCATGACGCTGATCGAGATCATGATCGTGGTCGCGATCATCGGCATCCTGCTAGCTGTCGTGGTTCCACCGCTTTTCGGAAGCGAGCAGGAGGCGAAGCAGACGCTCCAGAAGACGGCGCTGCGTAGTGTCGCCAATGGCTTGGAGATGTACCGGCTGAACAACAACCACTATCCGTCCACCGACCAGGGACTCGAAGCGTTGGTCACCCGTCCCTCGGGATTTCCGGAGCCGAAGAACTGGCGGCCGGTGTTGCGCCAGTCCCAGCTTCTCGACGTCTGGGGCAACGAGTACGTCTACATCAGCGACGGCCCGAGTTTCGAATTGATTTCCCTCGGCGCCGACGGCGAGGAAGGCGGAGAGGCCTTCGAGGCCGATATCACCTACGCCGAGCTGTAGCGAGGGCGGGATGAGGCGCGCCATCGCCGCCGGCAGTGGCGGATTCACGCTGATCGAGCTGTTGCTGGTGATTGCCATAATCGGAATCCTGGTGGGCGTGATCACCGTGGTCGGGTCGTTTGACACGGGTCGACAGAAAGCCGTGCAGAACGAAGCGGAGCGACTCGCGCTCGCCGTCGAACTGGCACGCACCGAGGCCCTGTACCGAAACGAGGTGTGGGGCCTTGCCGTGGATCGTCACGGCTACCGCTTCCAGCGTTTGGAGGACGCCGACGGATCATGGACCGACGTGCAGCGCCCGCCGTTCTCAAGTCGAGTCTCCGAGGACGACATCGCGTTCTCTGTGGCGACGACGTTCAAGCCGGAAACCGGTCCTCCCCAGCCAGGTGTAGTGGTCCCCAGGGAGACGGGGACCGAGCGAGGGGGTGAACTGCCGGCGGTCCTTATCCATCCGGGCGGAGAGATCACCCCGTTCGAGATCACCGTTTCAGGAGCCGAACACCTGCGCGAGTGGGTAGCCAAGACCGACGGGATCCAGCGTACGCGCGCCGGGGCGCTGGGAGAACTGGACAATGCCGAGACCCGGGATTGGCTTGATGCGGGTTAGACCGCCTCGAAAACACATGAAGAACCAGCCGGTTGTGAGAATGCCATGAGCGACGTGGTGAGATATGCGGGCTAGGCCTGCCTCGCGCGGGTTCACCCTGCTGGAACTCCTGGTGGCGTTGGCCGTGCTGGCGTTGGTGTCGATGGCGGTCTTCACCCAGGGCGGCAATACCGCTCGGCAACTCCACGAAATGGAAGTGCGCACGTTCGCCCGTTGGGTTGCGGAGAACGAAGTGGCGAAACTGCACTTGGCGCGTCTGGTGGAACAGGATCCGATCCGCGCTGGAGTGAGCAGGGATCTCGTCACCTACGGCGAGCGTGCTTGGCGGGTGGTCACCGAAACCGAGTCTACCGAGTACCCCAGACTGCATCGGGTGGAAGTCACGGTGTTCGCCCTCGAAGACGGCAACGAAGTGGGCCCGGTCGACACCTTGACCGCCTTCCTGGGTGAACAGTGATGGGCCGCTCACGAGGCGCACGGCCGCGTCCAGCCCGGTCGCCTTCGAGGCGGGGCGGAAGTCGTCTCCACGGCCGCGTCGGGGGATTCACGCTGGTGGAGATTCTCACGGCCCTCGCGATCTTCGGCGTGATCGGCGTGCTCGCCACCCGGATTGTCGCCGGAATGATCGAACTCGGTGGTGCCACGCGGGAGCACGCCGAGGGGCTGGCCGACCTGCAACGGGCCATGGGAATAATCGAACGCGACATCGAGCAATTCACGGATCGTCCGATCCGCGACGAGCTAGGCGATCCGCTGCCGGGGGTGATCGTGACCGGTGTAAGTCTGCTTGAACTGACGCGCATGGGCTGGCAGAACCCGTTGCGAGCGCCGCGCTCGGAGTTGCAGCGCGTCGCCTACGTTCTGCGCGACGACAAGCTCGTGCGCCTGTATTGGGCGGTGCTGGATCGGGCGCCCGACACCCGGCCCGTGGCGCAGCTTCTTCTGGACGGGGTCGCCGATGCACGCTTTGCCGTGTTCGACGAGTTCGGCGAGAAGCACGGACACTGGCCGCTGCCGCCGGATTCCGAAGATACCGATGAGCTCCGTCTAGCAGCCGTGGAGATGCATCTGCAACTGGAGTCCCATGGCCTGATGCACCGCCTGTGGATGCTGCCCGAGGGAACCGAGCACGTCTATCAGGCAGAACGACCGGAATCGGGCGAGGAGGGTCGCGGTTCGCGCCAGGACTCCGCTGGCCGCGACGGGCGAACCGCGCGACGTGGGGGTGGACGGTGATGCGCACGAGGCGGGACGAGTCCCGAGGGGTGGCCCTGGTCAGCGTTCTGCTGATCGTCGTCATCGTGACCGTGCTCGCCTTCGAAATCGCGAACCGGCACGCCTTCAGCCTGGCCATGAGCCGACAGACGCTGGACGGCTCACAGGCGCGACACTATGCCTTGGGCGGCGAACTGTATGCGCGGTTGCTGCTGCAAGAGGACTGGCTCGACGAGAATACGCGAACCAAGGACACCTTCGAGGAGTCCTGGGCGATGCCCGAGGAGAGCTTCGAGATCGACGAGGGCAGCGTCGAGATGCGCATCGTCGATCTCAACTCGCGCTTCAACCTGAACGCGGTCACCGGCAGCGAGGCTGCGCCAAGCATGCGTCACTTCAACCGTCTGCTCACGCATCTCGGCTTGGATCCGAACGTCGTCGACGCATGGCGCGACTGGATCGACGCCGACGGGGATGTGACCGGCGCCGGCGCCGAGGATGCGGACTACCTCCTTGACGAGCCGCCCCGCGTGACAGCTAACCAACCAGCGCGCGACGTCTCCGAGTTCCTCGTGCCGGTACGTCTTGAACCCGAGGAGTTCGCACTGATTCGGCCCCTCGTCACCGTGCTGCCGACATCCGCGCTAAAGATCAACGTCAACACTGCGAACGGTGCCGTCTTGGGAACCGCGGCGCCGAACTTTCCGCCGGCCGAGGCGGAACTCTTTGCCGGCGAACGACGGGACTTCGACCGGGTCGAGGATGTTGTCGCACTGCACGCGCCTTTGGCGGCGAGCATTTCCGCGTTGTCGGTCACCAGCGAGTACTTCCGGGTTCAGGTACGCGTCAATCTCCGCGACTCCCGCGTGGAATTGACGTCCCTACTGCATCGAGATGCCGCGAGTGGTGAAGTCACCGTGTTGTCGCGGAACTTCGGCACTCGTTTCGAACCTGCCGACGACGAGGAGGAGTCCGTCTGATGGCCCGGCTGTTCCTGCGCTGTAGATCGGTGACGAACGAAAACCACCTGGATCCGGATGTTGATTGGCTCGTGCGCGGGGACGACGGAACGGATGTCGAAGGACATGTGCCTCTGTCCGCCTTGGCGGAGGTTATCGAGACCCATGCCCGTTGGGCCGACGACCCTGACAACGTGGTCCTTTTCGTGCCGACGGACGACGTTCTCGCGCTGACCTGCGAGGTTCCCGGTCGCAACACAAACCAGATTCGGCGGGCTGTTCCCTACGCCGTGGAGGAGTTCGTCGCGGACGACATAGACACCATGCACGTCGCCTGCGCGGAACTTCGGCGCGGCGAGCCGGTTCATGCCCTGATCGCGGCTCGTGAGAAGGTTCACGAATGGCTCTCGGATGTATCGGCAAGCGGAGCCGCGCCCGGCTACATGACGGCCGATGCCCTGGCACTCGCCAGTGCCGACGACAGCGTCGTTGCTCTCATCGATGGCGACCGGGTATTGCTGCGAGCGGGTAGTCAGATCGCCAGCGTTGATCGACCGAACCTCGTCACCGCACTGGAGATGCTGCGCACGGGGCTCGGCGAGCAGGCTTCGCTCCACGTAGTCAACGGCAGGTTGTCGGACGCCGAGTTTCGCGGGAGTGGCTTCGCGGCCGACGAGGTCGCGCACGTCGGACTCGACCATTCGCTGCTAGGGTATCTCGCGAGCGAGTTCGAGGCCGGGGAGGGCATCAACCTCCTGCAGGGCGACTTCGCCGTGCGGCGACGACCGCGGGGGGTATGGGCGCGATGGCGTCCGGTTGCAGCGGCGGCCGGCGTGTGGCTCGCCATCGGTCTCGGGTTCCTGTTCGCCCAGGGAATATGGGCGAACCACCAGGCCGGCAAGCTGCGCGGCCAGGCAGAGGCCCTCTACCGCGAGATCTACCAGGTCGAACGGGTCGTCGGCAATCCGGCGGACCGGATGCGGCGACAGCTCGGCCAGACCCCGTTGGCTGCACCCGGGTTCCACGACCTGATGGGTCGCCTTGGCGTCGGGCTCGGGGAGATCGTCGGGCGTCACGAAGTGCGCAGGCTGCAGTATTCCGCCCGACGCGGTCTCGATGCCGAACTAGTGGTCGACGACGACGCGGTGCTGGAGAGGCTGGGCGCGGTTCTACGTGAACAGGGTCTGAATATGGAGGTGCTGTCCACGGACTCCGCCCAAGCCGGTGGCCGCATCGGCGCGCGCGTGCGGGTGACCCTCCCGGAGTAGTCATGGCTCGTTTCCTCGACACGTTGCTCGCTACCTGGCGATCCTCTCCGGCCTGGCGGCGCTACCAAGCGTTGTCTGGGCGCGAACGGACGCTAGTCAACGTACTGGCCGCGGTCATTGCGATTGCGATCGGCTACGCGTTGGTGGCCTCGCTGGTCGACTTCCGTCAGCTTGCCGTGGCGCGATACCTCGACGCCGAGGCGGACCTGTCATGGATGCAGGACAATCGTCGCAGCGTGAGCGTCGACCGGGTACAGGGTTCGGCGCGGCCGGACACCTTGCTGTCCACGGTTGTGCGGACCACCGCGATTGAATTCGGTTTTCAGCCGCGACGGACGCAAACCGAAGGCGACGGCGTCGGCGTCAGGATCGAGGCCGAGGCGTTCGACAAGGTCTTGCGCTGGGCGCACGCGTTGGAGGCACGGCACGGTGTGGAAATCGCCAACGCCGATATCGACGTCCACAGTCCGGGAAAGGTGAACGCACGTTTCAGTTTGCGCTGACCGGTCTCACGGGACGGCTAAAGCTCTCGGGGTGTCTCAAATAACCGGGGTAAGTACCGGATTCGGTTTGGTATTTGCATCATCGAGCCTGCCCGCCGGCCAATAACCGACTTCGGTAGGTAATTTAACATAATATACATTATGCGAAGTTACTGAGGTTCCTCCGCGGAGCTTCCTCCACCCCCGCATTCCAACTCCAAGACGACCGGATTGGGTCTCCGCGAATTCAACGCACCGGTCACTATGTCCACCATTGCCGGAATTCCAACGGCGACCAACGGTTTCCACGGGTCTTCGTCCTCCTTCCTAACTTCGGTCCTCGGGCAGTCCTCGGGATCGAAGCCAACCGCGACCACCGGTACGCAAACAATCACGTCCGCGATCGCATGACCGAAGGCTTTGGCCTCATTCTTCGATGATTCCGCCAAGACCCCGGCCAACCCCAGCGTCCCGTAACCCGCCAACGTCCACCCACCAACGCGATCGATCCTCGATCCCACTTCGACCGTCGCCGACTCACAACCACTCAGGGCTGCCGTCACCGAGAGTGGACCACGGCGCTTCACCTCGATCTCGCACGGAGACGTGCACTGCTCTCCCGTTGACAGGGACACGGACGCCCCGGGTGGAACCGTAGCGATTCCAAGCATCTCCGTGCTCCCGCGGGTGGCCGTGGCGCATCCCCAGCCAAGCAGAGCAACGGTCAACAGCGATAGCACTCGAACTGGCATGGAATGGCTCCTGGCTGGCTCGGTGGCTGATCCTAGTCTCTAGGGATTCCACGCGCCGTTACCATTGGTATCAGTGCGTATCGGTTGAGCCCGCAACGCGCTCGAGAAGAGCTTTGCCCACGACCTTCAATGCAAGTGTCTCTTCCGCACCCTCGAAAATGGACAACACCCGGGCGTCCACGAAGTACCTGCTGACGTCGCTCTCCTCGGCATAGCCCATGCCGCCGTGTATCTGCATGGCTTCCCGCGTCACCCATTCCGCCGCCTTGCAGGCGATGAGTTTGACCAAGCTCGCCTCCAACTGCCCATCCCCAGCGTCCATGCGGCGGGCCGCGGCATAGGAGAACTGCTGGCAAGCGACGATCATGGACTGCATCCTCGCGAGCTTCTGCAATGTCAGCGGGTAGCTCGCCACCGAGTGGTCGAACACGACGCGCTGTTCGGCGTAGTCCAATGCACGTTCGAAGGCGGCGCGCATCAGACCGCAAGCCCGTGCTGCCGTTTGCAGTCGACCGCCCGCGAATCCCCTCATCGTGTAGTAGAAGCCCCTACCCTGTCCGTCCGTCTCGCCCACCAGCGCATCGCTGGGGACCACGAAACCATCGAAGAACAGTTCAAAGGAGTGCATGCCACGGTAGCCGATCGTCGAAATGGCCCGTCCCGTCAGACGACCCCCAAGAGGACTGTCGTGCGCGAACTCGTGTCCATCGTGCGCGGGCTTGTCGACGACGAACAGCGACAGACCCCGGTGCGGCGGTGAGGCGTCAGGGTCCGTTCGGGCTAGCACCAGGATCGTGCCGGCCTTGCCGGCGAAGGTGCACCAGGTCTTCGCCCCGCTCAACGTCCATCCGTCCCCGGCCCGAGCGGGCATTGCCCGAAGCGCGACCGAAGCCACGTCGGATCCGGTGCCCGGCTCGGTGACCGAAATGGCGACCAGAGGATCGCCGCGCGCGATGCCCGGCAGCCAGCGGGCCTTCTGCGACTCCGTTCCGCCCTCCAACAGCGCACGCGCCATGATTTCGGGGCGAGTGATCAGGCTCCCGGCCGCACCTAGCGAGCCTCTAGAGAGCTCCTCTGTCACCACCACCATGCCTAGGCTGTCTTCATGGTCGTCCGGCTTCAGGCCGCCGTAACGTTCCGGAACCGACAGTCCGAAACAACCAAGCTCCCGCAGCCCGTCGATGATCTCATCGGGAATCATCCGGTCGTCCCGGTGAATGGCCTCCGCCAGGGGTACCACCCGATCTTCGGCGAACTGCCCGAAGGCCTCTCGCATGAGCGACTTCTCTTCCCCGAGATGGTCGACCGGAGCCCGACCGTGGCGCCGCCGGATGGTCTCGCCCAGCCCCGCGAGGACCGCAGGCTTCAAGCATTCGTCCGTGAATGCCGTTGCGCCGTTGTCGAAGTCCGACGAATCCAAGCCGAAGGCCGACGGCCTCGCGCTCAACCGACCGTGAACGTTGGCTACGGTATCGGCGCAGAAGACCCGGGTGAGCGACCGCTTGAACGCGGCTTCGTCGTCGTCCGCCGGTTGCTCGGCGTAGTCGACCATGGTGCGTGCGGCGGCGAGTTCGGCCCAGGAGAACGCAAGGTCGTAGGCCTCCATCTGCACCTCGTCGACGTCCCTGCCCGCGAGATGCGCTCGGCCCCGCTCAAGCAGTGCCACCGTAGCGTCGACAACGCGTCGTGTTCGATCCATTTGTTTCCGGCGCACCGCCAACAATGCTGTAATGGCCGATTCTACCGGCAAGGCGTGCAGACGCTGCGAGGAAGCCCACGAATGTCCACAGCGAGTTCACCATGACTGAAGTGCCTGACCTCAACGTCGTTGCGACGGGCTTGCGTTTTCCGGAGGGGCCCGTGGCCATGGACGACGGCTCGGTGCTCGTTGTCGAGATCGCGCGGGGAACTCTGTCCCGGGTATCGCCCGGGGGTCGAATCGAGGTCGTGGCCGAGACCGGCGGCGGTCCCAACGGCGCGGCCATCGGCCCGGACGGCAAGTGCTACATCTGCAACAACGGTGGGTTCGAATGGGTCGAGCGCCGTGGGCGCACGTATCCCGGTGATCAGGCCAGTGACTACCGTACCGGGCGCATCGAGCGCGTTGACCTCGACACCGGTGAGGTGGAGGTGCTCTACGAATCGGCCGGCGACGTGCGCCTGCGCGGTCCCAACGACATCGTCTTCGATTCCACCGGTGGCTTCTGGTTCACGGACCACGGCAAGACCCGGCCCCGCGAGCGCGACCGCACGGGCGTGTTCTACGCCAAGGCGGACGGCTCGCACATCGAGGAGGTCATTTTTTCCCTGGAGGCACCCAACGGCATTGGCCTCGCGCCCGACGAGAACGAACTCTACGTCGCGGAGACCCCGACGGGCCATCTGTGGGCGTTTCCGCTGGCGGGTCCGGGACAGCTCGGCGGCGAACGTGCCGACCGTCCGGACGGCGGCCGCCTGGTCCGCGGCCGCGATGGCTACTTCATGTTCGATTCCCTGGCCGTGGATTCCGAGGGCAACGTCTGCGTCGCCACGTTGATCGAGGGCGGCATAACGGTCCTCTCGCCAACAGGCGGCAAGCCCGGATTCGTGCCGATGCCGGACCGACTGACCACGAACATCTGCTTCGGTGGTGCGGATTTGACGACGGCGTACATCACCCTCTCCGCGACTGGCCAGCTCGTGTCGATGCCGTGGGAGACGCCGGGACTGCCGCTCAACTTCCTCAACAGGTAGCCGAATGCCTGAATGGCTCAAGCTGGCGCCGCTGGTCCCCGTCGTCGCGTTCACTCTGTCGGTGGCCACCGCCACCGAACGCGTGCACGTGGTGATTCCGGCTGGACCCGGAGGCGGCCTCGATGGCACGGCCCGCGAGGCCGGGCGCGTTCTGGTCGAACTCGGGCTAGTGGAGCGCATGTCGTTCGAGAACGTCTCCGGCGGCGGTGGCGGGCGGGCGATGGCGTACTTCCTCGAGAACGCAGGTCGCTTCGACGCCCCGCTGCTGGTGAACTCCACGCCGCTGCTGGTCCGTAGCCTGCAGGGAGTCTTCCCCTACGGCCACCGTGACCTGACACCCGTTGCAGGGCTGGTCGCCGACTACGGCGTGTTCGTGGTCCGCGCCGACGACCCACGAGCGAACTGGGACGCCGTGCTGGACGAGCTCCGAAGTGATCATCGTGCCATGACGGTCGGTGGCGGATCGACCCGGGGCAGCCTGGACCACATCGTGCTGGCGATGGCGCTCCGGACAGCGGACATCGATCCGCTCGGGATCCGCTACCTTCCCTACGACGGCGGCGGCAAAGCCATGCTCGCGCTACTCGGCGGCGAGGTCGATCTCCTGTCGACGGGGCTCGGCGAGACCATGGCGTTCATCGATGCGGGCGAGGTCCGCGCCCTTGCCGTCACCTCATCCCGCCGGGTTCCGGCCATCGCCGACGTCCCGACGCTGACCGAACTGGGCCACTCGCTGGTCTTTGCCAACTGGCGCGGTTTCTTCGGACCGCCCGACATGCCTCCTGAGACGTTGCAGCAACACCTCGAGCGGCTGGACGCGATACGTGGTTCGGACGCCTGGCAGAAGGTTCTCGAACGCCGAGGCTGGGACACCCTGAATGCTTCAGGGGCGGACTTCGCGGCTTTCCTCGACGCCCAGGAAGCCAAGCTTCGCGAAATCATGGAACCCCTTGGCTTCGTGCAATCGAGCGCGCGGTGACACGGCGGTTGCCGGCGCTTGTCCTGGCGGCCTTTGCCGCCGTCTATCTCTGGCAGGCGCTGGCGATACCGCTCGATCCCTGGTCGGCCTCGGAGTCCGTCAACGCCCGGACCCTGCCGATCGCGTATGCCGTATTGCTGCTCCTGGTGGCCGTGGGCATCGGCATCCGCCCTACCCGGTCCAACGAGACCGGATCCACCGGTTCGGCCCTTGGGTGGCGACGGCTTGCCAGCCACGGCGTGGTGATTGTCGCCTTCGGCGTATTGATTCCGCTCGCAGGTCTGTGGGTGTCCCTTGGGGCTCTGCTGTTCGCCTGCCTTCTCATCGCGGGGGAACGCCGCCCCCTCGTGCTGGTGTTGGCGCCGCTCGGCACGTCCGTCCTCGCCTGGTTGCTGATCGCCGTCGTGTTGGACGTCTACATCGATCCAGGCCTTTGGTTTTCCTGACGTGGGTGCGTGGGAAGGCATCGCCACGGGTCTCGCCACGGCGTTCAATCCCGCCAACCTCGTGTGGGTCGTGGCCGGCTGCCTAGCCGGAACATTCATCGGCATGATGCCCGGACTCGGGCCGATCACCGCCATCGCCCTGATGATCCCGGTGAGCTACTCGCTGGACCCGGCCGCAGGACTCATCATGATGGCCGGTGTGTACTACGGGGCCGTGTTCGGCGGGTCCACGTCGTCCATCCTGATCAACGCGCCGGGAGTCGCATCCACGGTAGCCACGTCGTTCGACGGCTACCCGATGGCTCGACGCGGTCAGGCCGGCCGGGCGCTCGCGCTGGCGGCCCACGCGTCCTTCGCGGGCGGCACCGTCGGCGCCGTGGCCCTGTTGGTGTTCGCCCCGACCTTGGCCGCACTCGCCAAGGAGTTTCAGTCGCCCGAATACGCCCTGATGCTGGTGTTCGCGCTGTCGAGCATCGCGGCTTTCGCCGATCGCGGCCAAGTGCTGCGTTCGCTCGCTACCGCGCTGGTCGGCTTGATGCTGGGTACCGTGGGCACCGACCAGTCCGCCGGGGTGCAACGGTTCACGTTCGGTCGCCTGGACCTGACCGACGGCTTGAGTTTCGTACTCGTCGCGATGGCGACCTTCGCCTTGGCGGAAGCATTCCGGATGGTTCTCGCCGGGGATGCGGAGTCGCCAACGCCACGGGTCGCCCACGCGCGCCTCCACCCGGGCGATCCCAAGGCGATTGCGCCCACGGTGGCGCGCAGTTCGGTACTGGGCTCCCTCGGCGGCGGCCTCCCGGGCGCCGTCGCGACCCGGTAAATCTTTTTCGCGAACTAGTCCAAAACGCTTTCCCCCCGCCGGGCGGGCGTCGACGACGCCCGCGGCGTCGCTGCCCCCGAAGCGGCGAACAACGCGGCCTGTACGGGCTCGTTCGTTCCCCTGCTGACTCTCGGCATACCGGGATCGGGAACCACGGCCGTGCTTCTGGGCGTCATGCTGAGCTACGGCGTGCAGCCGGGGCCGCGGCTCTTGGAAGTCGAACCCGCCATGTTCTGGGGCGTGATCGTGTCCATGTACATCGGCAACCTGGTGTTGCTTGGGCTCAACCTGCCGCTGATTCCCTACCTGTCGCGGATCATCCATCTGCGCAGACGGGTGCTCGTGCCATTCGTCATCGCGTTCTCGCTGCTCGGCGTCTACCTGACCTCGCTGAACGCCTTCGACGTCCACCTGATGCTCGGCTTCGCGTTGGCCGGCGTGTTGCTCCGACTCGCGGGGTTTCCGTTGGCACCGCTGCTGCTCGGCTTCATCCTGAGCGGCATGTTGGAAGACAACCTGCGCCGCACCATGCTGCTCGCGGACGGTTCACTCGGGTTCTTCCTCGACCGCCCTATCAGTCTCGGTCTCGCCGCGTTGTGTGTATTGGTCTGGCTTGCTCCTCTCATGCGCCTCAGAGGATCGCGAAAGACCCGCCGAACCACTGCATAATGCTCGGCTTTGCGCACGGTCGACGGAGGAGACATGACCATTCTGCAGGACATCCGGGTGCTGGACTTCGGGCGCTACATTGCCGGTCCGTTCTGCGGTGCACTGCTCGGCGATCTCGGGGCCGACGTTATTCGCATCGAGAAGGTGGACGGCAGCGAGGACCGATACACCGCCCCGGTGACCGAGGATGGCCAGGGTAGCGGCTATCTGGCGCTGAACCGCAACAAGCGCGGTTTCACCTTGAACCCCCGAAAGCCGCAGGGGCAGGAGATTCTGCGGCGCCTGGTCGCCACCGCCGACGTGGTGATCGCCAATCTGCCGCCGGACACGCTGAAGTCCATGGGGCTCGACTACGCGAGCCTCACCGCCATGAAGCCGGACATTATTCTGACCACGACCACGGCGTTCGGCGCCACGGGACCCTACGGCAACCGGGTCGGATTCGACGGCGTCGCCCAGGCCATGTCCGGCAACATGCATCTCACGGGCTACGACGACGAACCCATGAAGAACTATTTTCCCTATGTCGACTACACCACCGCGTCGCTGAACACGATGGCGACACTCGCTGCGATCATCCACCGCATGAACACCGGCCAGGGACAGCATGTCCAGGGCTGCCTGCTGGCGTCCGCGCTCACCGTGGCCAACGGCACGCTGATCGAGCAGGCGATCCTCGACAAGAACCGCCTTGCCACCGGCAACCGCGGCCAGACGGCGGCTCCGGTGGATGCCTTCAAGACTCTCGACGGCTGGATCCTGGTGCAGGTAGTCGGCAATCCGCTGTACGAGCGCTGGGCCAAGCTCATGGGCGAGCCCCACTGGTTGACCGATCCCCGCTACGCCACCGACGAGGCTCGCGGCGACAACGCCGTCGATATCAGCGAGCGGATGGGTGCTTGGACGGCTGAGCGGTCGACCGCCGAGGCTATGACCGAACTCGCCGAGGCCCGCATTCCTTGTGGCGAAGTGCTGACACCCGCCGACGCCCTGGTCAATGAGCAGGTTGTCGACCAGGAATTCCTCGAGCCGACGCCCTACCCCGGCCTACCTGCGCCAGCACCCGTTGGCCGGATGCCGGTGGATTTCTCGGGGGCGGACACAGGAATCCGTCGCCGCGCCCCAACCTTGGGCGAACACACCGACGACGTTCTTCGCGAGCTGGGCTACGACGATGCCGAAATCGACGAGTTGCGCGACCAACGCGTGGTGTGATGGCCCGCAAACCCGGCCCGGACGCTGTGGAAAACTCTGTGAGTGAATCCAGACGTGCGCGGTCAAAGAGGTACCCAGCCCAGCCCCAACAATAGTGGTGGCGAAAACTTTAACTATAGATTCAGCTAGTTGTGTGACTATTCTGGCTTGGCATGGCCATTTGCCTCGCAACTAGCTGCTGCTGTGGCGGTCGGAACCGATGTGTACAACCCCGCCAAACGCCGGTCAGTCGCTCTCTTCTGCGCGAGCCTCGCGGACCCCGAGCCGATCCACCACCCGTTCCACATTGGGTACCAACGACGCGATCTCCAGTGCCCGCTGGCGTTCCGCTTCGGATCTGACCTTGCCGATCAACTCCACGACACGCCGGTTCACCTCGACGTTGATGCGTACACCACGCACGTCCGGGTCGCCAATCAGGCGTTTCTTGACCAGCAATTGAATGGTCGCGTCATCGGTGAACTGTCCAACCGTCCGCGTCTTGGCGCCCTCGGCGTAGTTTTGGCAAGCGCCGAGCGTGGCGGCGAGCAGCAGCGCAACGCCGGTGGCGATGCACCACCTCGCGATGTGACCGGGCCGCGGGCAGGGCATTGACCGCCCCTGCCCAATGCGATCTGTCTCGTGCATGGGTTCCATTGGTTCGCCTCGTCCATGAGTGCCGCGCGCAGTTTGCCGCCGACCTCCGCGCAGTACAACACCCCTGTCACGCGGATGCCGGTCGGATGACGTATTGTTGTTCCATGGTTTGTCGTGCGCATTGAGGTCCGGGCCCTATGAACGTAACGATCTTCGGTAGCGGCTACGTCGGGCTGGTGACGGGTGCGTGTTTTGCGGAGATGGGCAACAACGTGGTCTGCGTCGATGTCGACGCGGCCAAGATTGCCGAACTGCAGCAAGGCGAGGTGTCGATCTTCGAGCCGGGCCTCGAACCGATGGTGCGTGCCAACCTCAAAGCCGGACGCCTGCGGTTCACGACCGAGGCCGCAGATGGCGTCGATCACGGCGAAGTGCTGATCATCGCGGTGGGAACGCCATCCGACGAGGATGGCTCCGCCGACTTGGGACATGTGCTCGCCGTCGCCGAGGCCATCGGCCGGCACCTGACCCGACCCGCCGTGATCGTCGGCAAGTCCACGGTACCAGTGGGTACGGCCGATCGAGTGCAGGCCTCTATCGCCGCGTCCCTCGGAGAACGCGGCTTGGAGCTCGCCTTCTCGGTTCTCGCCAATCCCGAGTTCCTGAAGGAAGGCGCCGCCGTGGCCGACTTCATGAAGCCGGACAGGGTGATCATCGGCAGCGACGACGCGGCAGCGGCGAAGCAGCTCGAGCGCCTGTATGCGCCCTTCGGCCGGAACCGGGACAAGATCGTGCACATGGACGTGCGCTCCGCCGAACTGACCAAATACGCGGCCAACGTCATGCTGGCGACGCGGATCAGCCTGATGAACGAGTTCGCAAACCTGGCCGATCACCTAGGTGCGGATATCGAAGCCGTGCGTCAGGGCATTGGCACCGATCCCCGGATCGGCTACCAGTTCATCTATCCGGGATGCGGCTACGGTGGTTCGTGCTTCCCGAAGGACGTTCGCGCGCTGGTGCAGATGGGGGCCGAAGTGGGCTTCGATACCGAGATCACGCGGGGCGTCGAGGCCGTCAACGAACGCCAGAAGCGGATCCTCGTGGACAAGATCAACGTCTACTTCGACGGCGACCTCGATGGACGCACCCTCGCCCTCTGGGGTCTCGCCTTCAAACCCAACACGGACGATATGCGCGAGGCCCCGAGCCGCACGGTCATCGACGCATGCTTGGCGGCGGGAGCATCCATCCGAGCGTACGATCCGCAAGCGCGCGGCGCAGCCAAACGCCTATACGAGGCGTCCGCGGACGTCACCTTGTGCGACGACCGCGACGACGCGCTCGCCGGTGCCGATGCTCTGGTGGTGGTCACGGAGTGGAACGAATTCCGCAGTCCCGACTTCAATACGGTCGGCAACCTGCTAAAGAACAAGGTCATATTCGACGGACGAAACATCTACGATCCGGCGGTGCTCGCCCAGAACGGCTTTCACCACATCGCGATCGGACGGGGCAACGCGCTTCGTGGTGGCTAGGGAGTACTATCGCGTCTCGCGAGTACGCGAGCCGTCAAGGAGCAGAATCAAGCACTTGCCCGTCTGCAACCTGAGTGTGAGCATCAAAGGCGCTCAAGGACTCTAGCCGCCCTCGATCCGCTCCATGAAGAAGACCTCGCTGCCGGGGGCGATGGGTTCAAGCCAGGCGTCCTGGTAGATCTGGCCGTTGATGGCCACGGCGGATTTGGTCAGAACCTCCTCGATGCCGGGCCATTTGGCTTCGAGTGCCCTGACAAGGCCGCGGTAGTTTCCGCACTCGACCTCGGTTTCGCGCACACCGTTCGTGTTCACCGTGAGATGGTCGGGAAAGACGACCTTTACCTTCTGCATCGATTCCGCCCCTCTGAGTAGCGAGGATTCTACCGTACGGTCCGGTCCCAAAGTCGGCTGGCTGCTTCGAGGTCGTCCGCTTCGTTGGAGTGCTCGGCGACGGCACAGCGTTCGTGGTAGCGCCCGCCCTGCAGTTCCGGATCGCTGGCGCATCGGATGATCGTTTCTGCGCACTGTTCGGGTGTCATCAGTGCCCAAGACGCCATCTTGGCAATCGGGCGGTGGAGCCAGGAGGGGCCAGGCAGGCCGTGGACTCCGTCTCGGATCATGTTGGTGTACGCCGTTCCCGGGTGCACAGCTGCCGACCGGACGTTGTATTCGCGTGCATAACGGCGATTCAGCTCGAAGCTGTGATGCACGAGTCCCAGTTTCGACTGTCCGTAGGCGGTCCACGAGTCGTAGTGCAACGGCGCAGCGAGAAACCAGGCATTGCGGCCGCGGATGTGCTGATGGGAGACGACATTGATCACCCGCGCATCGCCACTCTCCCGTCCGGATGCCATCAACAGGGGAAGGAATGCGGTCGTCAGCTGAACCGTACCCAGGAAGTTGGTGCGCCAATGGATCTCGAAGCCGTCGTTCGAACGGCGGGGTTCCGTCCAGCGTGAGAACACGTCGAGCAGGATGCCCGCGTTGTTGACCAGCACGTCCAGTCCATCGTGGTTGTTCCGATACCAGTCTGCGAATCTCCCGACGCTCTCCGCATCGGCCAGGTCTAGCGTGTGCGCGCGGACACGTCGGCCGGATGCGAACCTCGCGACATCACGCCGCAGGTTCGCCTCCAGCGACTCCGACCGGTGCCGACAGGTGACCACCACGTCCGCCCCCCACTCCGCCAGCACCTTGGCGACCGAATAGCCGATCGACCCTGTGGACGCGCCCGTCACGACGACGCGTCGTCCAGTCATGTCAACGACCGGTGCCCTCGGCTTGGGCAACGCGAGGCGCACCATGTGGATCAAGGCATCGCGAATCGGCCGACTGCGGGTCATCGCACCGGGTCAATCCAGAGATGCACTGGCGGGCATGTGTCTGCGGACCAGGGTCTCGCTGGCCTGCCACAGCCTCGCACCGGCGACCGGATCCGCGGCACTTTCTCCCGGTTGCTTCTCCTGCATCATGTGCAGGTAGAGCCCGCTCTGCGCTCCCGCCTCGGTCGAGCAACACAGGTAGCTGACCGGTCTTGCGGCCTTGGCGGGACTCGCGAACAGCAATTTCATGACAGGAACGAGGATCGGCTTCAAGACGAGCGGCGCATCCCGCGCGATGTTCGACGCGATGGGCCCCGGGCACATGGCGTGTACGGCGACGCGCAACTCGCCATCCGAGTTGAGCCGGCGATGGAGTTCTCGGGCGAAAGTGCACGAGTGAAGCTTGCTCAGGCCGTAATACCTGATCCCATCCCGTATCCCGTAGTCGGCGAACTCGCCGAACCGCTCGAAGTCGATGGCCTCGGCGGATCGATGGGTTTCCGAGGTGATCTGTATGAGCCGCGGGCGTCGTCCAGCATCGGTCGAGGGTTCAACGACACCGTCTCGAAGCCAGCGATCCACGAGCACGCGGTTGGCGAGAAAATGCACCGCGAACATGATCTCGTAGCCATCGGTTGAACGCCGCGCGGTCCGCGGCATGAGGCCCGCGTTCAACACGGCCACGTCGAGTTTCGCGTTCCGCTTCGCGAGACCGTCGCATAAGTTGTGCACGCTGCCGAGATCCGCGAGGTCCACCTTCAGCATCTCCACGGCATCGGAGCCCGATTCCCGGCGCACGGCCTCCCCCGCCTCCGGATGCCCGCCTCGGCATGCCATGAGCACGCGTCCCCCCCGTCGTGCCAGGTCGATCGCGACGGCCATCCCCAGGCCGCTGTTGGCCCCGGTCACGAGGCATGTCTTGCCGTCGATCCTGACATCGGCGGACAACGCGACAATGCTGTCCTTGGCGGAGAACCGGTCCGCAATAGCCGAACGAACGGCCCTGGAGACTCTCCGATATCGGGCCATGGCCGGCTCAACCCGTAGGCTCAGGCGCGACGGCGAACCTCGACCGAAGGGCCGCGAAACACGTGCTGCAGAACTCCTCCCACGTGCGGCCGCTGACGAGGCGCTCGGCCGTAAGCCGGCGCAACGCTTGGGAGACAAGGCGGAAGTGGGCAAGCAGTCGGATGACAAGACGGTGCATGGCATTCGGAGCGGTACTCTGCGCCCGACTATATCGCGTAGGCGCGCGCATGCGCTGTGGCGAGCGCGTTGTGGTTGCCTGCGACCGTGACCCGGTGCTTCGTCCGACCACGCAATGCAGCAGGCCGCGTGAACGCTGGACGCAGCAGTCGAGCCGTATCACACTTCGGCTACCGCGGCCACATTGGGGTGGTCCATGACCAAATCCCGCGCGTGTCCCATACCCTGCGTCGGCAGGAGACAAGGCGGTAGCCGACTGTCGGCAACCCTGCTTGGGGTGCTCGTCGCCGTCGCGCTCATCTCACCAGCCCGAGCGGGCGAGCAGGACTTCTACATCGTGACGGACTACGACCCGGGCCGGGACAACGTCGAACTGGTCTCGGACGCGATGAAGCGAGCGGACGCCGAGGACAAACGGGTTCTGCTCATCCTGGGCGGTGACTGGTGCGGCTGGTGCAAGGTCCTTGAGAACGACATCGCCGAGTCCGAGGAGCTGACCGCAATTATCAGTCGCCACTACGTCGTCGCCAAGGTGCATTGCGACTCGGGATCCCCCGGGATTCGATACAAGCCGCGCAAACAACCCAAGTACGGTGCATCTTTCGTCAACATCCGCGCCAAGTCGTACCCGCACCTTGTCATCCTCGACAGCGACGGCAAGCGGCTGCTTTCGCGCGACATGGGCGGGCTGGTGGAGAACCGACGCTACTCGGAACCGAAGCTCCTGCGGATCCTGAACCGGCACAAGTCTTAACGTGCCGGCGTTGTCGTTGCGCAAGCGTTCCGGCCCGGCAATACCGAGTTGAACTAACGGTCTAGAGCCGCGCTCCACACGGCATCGGCAGTAAGCCGGCAGTCACCACGCGCGCTCGCCCATTGCGGCGGAACCTGATTCGCCGGTCGGCGGTACAGCGGCGGCCCGTCGACTCCTGCGGTCGTCAGGTCGAAGACATCGTAGAAGCCCCTGGATCGAACACCCCGACCGATGGATCTCCTCAACAGGAGTCGATCACCCAGCAAGTACGGATACCCTCCCCTGCTCCCAAGATCGGCAAGCGTGGCAGCGGATCCCAGAACGGGCCGCAATCGCGCCAAGGCGGCCCTCTCGTACGCCAGGTGGGTATAGCTCCGCCGTACGACCGGATCATCGAGACGGGGCCCGTCGGGCGGCACTTGTGGAGCGAGTTCTTCGGTCGTGGGAAACGCCAAGACCAGCTCGCCCGAATGGACATTCAGTGCCCATGTCCGGTAGCGGTCCTCCACCGCTACCCAGTTTCCATTGTCCGACACCGTCAGACCGCGGGGATCGCTGCCGCGCACCTTCCAAGACCAGACGTCGCTCCTTCTTGGCCCCTCGTCCTCGCCGTAGCCCTGGTAGACGCTCTTGCGTACCTCGAACGTCCCGGTGCTTCCGTAACCGCCTTGGTCGACCAGGTGATACGCGGTCTCGCTCGACACGAAATGCACGCGATCCGGGTATCTTCTCATCACGCCTCCCCTGAGAATGGGTTCGTCGCGAACCTGTCGAGGGTCGAGTTCGTCAACGGCGTCTCCGCTCCGGGGCGGCACGTCCGCCGAACGGATGCGGACGACCCGCGGGGTGCCGCCGTCGTTCGGATAGAACCAATAGTCGCCTACAGGCGAGTCGTTCAGCTCCTGGGCGTGACCGAAGACCACCTCCGACATGCCCGAGGAGTAGTACACGCCGTACGCTCTTCCATGGTTGCCGAAGTGCGTCATCCTGCGACCGAGGTCGAAGTGGTGCTCGGCCATTTCGTCGAGATTGCGCACGACCAGGCGCGATGTTTCTCCGGCGAGCGGTTCGATGACGAAGAACGACGATCCGTCGCGAGCAACCCCGAATTCCCACAGCTTCTCGTGCTCGTAGATGATCTGGCCGTCCCAATAGACGCGCGCAGGTCCGTACAGCTCTGGCGTCTGCGAGTCCCTTTCGTGAACCTTCATATCACCCAGAACGACCACGACTCTGCCGTCGGCCTGCCGGCCCATGGAGCGCAATCCGGGGACGAACGGAAGCTCGTCCCCGAACAGGATTCCCCCTTGGTCGCGCACCTGGAAACGGGCCTTGTCGCCATCGGCCACGATGAGCAGCGCCACGCCACTGGCCGGACCCTTTCCTGCCTGCAGCGAGCACTCGGGGTCGTCGATCAACGCCGCGGCGGACAAGGCTTTGTTCGGACGCGCCGCAGGCTCAAGCCGCTCGCCGGCATCCTGACCCGGCGGTGGGTCGGATCGTCTCGTCTCCGAGGGTGATTCCGCGTCGCCCGGACCGGCCGTCTTGACGATGAGTCCGGCAAACATCACAGCCGCGGCAGCGAGCACGACGACGGCGACTAGGATCGCAGACTTGAGCAACCAAGCGGGCATCGAAGGACTATTACCGTACGAGCCGCCCCAACAGAAGGCTCGTCAAGTCACGGCGGGCATCGAGCACGGCCACGACATAAACCGCCCTGTCGTCGTAGCGATAGATAATCCGCCAAGGACCTTCGATCAACTCGCGATAGCCGACGACATCGACTGCTCTGAGCTCGGGGACCACCCGGCCACGCGCCGGCAATCGGTTCAACTCACCGCACCGCTCCTCGATTCGTTCCGTCGCCTTCAGGGCGTCCGCTGGGCTTTCCTCTGCGATGTAGGCGACGATCTGTTCGAGGTCCTGGCGCGCGGTATCCGTCCACAGAACGTCGCGGTCAGCCATCCGAAGCCGTCAATCCGTCCTTGATGTCAGCAAACACTTGGCGTTGGGACACCGTTCTTCCTGCGGAGACGTCGGCCTCGCCTTGCACGACGAGTTTCAGCATCAGCAGTGCTTCCTGAATGCGCTGGTGCGACGCGTAGTCCTGAACCACCGCGGTCGCGGTTCCATTCTGAGTCAGAACGATGGTCTGATCGCCGGTCTTCATCTCGCCGAGCAGTTGCGCCGCTCTCGCCTTGAATTCGCTCAAGCTCACAATGGGTTTGGACATGAGAGACCTTAATTCGGTCCGAATTCAGGCCCGATCATAACGGATGTCCGCGTCTCGGCGCATTGGATTTCGCTGGACCGCCCGTCCGTTCACGGGCAACGGTGCCCGTTCGCGTCCATTTTCCTTGAAGATTCAAAGTTGACGTTTGAAATTTCAAGAATTGTGGCCGCTACATGGATATCGACCGACCAGGTGCACTCGAACGCATTGCCCAGGCCTTCCGGGTACACCCCGCCGTGGCTTTGGTCGGTCCCTGACAGTGTGGGAAGTCGACGTTGTCGCGCATGGTGGCGACTTCGGAGTCGGATGCCACCCTCTTTGATCTCGAAAGCGCGGTGGACCAGCGTCGCCTCTCCGTTCCCGAGCAGGCATTGGCGCCGTTGGCCGGTCTCGTCATCATCGACGAGATCCAACGTAGCCCGTCGCTGTTCGAAACACTTCGGGTACTGCTCGACCGACCCGGGCAGACGGGTCGATTCCTGCTGCTCGGCAGCGCATCGCCCACGTTGGTACGAAGCGCGTCGGAGACCCTCGCCGGGCGTGTGGGCATCGTTGACCTTGCAGGTTTCCACTTGGGGGAAGTTGGCTATCCCGACTCGGCTTCCGCAAGCACCGTTTGGCGATCACTGTGGCAACGCGGCGGCTTTCCGCGGAGCTACCTGGCACCCGACGACTCTGCCTCGGTGCTTTGGCGACAGAGCTTCGTGCGCACGTTTCTGGAACGCGACATACCCCAACTCGGGATTTCGATCCCTGCGGAAACCCTGCGGCGCTTCTGGACCATGGTCGCCCACTATCACGGCGAGATCTGGAACGCATCGGAGTTCGCCCGTGCGATGGGGGCGACCCAGCCCGTCGCTCGACGCTACCTCGACATCCTCGCGGGTGCCCACATGGTCCGTGTGCTGCCGCCTTGGTACGAGAACCTGAAGAAGCGGCAGGTCAAGGCCCCTAAGATCTACGTGCGCGACACGGGGCTGCTGCACGAACTGCTCGGATTGCCTTCCAGCGCAGCGCTTGCCGGACACCCGAAGGTCGGCGCCTCGTTCGAGGGTTTTGCGATTGAGCAGCTGATCGCGTGTGCGAATCTGCGCAGCACCTACTTCTGGTCAACGCACGGCGGTGCCGAGCTCGACTTGCTGATGATCGCCGGCGGCAAGCGCTACGGGTTCGAGTTCAAGTACGCGGATGCGCCGGGTACGACGCGCTCGATGCGCATCGCCATGCAGGACCTGAATCTCACCCACCTGTGGGTGGTCTATCCGGGGGACGAGGCGTACGACCTCGATGAACGGATATCGGTACTGCCGGTAGTAGACCTGCCGACCGTCGCATCAACCCTTGGGGTCTGATCAACTGTCGCCAGTTGACCGTGTTCGGCGCCTATGTCGCCAACTCAAGTCCAACTCACCCGGTGCCACTGCGAGACATTGGCGACTCGCTCTGCTCGACTCGAACTGGGGTTGCTGTGGGACCGGCGTCGCGTGTGTCCGGAACTCCTCGGAACTCCCTTTGCGGAACTCCCTTTGTCCGAACTCCCGTCCAGAACTCCCGCCACTGACCCTCAGGGATCGTTCTGCGACCGAAGGAGAGAGATCGCACTCGCGCGTTGTCTGGCGGTTTCGATGTCCTCCGGTGAGAAAGGCGCCGCTCGTTCGTACAGCGCCATGACGTCGATATCCGTACTGGTGCGCTTCGCCTCGGTCTCCACCAGCATCGCATAGGTCAAACGTACTATCCGCTCGTCGTGCTCACGTCTTGGTCTGATTTCCACTCGCATACGGTCGAACTCGTCGTATACCGCTGATCGTTCATCCCCATGTTCGCGATCCTCCCGGCGCAACTCATCGAGTTCGTCATCATTCAAGCCAGCCAACGGATCCTGACTCTCCAAGCGGCGACGCTCAACCTTGTCACCATCCACTATGGCTGCAGCCCTGGCCCGTCCCCAGTCTCGTATTGACACGACCCGAGGATAGCGCTGGTCCACCTCTCGCAATCTCTCGGCTTGCTGTCGGTCCAGTCCCTCGAAGTGCTCGCGCCGGTATCTCTGTCGGACCTTCTCGATTTCCAGTTCGGCTTCGTGGATATAGGCCTGCGTCGGGTTCACCTCGAACAAACGGTCGACATGGGCCGCGTCGCCTCGGAACTCGGACAGCGCCCAGGCGTCGCCCAGCCGGGCGGCCACCTCGATCAGCCTCTCGGACTCTTCCCGCAAATAGCCGTTGACCTCGTGGTCCTCCAACGGCCTGTCCGGATAGAACGAGTCCGGCGGATGCGACAAGTAAATGTCGTCGGCAGAGATCTCGAAGCGGTAGAGCGGAGCCATCACGTCAGCGGATACAGCACTACACCTCTCGGCCAGCCAGGCTGATCGGAACACCTCCTCCTCGATCACGTTCCTGCGTTGCCAGTAGATGCCGTTGTCGGCGATGTGCTCGATTCTGGACAACTTCTGTTCAAAATAGTCGTAGCTGACCATCGACGCGTGGTTTCGGCTGCACTCGCGCAGCAAAACAGCCGACCGGACCATCGACCGAGCGTCGCAATCACCCCCGGGATTCCGGCTGATCTCGCCATTGGCCACATCGCATGTTGCCTCCGCGAGCGTCTTGACCGTGCCGTCTCTCACCGAGTCCGGATCGTCGAACACGTCGTGCCAGACCGGCGTATCGGCGACCGCCAGGATGCCGGAGGAGACTGGCCGATCTTGGAAGTACGCGTCCAAGGTGGCCAAGCACTCCGCGTCGACGACGTCACGAAACGAAGGGCAGCTCGCATGGAGGTCCGCCAAGTCCAAGGCTCTCCCGGACGGACGGTCGGTCCCGCCAGCAGAAATGCGAGGCGACTGCGTTGGCTCCCGGATCGCATCCCCTACGGTTTCGCTGCGAAGTTGCGCCTGTTCCCTAACCGGCGCCGATTCGTGCTCGTCGTCATCGGCACCAATCACGAGCATAGCGCCAACCGCGCAGCCTGCCGCGAACGCGATCACCCCGACCACGATCACTCCGTTTCGCAACGACATCCGCATTTGCCCATCACACTGCCCAGCCACATCCGTCGACCCCGGCCAGAACCAAGCTCCGCACGTCGATACCAGTTGGAGCCCGGCAACGCGGGGATGGACGCACGGCCACCCCTCGGCCGGCCCCCTCGGAAACCGGTGCGTGTAGTTTGGGGTGCTTACTGGCGGCCTGCAGGCACACGCGCCGGCCGATGGCCGGGAAGCGCGGGCCGTACGGTGCTAACGATGGTCGGCAGCAGATGCAGCCGTCGGTGTGTCCCAAACTCCCTCCTTTTCTTTACTGTCGCGTCTTCGGCAACTCCCCTACGGCTCCGTCCTTGCGTATCGCATCCACGACCCAGTCTGTACTCTCGTGGTCTACAGGCGCCCTCCCTGAAGGCGTTGGGGGTGGCGTATAGAGCGACGTACGGCCCTCTACAAGTGCCGACAGGCGGGCCATGTCCAACTCGATGCCATGATGTTCCGCCAGTCGTACGGCATTCGCGGCATGCCGGGAGCGGTAGCCGCGTTTCGTCGCGTCGTCCATTGAGCCGACATACCCAGCGTAGTACTTGACGCGCATTATCTGACCGAGGACGGGATGGGCGGCGTCCATCTCTTCGGCGAACTCTTCGAACATGCCCGCCACTTGCGCCAAAGCCCACTCACTTCCAAGGCGTGCGGCGGTCAACATCAGTCGATACCCCTCTGTTTCTTGCGATATGTTGTGCTCCAACCATCGCCTGTCGTGGAACCCATCCCTCGAACCTATGACATCGTGGGGATTCGCCACATCTGTCCAAGGCGGTCCGCGGTACTCGAACGGAAATAGGGACTCGAACGCGCCTGTCCGACGCCAAGCTTCGGTCGGCACGGCAAGGCAGCGCGCCATGAGCCAAGCGTCTTGATAGTGGGCGTCTTCAACGATATTCCTGTATTCCCAATAAGCGCTCGTGTCGTCGACTTCGTCAATCCGCAAGGCGGCGACTCTTTCGTTAACCTCCCAATTCAGGACATCGAGTCTGGTCGTGAACGCGTGGCCACCGCATTCGAGTTTCAAAGAGGCCAACTCGGCCATGTCTGAGGCACCGCAATGCTTAGACCTTTCGGGATATACGCCTTCCTCTGGTCGACACATCGGGTCGGACAACGCTTGTGCCACCCGACTTCGTTTCTCTAGGGGCGCAAGAAATACCCGGTTCCATGTCATACGCCTGTCGAGATGAACAATGGGCGCCTGCACGAGAATCATCTAAACCCGAATAAGGCTCACGACCGAGGAACCGTTGGTCGAGCGCTTCCAAGCAACCTTGGGCAAGTTTTCCGTGACGCAAGGAGGGGCAGTGGTAGGCTAGATCCAGGATGTCCAAAGGCGTTGATGGAACCTGGCCGACCGCAACGGGCGATGGCGAGTGCTGGGGATGTCCCGGCAAGCTTGAGAGTAGGGAGTCACCGTCGGTCGTTGTCCTGTGGTTCCGTGACTCAACGGATTGCGTCGCGGTAAACCACATCGTGACCGCAGCCAAAACGCCCAAGAACGTGGTAGCCGATGCAAGCATGCCCCGCGACGTCATGGCTTGTCCTTGTTCCCTAGGCAAGTGGTGCCGCATGTGTCCGCTCTCGGACTCCCGAGTTCAAGTACGCGGATGTGCCGGGAACGACGCGTTCGAGGCGCATCGGCATGCAGGACCTGAATGTCACCCACCAGTGGGTGGTATTCCCGGGGACGAGGCGTACGACCTCGATGAACGGATACCGGTACTGCCGGTAGCAGACCTGCCGACCGTCCGTGAGACCAGTGTCGCGTGTGTCCGGAACTCTGCGTCAAGGCCACCAGTGGCCATCTTCGTCAGCAGGTTCACCAGATATCTGATCCACTCGATACAACAGCGAATATACGTCCTCGCCGATCAGTTCGCCTATCGCGACCCAGTCAATGTCACGGTCTACCAACTCGTCAAACGGAAGGTGTGATCTTGCGCCCTGCAATCGCAATGCTGCGAGTTTGTAGGCTGCCGCCGTTTCCGCGCGTGCGACCCAATAGTCGTGCGGAAAATGCTCCATGTACCTAGAGCGACTACGGACCTGTGGCATGCGTTCGAACTCGAAATCACCCAAAAGGTCGTAGCCCGTGGCGGGGTCGCGCTTGACGATCTCGTCGACCACCGCGCGGGTTGATAGGTCAGCTTGGCGTGCACGTGCGACGGCCGCTTCGTCCGTGAAGTCGACGATGATTGTGTTGCCGTACACGCGCCACACGTCAAGCGCCATCTTGTTATGGACGTAGTACTTGGCCGCCGCCTTGTCCCCCAACAGCGCCGCCCGCTCCCCGAACACGGCGTCTACCCATGGGGAGTCGTCCGCGTAGCCAACCAATCCGGTGATTTCGTTCTTGAGCGGTACCCATTTGTGATGGCACTCGCGACTGAGCCACGCCCTCTGCACCCATTCTTCGGCCTCTGATCGCCTAGCCTGACGGATCGCCTCCAAATTGGTCTCGCCTCGCAGGTCAAGGAACTGGACGCGATGCAGGGCATTGTCGGGTGGCTGGACACATGCTCTGATCGCCAACGCTAGATTGTGGGTTTCCCAAGCAGCGCACTGATGCTCTAGGTCGGGTCTCCATCCGGCAACGTCACATTCGGGATCACCAACAGCACGTTCCACGCTCTCCACCTGCGCGGCAAAGCCGTCGAACACCTCACCCCAGGTCCGCCCAGAGTGACCCGGCCAGCCAGACATCGTCGCCTTACGCGCCCGCATCCAAGCATCGGCTGCGTCGAGGCAGGCGTCCGTCTCCAAACCCCGCGCACACCAAAACGCCAAGTCCAGTTCGTGGTGTTCCACGATGCTCGATTCCAGAGTTCCTTCACGGGGAATGTCCCGTGTCTCCGCATCGGGCTCCAAGTGTTGCGGGACTGCGGGAGCACCGGCAATTGAATCCTCGGGAGAGTCGTCTCGATAGTAGAGCAAGATGCACAGGGCAATCGCCACCACACTCACAACAGAGGCAAGTAGACGCTTCATATCGCATCACCGTGGGCGAAAAGTGCCTCCCAACGCGCCCGAAATCCGTGCTCCAGAAGTGCGGATCGCGAGGCCGAGTATGCAGTAGCCCTGACCGTTCAGAAGGCATGATCCATCGTTCCCGCCGGGATAGCGGAGCTGCGTGTACCGTAGTCCAAGCACGTGGTGTGCGAACAAACGGCAACTCACACCTGATGCCACTGTGAGGAGTGCTTGGCCACCCTGGAGCCGAGCCGATTCAGACACGGCGTTGGCGTCGACCGTCGGCGGTGCGAGCGTCGCCGCGAAGAGAGCGACCGCGACAAGACCTGTCGCGGCCGAAACGCGCGGCGTCGCTGCGCCGCGCGATGGTCGGAAGGAGGGCTACTCGCCCCCCTCCTGCCCGTCGATCGCCTCCAGCACCCTCGGCGGCGACAATGGCAGGTCGTCGATGCGGAAGCCGAGCTGGTCGCGGACCGCGTTCGAGACCGCCGCCAGCGGGGCGACGATCGGGGTCTCGCCGACGCCGCGGACGCCGTAGGGGTGGAACGGGTTCGGCACTTCGATGATCTGGGTGTCGATCATCGGCATGTCCGAGGCCACCGGCACCCGGTAATCCAGGAAGCCGGCGTTCTCCATGACGCCGTCGGCGTCGTAGATGTACTCCTCGTTCAACGCCCAGCCGATGCCCTGCACCGCGCCGCCCTGCATCTGCCCTTCCACGTAGGATGGGTGGATGGCCCGGCCCGCGTCCTGGACGGCGGTGAAGCTCAGGATGTCGACCTTGCCGGTCTCCTTGTCCACCTTGGCGTCGGTGAAGTTGCAGGAGAACGATGCGCCCGCACCTTGAGCGTTGAGGCTTGCGCGGCCCAGCAGCGGTCCGCCGGTGCGGCCGGCGCCGCGGGCGATGTCGGCCAGCGACAGCGGGTTCACGTCGGCGTTGACACCCGGCTTGGGAACGGCTTCACCGTCGACCCAGTCCACCTGCTCCTCGTCGAGATCCCAGGTGAGCGCGGC
Organism: Gammaproteobacteria bacterium; assembly: GCA_009839505.1. Classification (GTDB taxonomy): domain Bacteria; phylum Pseudomonadota; class Gammaproteobacteria; order Pseudomonadales; family Azotimanducaceae; genus VXYL01. The sequence continues at coordinate 40,713 of VXPO01000175.1, forward strand.
GCGCTGCTTGCACTGGGCGATGATGTCTTCGCAGGCTTGGATCACCGCCATGCCGGTGGCGAACGTCGTGCGGCTGCCGCCGGTGACGTTGCAGAATCCCGTGGCCTCGGTGTCGCCGACGTGGGCCTTGACCCGCTCGTAGGGCACGCCCAGCGTTTCAGCCGCCATCAGCGCCATGGAGGCGCGTGAACCACCGATGTCGGGGCTGCCCTCCATCACCGTGACCGCGCCGTCCTCGGCGATGCGGACCTCGGCGCTGGACTGCATGCCGATATTGAACCAGAAGCCCACGGCGAGGCCGCGGCCGGCGCCTTCGGGAACCGGTGCGGTGTAGTTCGGGTGCTCCTTGGCGGCCTCCAGGCACTCGCGCAGGCCGATGGCCGGGAAGCGCGGGCCGTACGGCGCAACCGTGCCTTCGCCGGCCGCGTTCTTCAGCCGGAGTTCGATGGGATCCATGTTGAGCTTGCGCGCCAGTTCGTCGATGGCGCATTCCATGGCGTGCATGGATTGCGGCGCGCCCGGTGCGCGGTAGGCGCAGACCTTGGGCTTGTTGACCAGCACGTCGTTGCCTTCGATCACGAGGTTCGGCACCTCGTAGGGAGCGAGCACGGACATGCAGCCGGGGCCGATCGGCGCCCCGGGGAACGCGCCCGCCTCGTAGGCGAGCCAGGCCGAGGCGGCGGTGAACGTGCCGTCCTTCTTGGCGCCGACCTTGGCCCTGCACCAGGTGCCCGAGGTGGGTCCCGTGGCGCGGAACACGTCCTCGCGACTCATGGTCATCTTCACCGGACGTCCGGACATCTGGGACATCTTCACCGCCAGCGGTTCCAGGTAGATCGTGGTCTTGCCGCCGAAGCCGCCGCCGATCTCCGACGGAATGACCTTGATGTTGCCGACGCTCTCGCCGAGCACCTGGGCGGTCAGCGAACGGACGTCGAAATGGCCCTGGGTGCAGCACCACACGGTGGACTTGCCGTCCTCGTTGACCGTCGCGGTGCAGGCGTGGGGTTCGATATAGCCCTGGTGCGCCATGGGCACCCGATGCTCGCTCTCGACGATCACGTCGGCCTCGGCGAAGCCGGCCTCCAGGTCGCCGCGCTCGAAGCGCTGGGTCGCGGCGACGTTGCTCGCCGGCTTCGACGTGTCGCCGTTGGTGTGCTGGTTCTCGTTGACCAGCGTGGCACCGTCGGCCATGGCCTGGTCCAGCGACATGACGGGTTCGAGAACCTCGTACTCGACATCGATCAACTCCAGCGCGGCTTCCGCCTGGAGTTGGGTCTTCGCGGCCACGGCAGCCACCGCGTGGCCGTGGTAGAGGACCTTGTCGCGGGCGATCACGTTCTTGCCCAAGTCGCTCGCGTTGCCGGGGAAGTCCGCGCCCGAAACCGCCGCCATCACGCCTTCGGCCGCGGCCGCACGACTAATGTCCACGCTCTTGATGCGCGCGTGGGCATGGGGGCTGCGCAGCACCTTGCCATGCAGCATGTTGGGCAGGTTGAGGTCCGCGCCGAACGCCGCCCGCCCGGTCACCTTGTCGATGCCGTCGGGACGCACCGGCCGGGTGCCGATCGCCTTGAGGTCTACCGCTTCTGCCACTTGATATCTCCTTGAAGTCCTTGGTTTCTCGATTGACTCTTTCAGTCCTGTGGGCGTTATGCCTCGTAGGCCAGGGTTTGGGCCGCGTCCTGCACGGCGCGCACGATCTTGTCGTAGCCGGTGCAGCGGCACAGGTTGCCGGCCAGCCAGTAGCGGATCGTGGTTTCGTCGGGGTTCGGGTTCCTGTCCAGGAGCGCCTTGGTGGCGACGATGAAGCCCGGCGTGCAGATGCCGCACTGCAGCGCGGCGTGCTCGAGGTACTTCTCCTGGATCACGTGCAGCCCATCCGGAGTCGCGATGCCCTCGATGGTGGTGAGATCGACGCCGTCCGCCTCGACGCCGAGCATCAGGCAGGAACAGACCAGCCGACCGTCCACCATCACCGAGCACGCGCCGCAGTCGCCGGTGGCGCAGCCCTCCTTTGTGCCGGTCAGGCCGAGCTCGTCCCTCAAGACCTCCAGCAGGGTCTGATGGGGTTCGCACAAGAACTCCATCTGGTCGCCATTAATTGTCGTAGAAACATGAGTTTTGCTCATTAACGTAATCTCCCTATGAGCTTTGAATCGCGCCGGGTTAGAGTGCCAGGGCGCGGTCGCGGGCGATGGCCGCCGCACGCTTGGTGAGTACGCCGACGACCTTCCTGCGGTACTCGATCGTGCCGCGCTTGTCCGTGATGGGCTTCGCCAACGCGCTGGAAGCATCCGCCGCGGCCGCCAGTGCAGCATCGTCCACTTGGGTTCCGACCAAGGCCGCTGCGGCGTCGGGCACCACGAGGGCGGTGATCGCCACCGCACCGATGGACACCTTGGCCGCGGTGCAGGTCCCGGATCCGTCGAGCGTCAGCGCGACCCCGGCGCCGCATACCGCGATATCCATCTCCGTGCGGGGGATGAAGCGCAGGTAGGCGTCGGAACTGCGTCCCTTGGGACGCGGAATCTTGAAGCCGATCAGGAACTCGGTGGGGTCGAGAACGTTGGTCCCGACACCGGTGACGAAGTCTTCGGTCGGAACCTCCCGGTTGCCGCCCGACGAGGCGATGACGCAGACCGCACCGCAGGCGATGAGTGCCGGGATCGTGTCCCCCGCAGGAGACGAATTGCATAGATTGCCGCCGATGGTCGCGCGGCCCTGGATCTGGGTGGAGCCGATCAGGTCGGCCGCTTCGATGAGTCCGGGAAGAAGGCCCTTCAACTCGGCGTTCTCGTTCAACACGGCCGAGGCGATGGCCGCGCCAATGAAGATCTCGTCGCCGCCGATGGAGAGCGCGTTGGCCTCCGCGACATGCTTGACGTCCACAAAGGTCCGCGGTCCCTTGTCTATGGACCGCATCTGCACCATGACATCGGTGCCACCGGCGAGAATCTGCGTCCGGTTGCCGGCGGCGTTCTCGCTGCCGAGTACCGAAAGTGCTTCGTCGACGCTCGTCGGTGCCTGGTAGGCGTATGCCCCCATGTTTTCTCCCTTCCAGTGAGCCAAGCGCCTATGTATATCAGAAAGGTGTGGCCGAATCACGACGCTGGCCGAATACGGACGTAGAATAGCGGCCCCCTTCTGTAGCTCGGGCTCTCGATGACCAATCCAACGTTCGACGACGGGAAGTTCCTCGACCACGTCGACACTATTCGGAGTCAATGGGAGCACGCCCTGGCGGGCAACGGTTCGGATGCCGCCGTGGTTCCGGCCGGGATCGCACAGATGTATTTCCAGGACGACCAAGCGCCGGCGTTCCATCCGAATCCCCACTTCGCACGCTTCTACCCCGACGACGACTGCGAGCAAAGCGTGCTGCTGGTACGCCGGGCGGAAAGACCCAAGCTCTACTTCCACCGGGAAGCCAGCTTCTGGCATCAACCACCGTCGCTTCCGGCGTGGGCCGGCGAGGCGTTCGAAGTCGAAGAGCACGACAACGACGAAGCGTTGATGAAGTCCCTGGTGCACGACTTGGCGAGCTTCGGACGGGTTGCCTTGGTGGGACCGGCCGAGTCGTACGACCTCAACCTGCCGCTGGCCGCAGTAAACCCGAAGACCGTCGTCAACCGCCTGCAGTTCGCCCGCGCCCTCAAGACGCCGTTCGAACTCGCCCGGATGCGCGAAGCCACCGAGATCGGCGTGCGCGGGCACCTCGCCGCGCGGGATACCTTCCGCGACGGCGGCAGCGAGTTCGACATCCACATGGCGTACCTAGCGGCAAGCCGGCAGCAGGAAAGCAAGCTGCCCTACCCCAACATCATCGCCGTGAACGAGCACGCGGGGGTTCTCCACTACCAGCACTATGATCGGGCGCCGCCGGCCGAGGCACGCAGTTTCCTGATCGACGCGGGCGGCCGTTCTGGGGGCTATCACTCCGACATCACGCGCACGTACAGCGCAAAGCCTGGCGACGAGTTCGACGATCTCATCGCCGCGCTGGACGAAAAGCAGCGGGCGGCCGTCGCCATGGTCCGGCCCGGACTGGCGTACGTGGACCTGCATGTGCACATGCACTGGGAGATCGCTGAGTTGTTGACGCACTTCGGTTTCCTGCGCTGCAGCGCCGAGAGCGCCTACGAACAGTCAATCACGGGCAAGTTCTTTCCTCACGGTCTCGGCCACCTGCTCGGTCTGCAGACCCACGATGTCGGCGGTCAGTTCATCAACGAGAACGGCGACATCGGCGAGCCGCCGGAACGATTCCCCAAGCTGCGCTTCACGCGCCCGCTGGAAACCGACCACGTGTTCACCGTCGAGCCGGGCCTGTATTTCATACCCGCACTGTTGGCGGAGCTCAAGGAGTCCGATGCCGCCGGCGACGTGGACTGGGCGAAGATCGAGGCGTTCATCCCCTGTGGCGGCGTGCGCATCGAGGACAACGTGCTGGTGACCGCAGACGGCGTGGAGAACCTCACCCGGCCGGCTTTCGAACGTCTCGACTGATCACCGCGACACCCATGTGGGACTTTGCCCCGCGGGCGTGGGGCGAATGTCCTCGCTCGCGATGGGCCATCGGCTGATACACGTCGGCGCCGCCGTGTGGTGTGCTCGCCGTTCCTCACGGTGGCAAGGGTGGCAAGAATGAAGAACGAGTCCCCGGGTCGGCTGTTGTCGGTGACCTTCGAGGATGCCAAGGTCCTGCAGGCCGCGTACATGCCGTTCATCAAGAACGGCGGGCTGTTCATTCCCACCACGGAACGTTTCGATCTCGGCGACGAAGTGTTCGTGATGCTCCGTCTGCCCGGAGACGGCAGCGGAATACCGTTGGCGGGACGGGTCGTGTGGATCACCCCGGAAGGCGCCCAGGGCGGTCGGCAGGCGGGCATCGGGGTCCAACTGACCGAGCGCGACAACCTAGCGCGCCAGTGCATCGAGGAACACTTGGCGGGGCTCGACGACGTACCCGTGCGCGACAGCTACACCCTGTAGCAAGTGGCACATTCGGTACCCTCGCCCCTACGGCTTGATCAGAGCTTCCTCAGTTTTATGTTCCGGGGCGGATCCATGGAGAGGTCGCGCCACAAACGAGCCCACAGGAGCGCAAGACGCTGCAACTGCATGGATCGGTTCAGGCCGGTGTTGAGCAGAGCCGCCTGTCGAACCTCCAGCAGTTCCGCCGCGAAATCGAGGCCGAATTTGGCGCTCGCCATGGGCCATTGCCGTACCAGCCAATGCACGACCCGCAGCCACCGTTCTACGACATCGGACAGTGGTTCCTCGCGGTTGACCTGAGCCACGTCGTTCGCAGCCGCCGACGAACGCACGGCTTCCACGAGGACGGGCCACAGCGGCTGCTGCCCGGCTTGGGCAGCCGCGAGGATCGCGTAGGGAGCACTCCCATACTCGATCATGAACGCTTGAGCGAGATCCGCTTCGACACCGGATTCGACCAGCCAAGCCAGAACGTCCTCGGAGCTTCCCGGACGGATGACAACCCGCTGGCAACGGCTCCGAACCGTCAGCGGGAGGCGTTCGGGCGTTCCCGTGGCCAGTGCGATGAAACTCTCGGGAGGCGGCTCCTCCAGCGACTTCAACAGGGCGTTTGCGGCAAAGACGTTCATCCGGTCGGCCTCTTCGATGACGGCGATCTTGCGACCCGCAACCTGCGGGGTCTGCATCAGGAAGTCGATCAGCGTGCGGATCACGTCGATCCTGATGATGCCGCCATCGGGTGCGATCCAGCGTAGATCCGGGTGCGCGATCTCGCGTGCCTTGCCTTCGGGCGCGAGCCCCATGAGATCCAGCGCGATCGCGTTGGCCACGCGCTCTTCGCCCCATCCACCGGGACCCTGGATCAGGAGCGCGTGGGGCAAGCGCTCGCCGAGTCGCGCCACCGTTGCGATCGGTTCCTCAAGCCACGGCGGGTTGTTCATGAGCTCTCCATGAACCGCGATACCGCAGCGTGGATGTCCTGCCGCACCCGAGCGAGTTCCCGACTCGCATCGATGCTGATAATCCGGTCGTACGCGTCCGCACGCTCCCTGTAGACCGCGCGCACGCGTTCGAAGAAAGCTCTGTCCTCCCGCTCGAAGCGGTCGAGCCCCCGCCCCGCCAGTCGTGGAGAGGCGACCGCCGTGGGGACGTCGAGGTAGAGCGTGAGATCCGGCCAGCGATCGCCGTGTACGAGTTCGGCGAGCTGTTCGACGAGGGCACGGTCGACGCCCCGGCCCCCGGCCTGGTACGCGAAGGTCGAGTCCGTGAACCGTTCGCACACGACCCATCGGCCGGCGTGGAGACTGGGTTCGATCACCATGGCCAAATGCTGGGCGCGGGCAGCAAAGATCAGCAGGGTCTCAGTCAGCGGATCCACTGTTTCGTCCCGCCTGGCGAGAAGTATGGACCTCACTTCCTCCGCCAGCGGCGTGCCGCCGGGCTCCCGCGTGGCCACTGCATCCAAGCCACGACCCTTGAGGAACTCGACGACGAAGTCCGCGTTGGTGCTCTTGCCGGCGCCCTCGCCCCCTTCGATGGTGATGAACCGGCCCCGAAGCATCGGCCTACCGCTGGTAACGCCGGACGGCCCTGTTGTGATCTTCGAGTTCCACGGAGAATTCGCTCGTGCCGTCGCCCCGGGACACGAAGTAGAGCTCGTCGCCGTCCGCGGGGTGAAGAGCCGCCTCGATCGCCGCACGCCCGGGGAGCGCGATCGGGGTGGGCGGCAATCCGTAGTGCCGGTATGTGTTGTATTCGTTCCCGGACTCGGCGAGGTGGGCTTTGGTCAGTTTGCCGCCGAACGCCGACCCGAGCCCGTAGATGACCGTCGGATCGGACTGCAGCCTCCATCCCTTGGCGAGCCGGCGGACGAATACCCCGGCGACCCGGGGACGATCCTCGGCGTGTCCTGTTTCCTTCTCGATGATGGAGGCGAGAGTCAGCGCCTCGTCCGACGTCCTGAGCGTCGTGTCCCTGTCGCGTCCGGACCAGCACTCCTCGAGAACGGTCTTCATCCTGTGGTTGGCGCGCCGTAGCAACGACGACGCCTTGTGGCCGCGTTCGAACTGGTAGGTGTCGGGGAAGAACCTGCCCTCCGGATCGTCCCGCGGCAGCCCGAGGTGCTCCATGAGGTCTGTGCGTGCCACGCCGGCGAGATCGAATTCGATCCTGGAATCCGCCTTCAATCCCTTGAGCAACGCGGCAACCGTGCTTCCCTCGACGATCAGCAAGCGGTGCCTGACCACGTCGCCGCGGGTCAGGCGGCCAAGCAACCCGCGTGGCGTCTCACCCGGTGCCACCCGGTACTCGCCGCTTTGCACGGCCGTCTGCAGGCCGAGCTTCTGCGCGAGTTGGGAGAAGAGCCAGCGGTTCGCCACACCCCGTTCGTCGAGCATCCGGGCCAACGTGCTGAAGGGTGAGTCAGGCTCGACGATGAACACCGTCTCGTCGGCGACCGGCAGCGGTTCCGTGGACCAACGTTCGAGATAGACCTGAAACCCCGCGAGGAATGCAACGCCGAGCACGATTACGGCTGCGGGGAGCAGCAGGATGCGGTTTCTCACTACGTCCTCCGATGGAGGGGTTCCCGGGCCGCAAACCGGCAGTGATTCACACTTCGGAGAATATCAGGGTGCCGTTGGTGCCGCCGAAACCGAAGGAGTTGGACAATGCCGCGCGGATGGGCACGTCCCGGGGTTCGTGCGGCACATAGTCGAGATCGCACTCGGGGTCGGGGTTGTCGAGGTTGATGGTCGGCGGCGCGATGTTCTTCGCCACGGCAAGAGCCGTGAAGATGCCTTCGACGGCCCCCGCCGCGCCGAGAAGGTGACCGATCATCGACTTGGTCGAACTGATCGCCACGTCCGTGTTGTCGCCGAACACCGCCTTGATCGACAACGTCTCGGCTATGTCGCCTTGGGGCGTGGAGGTGCCGTGCGCATTGATGTAGTCGATGTCGTCCACACCGAGGTCGGCGTCGGCCAAGGCGTTGCGCATCGACGTCACGGCCCCATGGCCGTCGTCCGGAGGGCTGGTGATATGGAACGCATCGGCGCTCATGCCGAAGCCCACGAGTTCACAGTAGATCGACGCCCCGCGGGCGCGGGCATGGTCGTAGTCTTCGATGATCAGCACGCCTGCCCCATCGCCGAGAACGAACCCGTCCCGGTCGCGGTCCCAAGGGCGGCTGGCGTGTTCGGGGTCCTCGTTGCGCGTTGACAGCGCCTTCATGGACGCGAATCCGGCAACTGTGACGGGCGACGTGGCCTGCTCGGCGCCACCGACCACCATGACGTCCGCTTCGCCGTTCTGGATCATGCGCATGCCGAAGCCGATGTTGTGCGTTCCCGTGGTACAAGCGGTGACGACGGCGATGTTGGGTCCACGGAAACCGTACTGGATCGACAGCTTGCCGGCGATCATGTTGATGATGCTCGACGGCACGAAGAACGGGGATACCCGTCCTGGACCCCGGTCCATGCAGGTCGAGTGGGTCGCCTCGATGGTGTTGATGCCACCGATGCCGGAGCCGATGGCAACCCCGACACGGTCTCCATCGACCCCGTTGTCGATGCCAGCATCGCGCACCGCCTGGATGCCGGCGATGAGACCGTACTGGATGAAGGCGTCGAGCCGGCGCGCCTCCTTGCGTTCGAGGTATTCGTCGACGGCGAGATCCCTGACACCGGCACCGATGGTCACGCTATGACCACTGGTGTCGAAGTCGGTGATCGTGCGCGCACCGCTCATCCCCGCTATGGCGTTGTTCCAGCCCTCCTCGACGCTGTTGCCAATGGGCGACAGCATGCCGAGACCGGTAACAACGACTCGTCGTCTATTCATGCGGGTCATGCGGGGAGATGCGTCCAGGCGCGGTGCGAGCCGTCAGGACTATTGGTGAGCCAGGATGTAGTCGATGGCCTCCCGGACCGTGGTGATGTTTTCCGCTTCCTCGTCCGGGATCTCGGTCTCGAATTCCTCTTCGAGGGCCATCACGAGTTCCACCGTATCCAACGAGTCTGCACCGAGATCGTCGACAAACGACGCCTCGTCCTTGACCTCCTCTTCCTTGACCCCCAATTGCTCGCAAATGAGTCTTTTGACGCGTTCGTCGACACTGCTCATGGTTCGAGACTCCTTTTCAAGTACTCACGTGTTCCCATACCCATACCGACGAAGTCGGAGGCGCGCCCGCCAACCGCCGCGGGTGCATCTCTTGCGCGACCACGTGGCAGCTGCGCGCGCGACGACCCTACAACCACAGTCCGGCGCTGCGGGCGCGTAAGTGTATCCGCTTTTGCCACACCCTGCGCAGGCCGCACGCGCCCTGCGGCCAGGTTAAAAACGTCCGGGCGCGGCTGACCACAACGCGCCCCCATGGGCGCGCGAACGCGCCCGCACGGGCGCGCGGTCGCCCCCTACGCGAAGTGCAGGCCGCCGTTGACGTGCAGCGTCTCGCCCGTGAGGTAGGCGGCTGCGTCGCTCACTAGGAAGGACACGGCATGGGCCACATCGTCGACGCTCCCCATGCGCCCGAGCGCCGTCCGATCCACCATGGCCTGGCGCTGCTCGTCGCTGAGTTCGCGGGTCATGTCCGTGTCGATGAACCCCGGCGCCACCGCGTTCACGGTGATGCCGCGGCTACCCACCTCCTGGGCCAGCGAGCGTGTGAGCGCCTCGACGCCGGCCTTGGTTGCCGCGTAGTTGGCCTGTCCAGCGTTCCCCATCCGGGCAACAACCGAACTCAGGTTGACGATCCGTCCCCAACGGGCGCGCATCATTCCTCGGAGCAGCGCGCGGCAGAGCCGATACGCTCCCGTGAGATTGGTGTCGAGGACGCCGGACCACTGCTCCGGCGTCATGCGCAGCAGCAGGTTGTCCCGGGTGACACCGGCGTTGTTGACCAAGACCAGGGGCGCCCCGAAACGCTCCTGTACATCGGCTACACCCTGCTCTACGGAAGCGTCGTCCTCGACGCGCATCTCGATTCCGGCACCGGCGTCTCCGAGAGACTTAGCGATTCCCGCCGCACCCGGAGCGGTCGTGGCGGTACCCACGATGAACAGACCGTCGGCTGCGAGCTGGGCGGCGATGGCCCTGCCGATGCCACGGCTGGCACCGGTGACCAGGGCAACCTTGCGTTCGCCGACGCTCACGCCTTGGCCCCCAACGCGGTCGCGAGCCGGTCGATGTTGTCGATGGGATATACATTGAGCGACCGGTCGATGCGTCGCGCGAGCCCAGCGAGGACGTTGCCGGGGCCGCACTCCACGAAGTTGCGGACCCCGAAGGTAGCCATGGCGCTCACCGATTGGGACCACTGCACGGGGGATACCAGCTGCGCGATCAGGTTCTTGCGGATCGTGGCCGCGTCCGAAGCCGGCTGCGCCGTGACGTTCTGCACGACGGGAACGGTCGGGTCGCGCATCTCGATCGCATCGAGCAATTCGGCCAGCGGCCGAGCCGCAGGCGTCATCAATTCACAGTGGGAGGGGACGCTGACGTCGAGAGGAACGGCACGCCGGGCGCCACGGTCCTTGCAGACCTCCACGGCCGCGTCCACCGGAGCCCGGGCTCCGGCGATGACCACTTGGCCCGGGGAGTTGTAGTTGGCGGGGGTCACGACACCCTCGACCGAGGCGCAGCAGGCCGACACGACCTCGTCGTCGAGTCCGAGTATCGCCGCCATGGCACCCTCTCCGGCTGGCACGGCCTCCTGCATCAGCTTTCCCCGCTCGTGGACCAGGCGGACGGCGTCGCCGAAGTCCAGCACGCCGGCCGCCACTAGAGCCGCGTACTCCCCTAGGCTGTGCCCGGCGACGACGGCGGGCGCGGGACCACCCCGCTTCATCCACACATCGTGCAGTGCGGCGGACACCGCCACCAACGCCGGTTGGGTGACGGCGGTTTGGTTCAAGCGGTCCTCGGGTCCTTCGCGGATGATGCCGGCGAGGTCGAAATCCACCACAGCCGACGCCGCTTCGAGACGCTCCCCGACGATGCCTTCCTCGGCTGCGATGTCGGCGATCATCCCGACCGCCTGTGCACCCTGTCCGGGAAACAAGAAACCCCAACTCATTCAACGCCTCCCACGAACGTTATTGAACGCCGGCCGCGATGCGGGCCACGGAACCCGTCGCGAGCGCGCCTATGGCTTGTCGAACCGCGCTGGCGAATCCCGTGCGATCCGCCCCGCCGTGACTCTTCACGACCACTCCGGCAACGCCCAAGAGGCTCGCGCCGTTGTAGGTCTGCGGATTGTACGCATCCCGAACTCGGTCCAGACGCTTGTGCAACATCGCCTTGGCCAAGGCGACCCCGGGTGATGTGTCGGCGAGTTCCTTCGCAAGCAGGTAGCGCGCCATCTGCGCCGCTCCCTCCGACGCCTTGAGCGCGATGTTGCCGGCGAAGCCGTCGGTGACGACGATGTCGGTGGCACCGTCGAACAGGCGATGCGGTTCGATGAATCCCGCATATTGGACCCGCTCGTCCGCCTCCAGCAGGCGTGCTGCGGAGCGCACCTCGGGCGGACCCTTGCTGACCTCCGAACCGATGTTGAGCAGGCCGACGGAGGGCGACAGGCCCACCTCCTCCTCGTCCCGCTCGCCAAGGGCGGCGGCCGAGCCCATCAGGGCGAATTGATGCAGCTGCTCCGACGACGAGCCGATGTTTGCACCCAAGTCGAGCATGCGGAAGCGGCCGCCGTCCGCCGCGCCAAGTGTCTTGATGATGGCCGGTCGCCTAACTCCCGCCAGCAACCCCACAAGGTGGCGTGACAGGGCTACCAGCGCGCCGGTACTCCCGGCACTGACCACGGCATCGGCATCGCCCCTGGCCAAGGCGTCGACCGCAGCGCGCATCGACGAGGCCATCGCACCGCGCAGCGTGGCGCGGAGCGGATCCTCCACTTCGAGCCGACGCGGGGAATGCACGACATCGTGACCGGTTCCCTCCAGCAACGGGGCGACGACAGCCGCATCGCCGAAGAACGTGAACGCCGGTACGGGTGGCGTTGGCCCGGTGCCTCTCGCCGATACACCCGAGTCGGTTCCCGCACGCTGCACGCTGCTTGCACAACCGACCGCATCCAAAGCCGCCGACACCAGGACGGTCGGCGAGGCATCGCCCCCCAACGTATCGATGGCGATGCGAATGGGATCGTCCGCGATGCCGGACCTCCCGCGAGTCGTTTAGTCGCGCACCTCGACGACCTTGCGGCCCCGGTAGTAGCCATCCTCCGTGACGTGATGCCGACGATGGGTCTCGCCCGTCATCGAATCGGTGGACAGCGTGGGGTTCGCCAACGCGTGATGGGACCGGCGCTTGCCGCGCTTCGAGCGCGTAACCTTGTTCTGCTGTACGGCCATTGCGTCTTCTCCATGTACGTTCCGACTCGCCTCAAACCGACGAGGCATGCGTCGGGGCGACCCTTGGGTCGCCCGAACAGGCAAGCATCGGAGCCGGTCGGGGATTCTAGTCCATTTTCATTGGGCGGTCGTTCCACCCGTCTTCACGGCCGCCTTCCAGCCGCGCAGCGCCGCGAACGGACTCGCGGTGCTCTCCCCCTCGTCCGCTTCGAGGAACTCCCCCAACTCGGTCGCGTGGGGACACGTGGTGCGATCTACGCAGCCTACCGACGGGATACTCAGCAGCAGATCGTCCTCGATCAATTCACTGACCGCCACCGACGCTTCGTCGCACACCACCACGTCGACCGTCGGCATCAACGCGTCGGCGTCCTCCTCGCGAGCGACCACGCGGAAGTCGATGTCGGCGTCGATGTCCACGGCCAGCGTCTGTGAACATCCTCCGCAGCACACGTTCGCGGTCAACTCGCACGTCCCTGTCACGTGCGCCCGTCCCTCCTCGTCCTTGGCGAAATCCAGCGCCACACGAACGGCGTCACCCACCAGCAGGTCGCGGAGTCGATCGAAAGCCCGTGCGTCGATATCGCCCTGCCAAGATCCACCGGATCGAGCCAGCCTTGCGACGTTCAGCTTGGGAAGCGACCTCACAGGAAACATACCCGTCAGCGGCGACCAACTCGGCGGCGCGGATGATATGGTCGCCGCCATTGAGTGTCAAAGAACGGACCACGCGGAGTGGCAGCGCTTCGCGTGGCGGACGGGAATGGGACGGTCTGAGATGGCATCCTCGGGAGAGCGGGAAACGAGCCTGATCCTGGCCTCGGCCTCCCGTTATCGGCGCGATCTGCTCGAACGTTTCGGTCTCGCCTTCACGGTGGACGCCGCCGAGATCGACGAGACTCCCTTGGATGGCGAGTCCCCGCTCACCCTGGTGCAGCGGCTGTCGGTCGCCAAGGCCCGCGCGGTGGCCGGGCGGTGGCCGCACGCGGTCATCGTGGGCTCCGATCAGATCGCGACGTTCGACGGTCGAATCGTGGGCAAACCGGGTTCCGCCGAAGCGGCCGTGAAACAGCTCAGCACCTTCGCCGGGCGTCGCGTCGACTTCCTGACGGGCCTAGCCGTCCTGAACGCCTCTGAAGACCGACTCTCGACTCACGTCGACGTGACGACGACCCGATTCCGAAACGCGACGCAAGAAGACATCCGACGCTACGTAGACCTCGACCAGCCGTTGGACTGTGCTGGCGGCATCCGCCTGGAGGGGCTCGGGCCCTGTCTGCTCGAGGGCGTCGACACCGAGGATCCGACCGCGGCCATCGGCCTGCCCCTCATCAAGCTCGCCGCGCTGCTCCGCGCCGAAGGAATCAACCCCCTAGCGGAGCTTTGAACAGACCCGTGGGGCGACCCTTGTGGTCGCCTCGCATGGAACAAACTTGATGGGTAGTTGCTAAACTTCCATGGAACAAATCCCGTTTGTTGCCTGGCGGTCAGCGGCGCTCGCTGCC
>VXPO01000046.1 GCA_009839505.1 Gammaproteobacteria bacterium
AGAAGGGCTGGCGGCGGATCGGGTTGATCGATCCGGCGGAGGTGCCGGGCGGCAGGGCGTAGGCCGAGGCGAACCGCACGACGAGATCAGCGCTGGCGCGTTGGCTCGCTCGGCAAGTTAACGCTCATGGGGCGACCCTATGTGGTCGCCCGCTCCAGCGGGGCGCGATCGCCGCTACGCATGGTTTCGGGCGTCCGGCACCACTGGCTCGGAGCTCAATAGAAGCAGAACGCGGCGTCAGTTCTCGCCCATCACGGTGGGCTCAAGTTCGAGGAGCACGTCGTACTTGGCGTGCACGTCCTCCTGGATCCGCGCGGCGACATCGAGGACATCCCGTCCGTTGGCACCCCCGTGGTTGACCAGTACCAATGGCTGTCGTGGCCACACTTGGACTGCGGCGTCGCGAAACCCCTTCCAACCGGCCCGGTCGATCAGGCGCGCCGCCGGAATCTTGCGCAGTGGGCTGTCGGTTACCGGGTAGTCGTCGATATCGATCCTGGCGCGTAGAGCATCGAGTTCGGCGGGCGTCACGAAGGGGTTCTTGAAGAAGCTCCCGACGTTGCCGATACGGGCCGGATCAGGCAGCTTGCGGCGGCGTACGGTCTCCACGGCCCGTGCAATGGCGGCATGGTCCACCGGGCCGCCAACTTCATCCAGCCTCCGGGCCACGTCAGGGTAGTCGGCGACGGGTTCCGTGTGCCCGAGGATCATGGTGACGCGGGTGACGACGAAGCGGTCGGCATCGTCGCCTTTGAAGCGGCTGTCCCGGTAGCCGAACCGGCACTCGTCGGCATCCAGGGTTTCGAACGCCGCCCGTTCGCGGTCGAATACCACCACGGACTCCAGGACGTCGGCCAATTCCCGACCGTACGCGCCGATGTTCTGTATCGGTGCGGCACCCACCGAGCCCGGTATCAGGACAAGGTTTTCCAATCCTCCGATGTCCTGCTCCAAAGTCGCCTTCACGACGTCGTGCCACGTCTCGCCGGCGGCGGCACTGATGCGCCAGGTTCCAGTGTCCAGCCGCTCGCAGGACAGGCCTTTGAGCCGAACGAGCACAACCATGCCCGGGAGCCAGGACCGCAGTACCAGGTTCGATCCCTCTCCCACGACGGTGACGGGCATCTGCCGGGCCTCGGCTTTGGCGAAGCACTCCCCCAGCGACTCCTCGTCCAGAGCGATGTGAATCTCGTCGGTCGTGCAGTCGACCCGCAGGGTATTGGGGACAAGCGCAGGCCGCCGGCCCGAAGTCGAGGTGTCGGCGCGCCGGGAACTCATGCCTGACCGGTCAACCGAAAAGTGAAGCTGAGGCGTTCTCCGACGTGCTTTCGGGTACGTGGCAGGCAGTGCTTGTAGCGTCGTTGACTCGCACCCCACATCACTAGCAGCGAGCCATGTCCGAGCACTTGGCCCAGGCTCGCTCCCCCCTCTCGCGGGCGGATCCGGAACATCCGCTCGGCACCGAGACTGACCGCCGCGATCACCGGCGACGGCCCGAGGTCGCGCTCGTCGTCGGCATGCCAGCCCAGCATGTCATTGCCATCGCGGTAGCGGTTCACAAGCACGTAGTTGAACGGTCGCTCGAGGGCCGCCGTCACCTTGGTTGCCAGACCGCCGATCACCGTCGTCCAGGGTTCGGCGACACGCGTTGTCCCGCTGTACCGATAGACCGTACCGGCATCCCCGTACCAGGTCGTCAGGCGGGGGGCCGTGACGACACGACCGAATAGGGAGAGCCGCTCGTGCTGCCACCGGGATTCCTCCAACACCTGGACGAATACGGTGTCTGCGTAGCCGCCGTCGAGGAATCCCGGCACGTAAAGGGTGTCCGCAACCCCGAGACCCTGCCCATCGCGGCGCAGTCGCTCCGGCGGTGCGTAACCCATGACGGTTATCATAGCGCGCCAGATTGTCGTCGAACGCAGCGAAAAGGGAGAGCAGATGGACATCAGGGACAAGGTTGCCGTCGTTACCGGTGGTGCATCCGGCTTGGGCAGAGCCACGGCAGAGCTCATCGTCGCCGCCGGAGGGAAAGTTGCTCTTCTCGACCGCAATGCGGAACTCGCCGAGCAGGTCGCGGCAGAACTCGGCGCCGACGCCGCGGCCTATTCCGCCGATGTCACCGATGCGGACTCGGTTGCCGCCGCCATCGATGGGGCGGTCGAGCGCTTCGGCGCGATCCACATCGACGTCAACTGCGCCGGCATCGGTACGGCCGGTCGCACCGTGGGGCGCGACGGTCCTCTCGACCTCGCGGCGTTCAACTTCGTCATCCAGGTCAACCTCGTCGGCACGTTCAACTCGCTCCGGCTGTGCGCCGCGCACATGCAGAACAACGAACCCGCGGGTCCGGACGGCGAGCGCGGCGTAATCATCAACACCGCATCGGTGGCTGCTTTCGACGGGCAGATCGGCCAGGCCGCCTACAGTGCCAGCAAGGGCGGCGTGGTGGGCATGACCCTGCCCGTGGCGCGCGACCTGGCACGCAACGGCATCCGCGTATGCACGATCGCTCCGGGAATCTTCGAGACTCCGATGGTCACCGGTATGCCCGAGCGAGTGCGCGTTCCGCTGATCGAAATGGTCCAGTTCCCGAACAGGCTGGGCACGGCGGACGAGTACGCCTTGCTTGCGCGTCAGATCATCGAGAATCCCTACCTGAACGGCGAGACCATCCGGCTCGACGGCGGCATTCGGATGCAACCGCGTTAGCGCCGACAGCCGTCCCCTACCCGAGAACCGCCTGAACGCGTTCCACGTCCGCCGGCGTGTCGACGCCACCGGGTACAGCCGCCACCGCCTCCGCCACGACGATGTCATGGCCGTGGTCGAGAAGACGTAGCTGCTCCAGCGCCTCGATCTCCTCGACGCGACTCGGCGGATAGGCGATGAACGATCGCAGCGCATCCACGCGGTAGGCGTAGATGCCGATGTGGCGCCGCCAGTCATCGCCAAGCTGCGCCGGGCGGCCCTCGGCATCCTGCGCAAAGCTGTCGCGTGACCAAGGAATAGGGGCGCGCGAGAAGTACAGCGCCCGCCCGTCACGGGTCGCCACGACCTTGACGATGTTGGGATCGAAGGCGTCCTCCGCCTGCGTGATCGGCTCGCAGAGGGTTGCGACACGGTAGGGACTGTCCACGAGCAGTTCCGCCACCTGGTCGATTACCGCCGGAGGAATCAGCGGCTCATCGCCTTGGACGTTGACGACGATCTCGTGGTCGGCCCAACCTTGTCTCTCGGCGACTTCCATCACCCGATCCGAACCCGAAAGGTGGTCGTTCCGGGTCAGCATCGCCGTGGCACCGCAATCCGCCACCGCGTCCACGACCCGGCTGTCGTCCGTGGCCACGACCACGCTCGACGCGGCCGACGCCAACGCCCGCTCGGCGACCCGCACGATCATGGGTCTGCCGGCAATGTCGACGAGCGGTTTGCCAGGCAGTCGCGTGGAACCGTACCGGGCCGGAATGACGACGTGATAGCCCATCTGGCTGCTACGCGTCCGGCGACCCCTCCAATGGAATGCCCCGGGCCGTGAACAGCTCCTCGAGCATGCCGTCAACGGGCTCTTCGAACGCCACATCGATTTCGAGGTACCAGCACCCCGGCGGCACGCCCTCGAGCGCCCTGATCTTCTCGGCGTCCTTCTCGGTCGCGACGATGGCCGTTCCCTCGCCCACGTCAAGGTCGGCCAAGGTGAACTCGTGGTGGTCGGGAAAAGTACGCATCGGGGGGCTTAGCCCGATGCTCGACAGGGTGGCCGCGAACCGCCGCGGATTGCCCACGCCCGCAACCGCCATCACCGCACCCTCGTGACGATCAACAAAGCACTCCGGGTCGAGCCGCTCGCCGGTTACCACGTTCACCATCGCCCTCGCCTGGGCGCTCATGATCGTCGCCCCGGGCATGACTCCGTTGGTCGACCCGTTGGTCACCACCCAGTCGCACTCGGACAGGCGCGACAGAGGTTCACGCAAGGGCCCTGCGGGGAGGCAAAGTCCATTGCCGACGCCGCGCATGCCATCAACGACGGCGATTTCCAGGTCGCGCCCGAGGGCGTAGTGTTGCAGGCCGTCGTCCGAGACCACGACATCGATCCGGTTGCCGTTCAGCAGCTCGCGGACCGCACGCGGACGATCCGGATCGACCACGACCGGGCAACCCGTCCGGCGCGCGATCATCGCCGCCTCGTCGCCGCAGGCCTCAGCCGGCGTGGATTCCGATACAGGAAACGGGTATGACGCCCGTCCTCCGTAGCCGCGCGAAACTACGCCGACCCGCACGCCGCGCTTCTTGAACCACAGGGCCAACCAGATGACCAAAGGCGTTTTGCCCGTACCCCCGGCCGTCACGTTGCCCACGACGATTACTGGAACCGGTGCGCGCCAAGTCCGTGCGCCGCCGGACAGGAAACGCGCCCGCCGGCGCTTTGCGAACCAGGCGAAGATCGCCGCCGCGGGCCACAGCAAACGCGGCCAGAAACGACCGTCGTACCAGGCGCTCACCAGCGGATCCAGCACGGCGACCGGCGATCTTCGCGGTGCTGCCGGGGGCATTGCAACTGGTCTTGGTGAGGGGTCGCCATCGTTGTCGAAGTGCGTGCGGTAGAGGTCGGCATATGCACCGTTGGCCGACATCAGGCTAGCGTGGTTGCCGCGCTCGATGATCCGTCCGTCGTCCACGACGAGTATCAGGTCCGCCTTTTCCACGGTCGACAGGCGATGCGCGATGACTATCGTCGTTCGACCACGCATCACCTCTTCCAGAGCGGCCTGGATATGACGTTCGGAGTGCGCGTCCAGTGACGACGTCGCCTCGTCGAGGATCAGGATCGGGGCGTTCTTCAACAACGCCCTGGCCATGGCGATGCGCTGTCTCTCACCGCCCGACAGCAGGACGCCGTCGTCCCCGACAACGGTCTGCAATCCATCGGCCAGGCGGTCGATGAAGACATCCGCATGGGCGCGCCGAACGGCGGCATCGATCGCCTCGGCGTCGGCGTCCATGAGTCCGCCGTAGGCGATATTGTTGGCCAGCGTGTCGTTGAACAGCGTGACGTGCTGCGGAACGAGGGCGATCTGGCGGCGCAGACAGGACATACGGTAGCTGTCGAGTCGCTCTCCATCGAGCAGGATGCGCCCGGCGGCAGGTTCGTAGAATCTCGCGATCAGGCTCGCCAAGGTGGACTTGCCGCTGCCCGAACGTCCGACCAGGGCGACCGTCTGACCCGGTTCGATGGCGAACGAGACGTCGTGCAGCACGGGCTTGTCGGGGTCGTAGCCGAACGACACGTTGTCGAACGAGAGCGCGCCCTTGACCCGATCCACCTCGAGTTCACCCACGTCGTGCTCGGCCTCGTGGTCGAGCTGCGCGAATATGTCCTCGGCTGCGGCGAGTCCCCGCTGCAGCCGGGCGTTCACATCGGAAAGCCGCTTGATCGGGTTGGCCAGGAGCCCGGCCAAGCCGATATAAGTGATCACATGACCGGCGGTCATGTCGCCCGCGACTTCCGGCCGCAGCAGCAGGCCAACGAGTACCGCGAGACCCCCCGCCGCGAGAAGCTGGATCACCTGGGCGCTGCTCGCCTTGGTCGCCGTCATCTTGAGGTTCTGCCGCCGGTTGGTGTCGCTGGCAGTGAGGAAACGGCGCCGTTCGTAGTCCTCGCCACCGTACACTTTCACATCCCGATAGGCCGAAACCGCCTCGGCGGCGACGTGGGTCACGTCGCCCATGGAATCCTGAATGCGCGAACTGATGCGTCGAAAGCGCCTCGACGCGTAGCGGACGATGAGTCCCACCAAGGGCGCAATCAGCAGGAAGATGCCGGTCAGCATCCAACTGAGGTAGAGCATCCAACCGAGGTAGACGAGAACCTTCAGGCCGTCCTGGACAATGATCTTCAACGCATCCGTCGTGGTATCGCGGAGTTGAGCGGCCGTGAACGTGAGCCGCGATACCAGATGACCGTGCGTGCTCTTGTCGTAGAACGCGCTCGGCATGATCAGCAGGCGGTCGAAGAGTTGCGTCCTGATGGCGTGAATGGCGCGGAAGGAGATCCTCGACAACAGGTACTCGCCAGCGACTGAACCGAGACCGCGGAACACCGCCAACGCCAGCATGGCGATGGGAATCGCCCAGAGCTGCAGCGGCCCTAGGTTGATACCTAGCGGCTTGGCATCCGACGCTCCTCCGTCCTGGCCAAACGCATCGACGATGACGCCGAGGATATGCGCGAACCCGCCTTCGCACGCTGCAGCCAGCAGGAAACCCAGGATGGCCAACAGGAACCAGAGCTTCTGGTCGGCGATGTAGCCGAGCAGCCGGCGGTAGATCGGCCAGTCTCGCGACCGGCCCGGGGCGTCACCTTCAGTGGCCATCCTCGCCCTCGCTGGAGTCGGCGGCATCGGTGAGGATGTCCACATCGGTCAGTCCCACACTGCGTGCGGCGCCAAGAACCCGCACGACGGCGTCGTGCCTAGTCTGCGAATCCGCCACCACGAGCATCGAGGCGCCCGGTCCCTCTCGTCGTGCCAAGGCCGCTTGCAAGGCCACGCGCAGTGCCGCGGCGTCGTTTTCTTGAAGCCTCGCGCCGTCGACCACGTAGTCGCCGCCGCGGCTGATCTGCACTTCAATGTCGACCGGTTCCCGGGACACGGCATCACCTTCGACGTTCGGCAAGCGGATTCCAAGTGCCGTCTCGCGGACGAATGTCGTCGACACCATGAAGAAGATCAGCAACAGGAAGACGACATCGATCAGCGGCGTCAGCTCCACCGCGACCAAGGCTCGTCCCGAGCGTCCCGGGCGTTTGAATTTCACCGCCGTTCCCCATCGGCCACCGGGTGAACCACGTCGACGAGGTGCGCGGAGCGACGTTCCATGGTGACCAGCAGATCCTCGACCTTGCGCTGGAGGTACCGATGGAAGATCAGCGCCGGGATCGCCACGCCGATCCCCACGGCGGTCGTCACCAGGGCCTCGGAAATCCCCGCGGCGAAGACGCCGGGGTTGCCGATGCCCTTCTCGACGAGCGCGGTGAACACCCGAATCATTCCCACCACCGTACCCAGCAGCCCGAGCAGGGGGCTAATGGAGGCGATGGTGCCAAGGGCCGTCAGGTAGCGCTCCATGTCGTGGACGACCGCGCCGGACGCTTCCTCCATGGCCTCCTTCATCGCTTCCCGGCCCCCGGGTGCACTCCCGAGGCCGGCAAGGAAGATCGTGCCAAGGTAGCTGGAACCGCAGATGCCGCGCAGGGCGGCAGCGTCGGGATCGCCCTGGGCGATCTCGCGCCGTACGTCGTCCAAGAGGGTCTCCGGCGCCGCGCGGCCTGTGTTCAGCGTCCACAGGCGGTCGAAGCAGATCGCCACGGCGGCAACGCTGCACAGCGCGATCGGGACCATCAACCAGCCACCCGATTGAAGAAGTTCCAGCAGTGACACGCCGGCGCAGCAGCGCCGCCTCGCCTCATGAAGCTGAACCGATTATCCATCGTCACGGCACGGCATTGCGAGCGCCCCATAGCCGGCCACGCACACCGCGATCAGCACCGAGCGGTTACCATTCGACACACCGATGCGGCGGAGCGAGATCTTGATCGAGGCGGTTCTTTGGGACTTCGGCGGTGTGTTCACCACCAGTCCGTTCGAGGCTTTTGGCCGCTTCGAGGCCGAGCGCGGCCTGCCGACGGATTTCATTCGCACCGTCAACTCGACCAATCCCCACGACAACGCCTGGGCACGCTTCGAGTCGTCGGAGATCGATGTCGACGAGTTCGATACGGCGTTCCGCGTCGAAGCGGAAGCGCTCGGCCATAGCGTGGCGGGCAAGGACGTCCTGGCGCTGCTGTCGGGCCAGTTCCGGCCCCGGATGGCGCGCGCGCTGGTCGAGTGCAAGAGGCACTTCAAGGTGGGTTGTATCACCAACAACATGAAGAACGCCCAAGCTCCGGCATCGGGCTCCGGCATGCCTTTGGCCGCCGCGGGCACCGAGCGCACCGCCCAGGTGGCGGAAGTCATGGCGCAGTTCGACGTGATCGTGGAATCCAGCGTCGAGGGCGTGCGCAAGCCGAATCCCGCGATCTATCGGATCGCCTGCGACCGCCTGGGGGTCACCCCCGACCGCGCCGTCTTCCTCGACGATCTCGGCATCAATCTCAAGCCCGCCCGCGCCATGGGCATGATCACGATCAAGGTTGTCACGCAAGACCAGGCGCTTGGGGAACTCGCCCAGGCGACTGGCCTGACCTTTCCATCCTGACGGCCCTGGGCAGGGCGAGTACAAGGGTCGTGAGGGCGACCACAAGGGTCGGCGTGGCTGGGACGGAGGCGAACCCCGGGGCACAGCGAAGCGAAGCGCCGGGGACGGCTTTGGGGCG
>VXPO01000134.1 GCA_009839505.1 Gammaproteobacteria bacterium
CGCGCCTCGGCTGATTCGGGGACCGGCGCCGTGGACAAGGCGTGGACAACCCCGCAACGCCCCGCCATCAACGAAGACGGTAACGGCGGCGGGGGACACGAGCGCCACGGTGTTGCCAAGGGGTCCGTCTTGCGGTGGCGCACCAGGTGTGCGGGTGGGGAACCCGACGCGCCAGCAGTTGGCGATGAACGGGCGCGGCAGCCCCCGCCCTACTGCCGTCGTCGTTCGCGGATGATGCCGTGCTCAGAGCGCTCGATGGATTCCACGAAGCAGCGCACCTCGGGAATCGCTTCGGAGTGCTCCTGCAGTTCCACGAGGGCTTCTTTGAGGGTCAGACCCCGGCGGTAGACCGTGTTGTAGGCGTCCTGCAAAGCCTTCTTTACGCTGTCGTCGAGGCCTAAGCGGCGGAGGCGCTCGCCGTTGAGACCCACCGCGCCCGCGGGGTTGCCGTCGACGGCGACGTAGGCCGGAACGTCCTTGGTGACCAGCGACATGGCGCTGACGAAGGAATAGGCACCGATGCTGCGGAACTGCGGCACGCCGACGTAGCCCGAGAGCACGGCCTCGTCGCCGACCGTGACGTGACCGGCCACGGAGGCGTTGTTGGCCATGACGATGCGGTCGCCGAGCACGCAGTCGTGGCCGATGTGGACGTAGGCCATGAACAGATTGTCATTGCCGATCACGGTGCGGCTGCGGTCCGTGGCGAGCCCCCGGTGGATGGTGACGCCCTCCCTGATGATGTTGTTGTCGCCGATGGTGAGCGTGGTCGGTTCGCCCTTGTAGGCGAATGCGGGCGAGCCCTCCCCCACCGTCGAGTACTGGTAGATCTTGTTGTTGCGGCCGAGCACGGTCGGACCGCGCAGGACTACGTGAGGACCGATCTCGCAGTCGTCGCCAACCACCACGTCCGGACCGATGATCGTCCACGGTCCGACCGAGACGTTCTCGCCGAGTTCGGCGCTCGGATCCACGGTGGCGCGTTCGTCGATCAGACGCGCGGCCTTGCGCTCCACGCACATGAGCTTGACGGAACAGGCGAGTTCGCCGTCGACGAGCGCCTGGCAATCGAAGCGCATGAGCTGGCGACGTTGACTCAGGATCTTGCCGTGAAGCTCCAGCACGTCCCCTGGACGGACGGGACGCTTGAAGCGAGCGTCGTCGACGCCGGCCAGGTACTGCAGGAACCCCTGCTTCGACGTCCGGCCACGGGTCTTGAACGCCAAGATGCAGCAGAGTTGCGCCAGCGCCTCGACGATGAGCACGCCCGGCACGATGGGGTTGCCCGGAAAGTGTCCCTGCAGGTAGGGCTCGTTGGCGGACACGTTCTTGCGCCCGACGATGCTCTCCCCCGGAACCACCTCGTCCACCCGATCGAGGAGTAGAAACGGGTACCGGTGCGGCAGGTATTCGAGGATCTCGTCGATGTCGAGTTGCACGATGTTTCCTTGGCGCGCGCTGCGGCGCTGTGACTTGGCAAACCGGTGCCCGTCGGGCAACTACTGGCGGCGTTCCCGTTCGAGACGCGCCAAGCGCTTGGCGATGTCGTCAAGTTGGGCGAAACGCAGAGCGTTCCGCCTCCATCGCCGCGCCGTATTATGCAAAACGGCACCCGAATAGACACCCGGACGGTCGATTGAGCGGGTGATCGTGGTGACCGCCGAGACTTGGACGTTGTCGCAGATGGTCACCGGGCGCTCGCCCGCGACACCCGCGCCCCCGGCGAACACACAATGTCGGCCGATCCGGGTGCTACCGACGATGCCCACGCGACCGCAGATCAGGGTGTGTTCGCCGATGTCGCAGTTGTGGCCGATCTGGACCTGGTTGTCGATCTTGACGCCGTTTCCGACGACGGTGTCGGTAATGGCCCCGCGGTCGATGGTCGTGCAGGCGCCGACGCTCACGTCGTCTCCCAAGGTGACGCCTCCAAGCTGCGCGATGGTCTGCCACTCGCCCCGCCGGTTCGGCGTGAAGCCGAAGCCGTCGGCACCGATCACGGCACCGCTGTGCACCACGCAGCGCTTGCCGATCGTCACGCCGTGGTAGAGCGTGACATTGGGGTAGATGATCGAGCCGGCTCCGATTTCGGTGCCCGCGCCCACACGCACGCCGGCACCGATTTCCACCCGAGCACCGATCACGGCGTCGGCCGCGACGGTGGCATAAGCCCCAACCGCCGCGCTCGCGTCAACCCTGGCCGTGGTGTCGACGACAGCCGTCGCGTCGATGCCCGGGCATAGCCGTGGCGCGTCGTCGAACAGCTGCGAGGTCACGGCGAATGCCAGGTAAGGATCGGGCACGACCACTGCGACGCACGGACAGTCAGGCGCATCGGCTTCCTTCAAAAGCACAGCCGACGCCTTGGTCGAGGAAAGATGTCGACGGTACGCCGGTCCGGAGAGGTGTGTGATCTGGCCTTCCGTGGCCGAATCGATCGGTCCGAGGCCCGCGATGTGGATGGAGGAGTCGCCCCGTACCTCCACTCCACCGGCACCGGCCTCTTCAAGCGCGACGGCGATCTGCGCGACGGTCGGCACGCGCTCGGAGGATCGGACTAGTGCCAGGGACTATTCCGCTTCGGCGTACTGCTCGTTCAGCTTCTCGGTGATCTTCGCGGTGATGTCGTGCCGCATGTTGGCAAACATCACGGTACGGGCACCCAGGACGAAGTCGTAGCGCTCGACCTGGATGAGATCGTTGAGCACCGCTTGGAACTTTGGACTCATGGAAGTCAGGAACTCGCGCTGCCGATCCTCCAGTTCCTTCTGGTACTTCGTGGCGTTGAACTCCAGTTCGAGCCGCTTGTCCTCGATTTCCTTGGTAATGCCGCGGCGTTCGGTGTCGGACATTACGTCGCCCTCGTCCGTTACCCGCTGCTGGAGTTCCTGGATCTCCGTCTGCAGGCCCTCGAGCACTTCTCGGTCGCCTGACAGTTCCTGCTGGAGTACCTCCAGGAACTGCTGGGCTTCCACCGTGTTGCCGATGGCCGTCTCCGCGTCCACGACGGCGATATTCGGTTCTGCGGCGACACTCTGTGCCAGCGCCAGCGACACCCCGAACAAGACGATAGGGGGCAGTTTCAACAATCTCATGCGTCAAGACCTCTGTTGGTTGCACGACGCTCGCTGCGCCTAGGGGGCTGCAGGGCGCGCGTATTATACGGGCGTCATCGCCATAGGCGGTCAAAAGGTATAACCCAGCTCGAAGGCGAAACGTTCCACCTCGTCGTTCGGCTTGTCATTGATCGGCAGCGACAGCGCGAAGTTCATCGGCCCCATGCGCGAAAGCCAGGTCAGGCCGATTCCGGTTGCACCCCGAATCTCCTCCGCATCGAAGCCGAGACACAGTGTGCTCGTCTCCGGGCACTCCGTGTTGAACACATTCCCCGCGTCGATGAAATACACCGAGCGGATACCGCGGAAGCGGTCCCCGAAGGGAAGCGGGAAGACCAGTTCGACGCCCGCCTCGACCAGCAGGTTGCCACCAAACGGACGTCCCTCCGACCGACCGTAGGTCCGGTCCCTCACCCTCGGACCCAGGCTGCTCTTTTCGTAGCCGCGCACGGAACCAAACCCGCCCGCATAGAAGTGCTCGTAGAACGGGTAGGTCTCGGTATCGCCGTAGACGCCCCCGTAGCCGAGTTCCGACCGCAGACCAATGGCGAACCCACGCCCGAGTGGAAAGTAACGCTCGGCGGAGTAGGTCAGCCGATAGAACTCCAAGTCGCTGCCCGGAATGGCCACCAGACCGCCCAATCGATATCGCCCGCCAGCGGTCGGGAATATGGGATGGTTCAGCGTCGCCTTCGACCACAGTCCAAGTCCCTTGACGTTCAGGAACTCTTCGCCCGCCTGCGACACGAAGTCGGCGATCTCGTCGGACACGAGGATCCCCTGGGTGAGCGTCGTCTGTTCCGCAAGCAGGCCAAACTGGAGGCGTTGCTCTTCCCCCACCGGGAAGTCGAAATTGATGCCGCCGCCGTAGGCATCGGTGGAGAAACGGGCCAGGTTGATGGCGTGGTAGTTCGTCTTGCGCACGTACAGGTTGTAGCCCCGGCTGATGCCGTCGGCCGTGAAGTACGGATCGTTGAAGTCGAAGCTCGCGGCCTTCTGATAGTCGCTCCAACTGATCGACGCACCGAGACGGTTGCCGGTGCCGGCGATGTTCTCTTGGCGAAACCCGAGGGAAAGCAAGAGGCCCGGACCCGCCGAATAGGCCACCTGGGCATTGATGTTGCCCGTTGGAATCTCCTCGACGCTGAAGTCCACATCCACCTGGTCGTCCGTACCGGGTACGGAACGTGTCTCGACGCTGACCGATTCCGGCTCGAAGTAGCCGAGCTGGTCCAGCCGAACCTTGGACCGCTCGATCGCCTGGTTCGAAGCCCAACCGCCCTCGATCTGGCGCATCTCCCGCCGTAGCACTTCGTCCTGGGTCACGGCGTTGCCCGCGAAGCTGATCCGCCGGACGTAGGCACGTTTACCCGACTCCACGACGAACTTGACGTCGACGAGGCCGCCTTCCTTCACCTCGGGCACGCCGCTGGCATTGGCGAACGTATAGCCGGAGTTGCCGAACGCGTCGACGATCCGGTCCTCGGTGGCGGTGACGGCGGCCCTGTTGAACAGATCGCCCTTGCGCACCAGGAACAGGCGTTCCACCAGGTCGGGATCCACGTCCGAGATCTCCCCGACCAGTTCGACGTTGTCGACCACGTAGAGGTCGCCTTCATGCACGTTGACGGTGATGTACACGGACTTCTTGTCCGGCGTGACGCTGACCTGCACCGAGCGTGCGTCGAACTCGACGTAGCCGCGGTTCTGGTAGTAGGACTCCAGGGTCTCGAGATCCCCCTGCATCTTCTCTCGCGAGTACTTGTCGTTGCCTTGAATGAACGAGAACCAGGTGGGGTAGCTGAGTTCGAGGCGCGACAGCAGCTCCTTCTGCGTGAACACGGTGTTGCCGACGATGTTGAGATGGCGGACACCGGAACTCGAACCCTCGTCGATTTCGATGCGGATCGAGACCCGGTTGCGGGGTAGGTTGACGATGTTCGTGTCGATGATCGCGTCGTAGCGACCCTGGGCGAAGTAGGTCCGCTCCAGCTGTATGCCAATGTGTTCGAGGGTCGCCTGCTTAAAAATCTCGCCCTCGCTCAATCCTGCCTCGCTAAGGCTCTGCATCAAGTCCTCTGTCTTGAGGGCCTTGTTGCCGTCGAGCTGGATACTCTCGATGGCGGGTCTCTCGACGACGCGGACGATCAGCACGCCGCCGTCTCGAAGCATGGTGATGTCGTCGAAGTAGCCGGACGAGAACAGAAGGCGCGTCAAGGACTGCATCTCGACCGTGCCCAAGACGTCACCGACATTGACGGGCATGGCGTTGAATACCGTCCCCGCGGACACGCGCTGCAGCCCCTGCAGCTGGATGTCGGTGACCTTGAACTGTCCCTGCGGTACGGGCCGCGACTCCGGCGCCGACTGAGCGGATGCCGGGTTCTCCGAGGCTACGAGCATCCAAATCAGCGCGGGCAATGCCACAGCGAACAACCGGTTCATGCGTTTCCCTTATCGATTAGCCTTCAATGGCGCCAAGTCATGACCCCGGCCACCATCGCGTGATGTCCACATAGAAGACGAACACCATGATGGCGACCACCACGGCGAGGCCGACTTGCGACGCCACCGCCTGCGTCCGCAGCGATATGGGCTTGCTGCGAATGATTTCCAATGCGGAATAGACCACGTGCCCACCGTCGAGCACGGGGATCGGCAACATGTTGAGGACGCCGAAGCTGATCGACAGCAGCGCCAGTATGCCTAGGAACCTGCCAAGGCCTGCTCGCGCCTCCTCGCCCGTCACGATGGCTATGGAGAGCGGCCCGGCGAGGTTCGCCGGCGAGACACTGCCGGTGACCATCTTGCGCACCAGGTCGAACGTCAGCAGAGTCTTCGACCAGGTTTCGCTTGCGGCGCGACCAATGGCTTCGATCGGGCCGTAGCGCACGATCCGACTCGGCATGCCGACCTGGGCGCCGACGTAGCCAATGACCTCACCTTCTTCCGTCGTCTTCTCCATCGGCGTCACCGTCAGCGTGGCTGTGCCCGAATCGCGCGTCACGGTCAGCCGCAAGGGTTCGTCCGCACTTTCGCGGATTCGCTCGACAAGCTCGCGCCACAACACGACCGGCTCGCCGTCCACGTGGGTCACCCGGTCGGAGGGGCGCAAGCCGCCCCGCATCGCGGGGTCGCCTTCGACGACGGCACCGATGATCGCGAGGGGCTCGATGGCTATGCCCAACTCGCCGACGGTATTGGGATCGGTCACCCCGCTCAGCCAGTCCCTAACGGGGATGCTGTGGGCCTGCGATCCGCCCGAACGCGACGTCTCGATGTCGATCACCCCCGTCTCGCCCAGCCGACCGGCCAGAGCCAAGGCGACGTCGTTCCAGGACGCGGTGTTCACGCCGTCCACGGCGACGATTTCATCTCCGCCGCGTATCCCCGCCTGGTCGGCGGGGCTGTCCGGGACAACCATGCCCACATGGGGCACGGCGGCGTTCACGCCGAGGACCGAAAGCAGCCAGTAGACGAGCAACGCCAGCAGGAAGTTCGCCCCCGGGCCGGCCAATGCGATGGCGATGCGCCACCAGGGACTGACCGCGTCGTAGGATGTCCCGAAGGAAGGATCGGCCGGTACGAACTGATGCGCATCCGGATCCCGCCGATCGTACATGCGCACGTACCCGCCCAAGGGTACGATGCCTATGCAGAACTCGGTTCCGTGCTTGTCGCGCCGCGACAGGATGGGCTTGCCGAAACCGACAGCGAAACGCACGACGTGCACGCCTGCTCGCCGCGCCACGGCGAAGTGACCCCACTCGTGAAACGTCACCAGGATGGCGAGCGTCACGAGGAGGAAAAAGGCGTAATACAGGTAGTCCATCGACTGATCCTACGCGCACTGCATCGATGCTAGCTTCCTTGAGCGGGGCGGATGTTAACGGTCAGGTTGCATTTCATGGACGGACGCTCCGAGTCGCTCCTTGACGCCTCGCGTACTCGCGAGGCGCGCTAGCGTTCTTGAGCGGCGCTGATGTTTACACGCGGGTTGCATGTGGCACAACGCTTCGAACTTGCTCTTGGTGGCCTCGCGTACTCGCGAGGCGCGTTAGCGAATGACGTACGGCGCCCACTCCGAAGTACCCCCGCTGGTCATTCTTGGACCAGCCGGATCCGGCATTGGTTCCATGTCGAATCATACCAGCTTGCCCACGAAGACGGTCCCCGGACGTGCGTCTTAAGGGACGAGTCCGGGCAATCCCCCCGCTATGATCGCGAATACCGGCGCGGCAGCCAGCACCGCATCAACGCGGTCCAGGATGCCACCGTGGCCGGGCATGATCGCTCCCGAGTCCTTGACCCCTCGCGAACGCTTGAACGCGCTCTCGAACAGGTCACCGAGGACGCCCGCCGCGAACAACACGGCGGCCGCGCCCAGCCATCGCACGCCGAACTCGCCGAATTCGCCAGCGAAGTACCAAGCTCCAACGACACCCCAAGCGAGCGCGGCAACGCCCCCGCCCCAAGCACCCGCATAGGTCTTCCCCGGACTAACCGAAGGCGCAAGTTTCGCCCGTCCGAATCGCCTCCCGACGAAGTAGGCCCCCACATCCGCCGCCGCAACCAGGGCAAGGAACCAGATGACAAGCGCACCGCCACCTAGCACCGCCAACTCCACCAGGGCAAGCCACGCCCCTGGAATGACCAGTACACCGATCGCCGCCATGCACGGAACCGAAGTGAACAACCGCCCACTCGCGGGGTACTTCCAGACCACGAAGATGGCCGCGAACCAGAAAACCACAACAACATGAAGAAAGCCGTTCCGCCACCCGTGCGGCGCGAGCCAGAGGCCCGCGACGACCGCCGCCATCAGCACTGCATAGGCGACGAAGCCGGCGCGCGTTTCAAGGCCCGACAGCTTGGCCCACTCACGCACCGCGGCCAGCACGAGCAGAAGGAAGAATGCCGCCAGCCATGGCGGCGGGAGGTAGGTGCAGGCAGCGATCACGACGATCGCGAGCGCAAGCGCGGAGGCGATACGCAGTCTAAGCAAGGCTAGGATCTACCCGGATTCGCGGATCCGAACGAGTCCGTAGCGCCCCAAAGCCGTCCCCGGCGCTTCGCTATCGCTGTGCGCCGGGGTTCGCCTCCGGCCCAGCCACGCCGTCGATCATGGAACATTCGCCGCGGGTCACTACGTTCCCCTTGCGGATGTTCCATGCAAGACGCGACCGCTTCGCGGTCGCCCCGAGAATTAGCTGCG
>VXPO01000035.1 GCA_009839505.1 Gammaproteobacteria bacterium
GTGGTCAAGGGGTGGGCAACCCCAGGCGGACACCGTTGGCCGACAAGCCGACGCCTCGAACATCGCCCCTTTCAAATCACCGGGGCATGTCGGGTTGCCCACCCTTCGCCCACCGCGACTCGGCTGAATGGGGGACCGTCGCCGTGGACGAAGCGTGGACAACCCGACCGAACATCGCCCCATTCAAACACGTCGGCAAGTTGCGCTTTCTCCGGAATACTGTTGACATATACAGTATCCGGAGGTGCCGGGCGGCAGTCCCTAGGCCGTATCAAACGGCGCGGCGAAACAACGCGGCGACACTGGCTCGCTCGACAAGCGCTTATGGGGGCGACCGTTGTGGTCGTCCGTGCCAGTCACCCAACGGTGTTGGTTTGATGAAGAAGGGCGACCGCAACGCGCCCGCAGGGCGCGCGGTCGCCGCTACGGGAGCGTCAACTTGGCACCAACGTAGACTTGACGCGGCATGGCGGGGAAATAGCGGTAGCCGCCGAAGGCGAAGTCGGCGCGGTCCGCGTAGGCCGTGTCCAGCAGATTGACGAGCCGTGCAAACAGCCGCACGCGAGGCGTCGCGTCCCAGGTTCCGCGCCAATTGAGCACCGTGTGGCCACCGTAGCGGGCGGTGTTCGACGCGTTGATGAAGTGCGAACCGATGCGCACCAGTTCCAGTTCGGACGTCAACCGCTCGCCCTCCCAGCGCCAGTGGGCGCTGCCCAGGCGACGGGGCGCGGTGTCCACCTCGTTGCCGTCCTCGATCCGTTCGCGCCCGCCGACATCCCGAGTGAAGGCGTATTGGTGCCGACTCCAGGCGAACGCCAGATCGAGGGCATGCGCCCCGGCACGCCAGCCGAGTTGCGCCTCGATTCCGCGGCCCTCGGTCTCGCCGTCGCTGACGTTGAAACCGTTTGCGTCGCGGAATATCAGGTGTCGAGTCGCCTCGACATAGGCCGCCAGATCGACGGCCAGTCGACCCCAGGAACCGCGCAGTCCAACTTCCACCGAGCGAACGCGCTCGCTGTCGAGGTCGGCCAACGTCTGGCCTCGCTGCAACCGGTACAGTTCCGTGGTCTGGGGTGGGCGGAACCCCAGGCCCGCCACTGCGTACGCGATCCTACCCTCGGCTAGCGACCACTCGACGCCGAGCCGGCCGGCGACGTTCGTGTAGGCGTCGTCTCGATCCGCCGGCCGCGTATACAGACAGCCGCCGAAACCGCAGGCACTGCCGTCGTCGCGGGTATTGCCCACCAGGTGATGGTTGTCGTAGTCGTACGTGTTGCGCTCAGCCCGCGCGCTGGCCACCAGTTCGACGTCGCCGGCGACGCCCACGCCGGCGTCGTAGTAGGACGCTAGGGTGACGCCAACCACATCGTAGTCATAGTGCGTGCCGGCAGGCCGAGTCGCGACCAGGAAGGCCGAGCCGGTCGTCGGTCCGTCCTGACGCTCGGAGAGTGTCCCGCGGAACACCTCCGCGACCCCGCCGGCCGTCCAGCGCCAGCGGCCCTGGGCCCCCACGTGAACGGACAGCCCGGCGCTCGTCTGGGCGTTCTTCTCCAGCGGCTGTCCCGGTAGAAAGTGCTGCAGGAAAGCCATGGATGATCGCCGCAGGTAGGGCGTCAAGGTCACCACGCGTTCACCATTGACGCGCTGCCAGACACTCGCGAGGCGCACGGACCAGGCATCCCGGTACGCTTCCGGGTTGGGATTGGAGTCCCGTGCCGCCGAGTCGTATGCCTCGAACCCCCGCACGAAGCCACCGGTCTCCTGGTTGAGCAGCGTCGCCGACACCGTGCTTGAGACACTCCAACCGGCCACGTCCGAATCCATGCCACCGTAGACCTTGTGCTGGCCGTAGCCGGTGTCGTCCCGATAGCCTTGCGAAGACGTGGTCAGGACGTTGAATCGCCAGTCTTCCCTGCCGGTATCGAGTCGACCTTGGACGTAGCCGTAGGGGCCCGCCTCGAGGCTGACGTGGGAAGCCTCGGCGCTAGTCGCGGTGACGCTGTTGATGACGCCGTGCAGGGCGTTGCCGCCGAACAATGCACTTGCCGGGCCGCGTACGACCTCGATGGCCGCCGCCTGCTCGGTGTTCATCTCGAAGAGGTTGTTGACGTTGCAGAATCCCGCAGGCCGGATGGGCACACCGTTCTCCAGCAGGAGAAATTCGCCGCAGGCGCCGGCGCCGGTCAACACACCGGAGCGGATCGCGGTCAGGTGCTCGTGGCCCGACCCTCGCGAGACCCACACGCCGGGGATCCGCACGAGCAACTCGTGAACGTGGCTCGCGCGGGTCAACTCGATGGCTTCGGCATGCACGACGCCTACGCTGCCGGTACCCCCATGGCCCGGCAGCACGGAGGCTTCGGCCCGGACCACCACCTCTTCCAGCGCGGGTGCGGCCAAGCTCGCACTCGCAAGAGCTGCGAACGCCCCGACGGCCAGGCACCGCGCCGTCAAGGCGGGGGACATCGGAACGTGTGCTCCGTCAATCCGAATCTACGAGGAGCGTCCGAAGTTCTCGTCGTACTTTCGCAGTTCCGCGCGGCCGACCACGAGGTGGTGCACCTCGTCGGGACCGTCAGCGATCCTGAGCGTTCGCTGCCCGGTGTACATGCCCGCGAGCGGCGTCCACTGGGACACGCCAGCGGCACCGTGGATCTGGATCGCCTGGTCGATGATCTGGCAGGTGCGTTCCGGGATCATCGCCTTGCACATGTGGACCCATACCCGCGCCTCGCGGTTGCCGAGCACGTCCATCGCCTTGGCCGCCTTCAACACCATGAGGCGCATGGCCTCGATCTCGATCCGCGCCCGGGATACGAGCTCCAGGTTCTTGCCGAGCTGCACCAGCGGCTTGCCGAACGCCTCCCGGGACATCCCCCGACGCACCATGAGGTCGAGGGCGCGTTCCGCCTGGCCCACCGAACGCATGCAGTGGTGTATGCGGCCAGGCCCGAGCCGGCCTTGGGAGATCTCGAAGCCGCGACCCTCCCCGAGCAGGATGTTCTCCTTGGGCACGCGCGCGTCGTTGAACCGAAGGTGCATGTGTCCGTGGGGCGCGTCGTCGTGGCCGAACACCGTCATCGGCTCGATGATCTCCACGCCCGGCGTATCCTTGGGTACGAGAATCTGTGACTGCTGCCGGTGCGGCGGCGCATCCGGGCTGGTTTGGACCATGGTGATCATGATCGTGCAGCGGCTGTCGCCGGCGCCGGAAATGTAGAACTTCTCGCCGTTCAACACCCACTCGTCGCCGTCGAGGCGCGCCTGGGTCGCGATCTGCTTGGCGTCGGAGGAAGCGAGATTGGGTTCGGTCATGGCGTAGGCCGAACGGATCTCGCCTTCGAGCAGCGGTTTCAACCACTTCTCCTTCTGCTCCGGGGTGCCGTAGCGTTCCAGCACCTCCATGTTGCCGGTGTCCGGCGCGCTGCAGTTCAGGCTCTCCGATGCCAGCGGGTTTTTGCCGAGCTCGGCGGCGATGTAGGCGTAGTCGAGGTTCTTCAGGCCCTCCCCGGTGTCGGCATCGGGGAGGAAGAAATTCCACAGGCCGTTGCTCTTGGCCTTGCCCTTGAGGGCGCCGAGGATGTCCTCCTGGCGCGGCGACAGGCTCCAGCGGTCGCCGTGCTCGAACGCCGCCTCGAAGTACGCGGGGGTGTTCGGTTCGATTTCCTCGGCGATGAACTTCTTCACCGCTGCGTACAGCGGTTCCACTTCCTCGCTCATGACCAGGTTGTTGAGATCGGCTTCGAGATCGGCCCCTACGGCTGCAGCCATTGCCTGTCCTACGCTTCGCGGTGATGAAGCGGCGAATTGTAGCAGTTCGCCTGCCCGCCACCGGCCGGGAGACTCAACCCGCCCAACGAGCCCAAGCCGTTTCAAGCACCCGGCGCCAAGCTGTTTTGGTAGGATTCGGGCCGAACACACGACGCGTCGGATCCTTGATGAAGAAGTACCCGCCAACATCCCGGGAACTGCGGGATTGGATGGACAGCAAGGGGCTTTCCAACAAGGATGTGGCCAAGGCCCTGCGTCTCTCCGATGGACGTGTCGTGCGTTTCTGGACGTCGAAGAAGGATCCGAGGCCGATCCCCTACCCAAGCTGGTACACGCTGCGTCACAAATTCGGCAAAGGTCCCGGACGCAAACGCGACGCGAAGCACGCCAAGGAGAGCGAAGGCAACTAAGGCATAACGCCTTGACGCTGGTCCTACCATGACAGCACGGCCCATTCCGCGCGTTGAACGCCCCTTCGCGGTCGACGTCACGTTGCCCGGCAGCAAGTCGATCACCCTGCGCCACATTCTCATGTCCACCCTGGCGGACGTCCCCACGCGTCTCGACGGCGTGCCGCGCTGCGACGACGTGGACTCCATGTTCGCCGCCCTGGCCTGCTTGGGCGTGGACGTGCAACGAACCGGCAAGCAGGCGCGCGTGGAAGCGCCGACGCACGTTTCCCGCGGTCCTATCGAACTGGATCTCGGCATGAGCGGCGTGTCGCTTCGGCTGCTCCTCGCCCACGCGGCCCTGCGCCCGTCGACCACGCGCTTCACGGGCCACCGGCAACTCTACGACCGACCGAACACGGATCTTCTCGACGCCCTGCGTCTCATGGGTTGCGAAATCGACGACGACGGTGGCCGGCTCCCCATTGTCGTCCGCGGACCGGAAGTCCCCGCGCGGGAGACCACCCTGTCGATGGGTGTTAGCAGCCAGTACCTGTCAGGGCTCCTGCTCATGGCGCCGGCGCTGCCCCAGGGTCTTACCATCCACCTGCACGGTGCCACGACCAGTGCGTCCTACATCGGCGTCACCCAGGCGGAGATGGCGAGACGGGGCGTCGAGGTCCGTCGCGTCGACGCGTCCACGGTCACGGTACCGCCCGCCGTCTACCGCGGAGGCGACGTCATGATCGAGGGCGACGCCTCTGCGGCCACCTACCACGCAGCGCTCGCGACGCTCCACGGCGGACGCGTCCAACTGCTCAATCTCGGCGATTCAACCCGCCAAGGGGACTACGACTTTCTCGCGCTTTGCGAGCGCATCGGTGCCACCGTGGACAGGAGCGACTCCCAGGTCACCCTCGAGGGGCCGCCTCGGCTCCGGGCCTTGGGCGAGGTGGACATGATCGACATGCCCGACGCCGCACCGACGTTGATGGCCGTGGCGCCCTTCCTTCCCGAACCGACCCACATCACGGGACTAGCGACCCTGCGCGTCAAGGAAGTCGACCGTATCGCCTTCGGTGTTGCAGAGTTGCGCAAGGCCGGCGTCCGCGTCGAGGAATACGACGCCGCAGTCACTGTGCATCCGTCCGCCGACCTCCGGGCCGTGGATTTCGAGACCTACGAGGACCACCGCATGGCAATGGGGTTGTCGGTACTCGCGAGCAAGATCGGAGGCTGCCGGGTTCTCGGTTCGGACTGTGTGTCGAAGACCTACGCCGACTATTGGCAGGACTTCGATGAAATCTACAAATACCCTGCAATGATCTGATTTTATTACCAGCGACCTATGCGAAACGTACTCGTCATCGACGACGACCCACACATCCGGGATGTCGTCTGCTTCGCACTTCGGCGGGCCGGCTTCGACGTGACCGAGGCCGCCGACGGGCAGGCCGGCATGGCGGCTTTCGTTCGCGACAAGCCAGATCTCGTGGTTCTCGACATCCTGATGCCGGGGATGGACGGCTTGGAGGTCTGCCGGGCCATCCGGCGTGAACCCGCCGATGGCATCGCAGACGGCGGGCGCAACGTGCCGATCCTGTTCCTGTCGTCGAAGGACGCGGAACTCGACCGCATAGCCGGTCTCGAAGCCGGCGGCGACGACTACGTGGTCAAGCCGTTCAGTCCCCGCGAGTTGACGGCGCGCGTGCGAGCGCACCTGCGCCGCAACGAAGCGCTGGACGAGGCACCCGTCAGGCAGCTCTCGGTGGGTCCGCTGGCCATGGATCTGGACGCCCAATCGGCGAGCATGGACGGTCATCCCCTCGCCCTGACGCGAACCGAGTTCGGCCTGCTGGCCACATTGGCGCGGGGCGCGGGCAAGGTATTCGACCGGCAGGCGCTCACAACCGGTGCCTACAAGGGTCACCGCGTCGTCAGCGATCGGACCATCGACAGCCATATGCGCCGTCTGCGAGCGAAACTGCGCCAGTCGGGCGCGGATCCCATCGAGACCGTCCACGGCGTCGGTTTCCGACTGCGGGCCGTCCCCGAAACCGCGGCATCCACGACGAACGGCTGACACCGGCGAGCCACGAAGCGCGGTATGTTGCTGCCCGGGATCCGGTTCCGTCTGCGCACGATTCTCATCGTCCTGAGCCTCTTCGTCCTCGTCCTGCCGGTCGTGGGAATTCAGGCGTTGCGCCTCTACGAGAGCGCCCTGGTACGCCAGACGGAATCGGCCCTGATCGCACAGACGGCATTCGTCGCGGCGTCGTTTCGCAGTCGATTCCTCGAGGCTGCGCGCCCGGAGGGCGCGTCGGGGGCTGCGCGCCCGCAGAACGCGCCGGACGACCTCGAGGCCCACAGCCGTCCCGTACTGCATCCAGAAGGATCCGCCGGTGCCCGACGTCTGGCCGTTCTCGATCTCGCCGATGCCGATCTGCTGCCGTCCTTTCCGATCAGCGGAACCGAGGCGACAGCAGACGTCGTGGCAGCGACCGCCGGACACGCGCTTACACCCATCCTCGGGGATGTCCAGACCCGGGCCGACATCTGGGTGACCGATCATCGCGGCGTGGTGGTAGCCGCCGTGAGCGACGGTCTTGGTGCCGACCTGTCTGCGGCCGAGGAAGTGACGCTGGCCCTTGAAGGCATGGCTGCCAGCCGGCTGCGCAGGATCGCCGGGGAAGACTCGCCCGCCCTGGCCGTGCTGGTGCGCGGCGCGTCCGTACTCGTTTCGGTAACCAACCCGGTGGTCGTCGACGACCGCGTGATCGGTGCCGTACTGGCGACGCAGGCACCATCCAGCATTCTCGATGCCCTGCACAGCAAACGTTTCCTGCTAGTGCAGGCCGCCGGACTGCTGTTCGCCGTCGTGGTCGCCACCGCGATCTTCACGTCGCGGACTCTCGTGCGCCCCATCCGCCGGCTGGTGGCAAGCGCGGAAGGCATCACACGAGGCGATGCGAGTGAACTCGATACGGACCGCTACCGCACGATCGAACTGGCGCAGCTAGCCGCCAGCGTCTCCGAGATGGCCGCCAGTCTGCAGCGGCGCACCGGGTACGTTCGCGATCTCGCTCGCAGCATCAGTCACGAGTTCAAGACTCCGCTCGCAGCCATGACCGGCGCCCTCGAGGTTCTCGCCGACCACTTCGATCACATGACCCGAGCCGAGCGCGAACGCTTCCTAGGCAACCTGGCCGGCGATGTCGCTCGCATCGAATCTCTCACCCAGCGCCTTCTCGAGCTCGCCCAAGCCGACATGCGTGGCAAGCCGGTCGGAACGGCCACCATTGCCGAGTTGACCCGCGGCGAGGACGTCCTCCGCCACGACATCGAGATCCGCACGGCCGGCGATCCGGATGCCGTGCTGCCCATCGACGTGGACTCCCTCGGTGCGATACTCCGGGGGCTCGCGGACAACT
The DNA here is from genome assembly GCA_009839505.1 of Gammaproteobacteria bacterium. Taxonomy (GTDB): domain Bacteria; phylum Pseudomonadota; class Gammaproteobacteria; order Pseudomonadales; family Azotimanducaceae; genus VXYL01. Next base: position 7,592 of record VXPO01000035.1, read on the forward strand.
CAAGCCAGCACGGTGCTACCTGGCTGTCCGTCGACGTCGGCCGCGATGGAACCGACACCGTTGTCGACATCGTCGACAACGGCTCCGGCGTCAGTACCGAGAACGCCGACCGGATCTTCGAACCGTTCTTCACGACCCGGCGAGAACAGGGCGGCACCGGCCTTGGGCTCGCCATCATCCGCGCCTTGCTCGCCAACGCCGGCGGCACGATCGCCTACCGGTCACCGGCAGCGGCCAATAGCTCTGGCGCAGCGTTTCGAATCCGTCTGCCGTCATCGTAGCGGCGGGCGCGCACCATGGCGGGTTCGGTGCGGTCGCCCCTTGGACGCCAAGTTGCCGAGCGAGCCAATGCGACCGCGCTGATCGTCCGCCGTACGACTTCGGCCTACGGACTGCCGCCCGGCACCTCCGCCGGATCGATCAACCCGATTCGCCGCCAGCCCTTGGCCAGCAACCAGGTGTGCGGGGCGGCCACTTCGCAATCGCGGTCGGCGTCGGCGTAGCGGCCCAAGGGCGGCGGCTCCCGTCCCTTCCACCCATCGAACCAGAGCCCCGAACTCGCCCCGTCCAGAACCACCGGCGGTTTCCTCCGGCATCTCTCCCGGTAGTGCTTGCGGACGTTCAGCA